>LOEW01000188.1 GCA_001516045.1 Desulfosporosinus sp. BRH_c37
GGTTAAAATCCATAGTTGGAACCATTGACTCCGGCTCAATGATCGGTAAGGCCATTAACTATTCCTTGAACCAACAAGATTATCTCGAACGGTATCTTCTGGATGGCAGTATTTCCATCGATAATTCGGCCGCGGAACGATCCATACGCATTTTTGCTACAGGTCGTAAAAACTGGGAATTTTGCAATACCCCCAATGGGGCGAAAGCTAGTGCTATTATCTATTCGATCACCGAAAGTGCCAAAGCCAATGGATTGAAACCTTATGAATATATTGTTCATATATTAGAGACAATCCCCAAACACTATACGGGAACAAGTAAGGACTTTCTTCAAGATCTGTTGCCCTGGTCCGATAAACTCCCTGAAAACTGCAAATCTATGAAAAAGAATAGTTAACCCGACAGAGCCTACAGTACAATTGGAGGCTCTTTTCTTTTCACTGCACATTTAAAATGTATTGTCTCAAATTTTTTGGTTTATTGCTAGGTACGGTGGGTTTGACGCTTACGAACGAATACACTGCTAATTTTAATTTATTGAGTCCTATAACTAAAGATTATGACAATAGCCCCAACATTCTATCAATAAGGATGATGGGGCTATTTACGAAGCATTACGTCTCATGGAGCCAGGAACCCGGCCACGAACGGCGATCTTTAAACAAAATTCATCTTGTTCAGTGTAATAACTACTCCCCATAAGTGAAGATTTCTTCGATAGGAACTTTAAATATCTTTGCAATGTCAAAGGCTAATTTGAGAGACGGATCATATTTCCCAGCTTCCAAATGAACTATAGTTTCACGACGGACACCCACTAAATTGGCTATATCTAAAACCTTTATTATCTTCTACTTCTTTTCTCCAAACATAATATCTGGATGCAAGTCTTTACTAAGATCAATTTTCTGTGAATCTATGACTTCACCTTTTTCTGAAATTCCCTCTATATTTAACACTTTATCATTCTTACTTGGAAATACAAACCAAATTCGGGTATCTAAATAGCTCACAGTTTTAGCATCATAAAAGTTTCCTTTACTTATGTTAGTAACTTTTACTTTTTGGATTTTGTTGTTTCGAAGTTCTCCCCATAACAATGGAGAAGTTATACCGGGCACCTGTTCAATGAATTGTCCAGTGTAACCACTAAATCCGCCACCCCAAACCCATTTCCACCCAAATAGGTTTCTTCTGACGAAATCTGAACGCAATGTGAAGCTGTCCACCGTGCCTTTCTTAGAAAAAACAACCACCTGATATTCGATCGGTTCAATATGAATCGTTTGACCAATTATCCCCCATTGGTTTTTAAGTGCATCTTCTATGGAGGTTGTTGCTAATGAAGGGGCAGAAAATGACTTGAACAAAAATCCACTCATAAACACCACCAAGACCACAGATATTCCTAAAAAAATTCTTTTCATTTTTCCGCTCCTCAAAAACATTTCTGTATCCATTAAGAAGTATGTCTGCCGCCCTAACGATCTGGGTGTTCCCGTAGCGCCATACTACATTCATATTGGCAAAGTTACGGGAACACCTTGTCATATGAAGTTACTGTCCCCAGATATCCACTTAAGCTTATAACCTAAATTCCATAAATAAAGAAGTTGGTAATATCTTCATTATTGATATTTTCAAAAGTCACTGCAGGGTAAACTATATCTTGATACGTTTTAAGAAAATAATCTTGGTCTGAAATATCTTCCTTTATAATTTCGTTATTTGCTTTCTTAACCTCATAACTAATGGCTTTAAAGTCTTTATTGTAACCGTATACCACTTTGAAGTTACTATCCGAGCCATCATCTTTAATGAAATTAATCATCATTCCGTAGAGCGATCTACTCTCCCCTTGCATTGCTCCATAAGCTGGTTTATAAAAAAGTCCACCAAGTTTCTCCTCAAAACAATTAGCATATAACTCGTTTTTTTGATCCACTCGTGTACTCAAGATGACTACAAAGTTCTTTTCATAATAAGTTACCTTTAACTCTTTTTGGACCATTATTGTTTTACCAGTTGCTTGCTTTAGGTATTTAGTAAAGTTTTGACCAAATATGTATTTGTTAGATGTAACTGAATACACAGTTAGTGCACCAATTGCAATAATCACAAACCCAACAATAAATATGTTCTTCTTATTTTTTATACCCATCTTTCTCATCCCTCTATTTCATCAGTAAAATTAGAATTGATAAACCTATGTGGGAATCTAAAAAAATAAGAACAATTACCAATAATGATTGGAAAAAGATAAATAGGCAATTATCAAGTTTATATATTTTAAAACCATTAATGAAACCAAATAATGGTAAGAAAATCAAATAAAATAGTTGACTATTTAATCTTGATTGTCATATACTATAATCAAGAAAAAACATTAGTTTCACATTCAAAATGCGCGTTTATTAGTTTTTGAAAAGACCTCCAAATCGGGGGTCTTTTCTCATTTCACTCCATTCCTTCCGAAGCTACAAAGACTCGCATGCAAATCAAGACAGAATAAGCATACAGGATATATCAAGACAAGATTAGCATACGTGGGTACGGATATTTCGGGTAACAGATATTGGACTAAACCGCTATCGCGGTGGTTAAGCCTTCGAAGTTTGTGGATACACTCTTCAATCAGTACAAAATTTAAGTGATTCTACTTTTCTCAGTTCAAAGTACCTTAAACTTGTTATGCAGGTCTAACTGCTAATAAGTTTAAGGGGAATGAAGCATAGTCAATAAAATGAATGGGGTGGGGAATCTTAATATCCCCATAGTGACTACCTACCGCAGTTTCATCCAATAAAATTATCCAAAGTCAGGTGCAATTCGAAAATATCTAAACTTATGTGCTCATGTGCTTATACGGCAAATGAGCCTTTTATTTACCCTGACTTCGGATAATTTACTATTCATTAAAGGCACATGAGACTATATTCTCCATTTTCGTCCAAATTCCTCTCTGGCGGGCAAAATCGGTTATGGTTGATTCGAGGCGAGGCATACACCTAATTAGATGGTGAATTCATACTGTCATGACTTAGGATTAGAAACGGAGATGGCAAAACGAATTGCTTGTGGTTTCGGGGCTGGTATGGGATTTATCGGTAAAACTTGTGGCGCAGTAAGCGGTGCCATTATGTTGATCGGTTTGAAATATGGCAAAGTTGATAAAGATGATAATGCAGCAAAAGATAAAACATATGAACTCATTCAAGCGTTTTCAAACAGATTTATTGCTATTAATAGCTCAGTAAGTCCCCCGGTCTACTCACCTCATAATCGCTCCGTGTTTAAGCTATTATTTTTACGAGTTTGAATTAGGCCATAATGTATAATAATTAAAACTAGCAGGTAGTCAATTCGATAATCTAGTGGATGGCAAGGTAGTCTTGTCATTGCGGATTAAGGAGATGGTATTCTTCAAAGGCATAACTAAATGACACATTATGACAAATTTTGCGCATATTCAAAGTTATAATGGAATAATTACAAGAGAAGAATAATTAAATATTATTTATAATTTAGGAAAAATTGAAGCATGTATTTATTTGGGCGCTTGGTACATGTGGAAAATAGTAGCGCAACCGGCCTGGTTTATAAATTGTATTTATAAATCAGGTTTTTTATTAGGTAAGGATACTTTTTATCCTTTTGCAAATCATTCTGGTATCCTAATAACTGCGAAAGTAATTTAGTGAAATTCCTCCGGCAGACCTGGGTTTCTTTGTGACTAGGGTATTTGTATATGAAAGTCTCTGATATTTCTCCATGGAGAAATTCTTCATCTGTGCATGCGTAAACCCGCGGGGTAAAGTCTTGAGTAATTTAGGCGTAAGGATATGACCGAGGCCGCTTACTGAAGATATTTGACAGTTTTTTATGAACGGCATAGAAATTTATGTTTTCTATTATGTTATTTTAGCTATCTCGGAAGTGAATGAATTAAAATATAAAATATTAGGAGAAGTGATGGTTGAAGGTTCTGTTACAGAGAATGTTTAAAAGAAAGGATGTACCGTCTTTGTCAGATATAGAAAAAACAAGGGATTCTGAAGAACACAATCTAAAACAGCTAGAATCAAGAAAGATTATAATATTATATATTTTTGGCATAACAATATTTTTTGCATTCTATGAGTTTTCAAAAACCAGCATTTTACCTAATATCACGATGTGGAAATCTCACGTAATAAATATTAGTGTTGTGTTTATTTTAAGTACTATATTTTCTTCAAGGTTTATAAAAATACATACTCAGAGAAACGATTCTATAAACATTATAAATCAACATCTACTGCAGGAAATCACCGAACGCAAGCAGGCAGAGGAAGCATTACAGTCGAACCGGAGGCAACTGACTGACATCATCGATTTTCTTCCAGATGCCACTCTAGCCATTAACAAGGAAGGGTGTGTAATAATCTGGAATAAAGCCATTGAGAGAATAACGTGCATTTCTGCCGCAGAGATGATAGGCAAGTGCGATTACATCTACACTATCCCGTTTTATGGGGAGGCGCGCCCGCAATTGATGGATTTAGTCTTTTTGAAACACGAAGAGATTTCTAGACAATATCCCAACCTTATTCGTGAAGGTAATACTCTCATGGCGGAAGTGTTTTGCCCCGCCGTCTACAATAATAAAGGAGCATGGGTTTTTGCTAAGGCCTCGCCTTTGCACGATCAGTCAGGAAATATTATTGGCGCGATCGAGAGTATTCGCGACATCAACGATCAAAAGCTGGCAGATGAGGTGTTGCGATCAAAGACGGCCTTCCTTGAGGCACAGACGAACTCATCACTCGATGGGATACTAGTAGTTAACCAGAATCAAACACGGATTCTGACCAATCATCGAATCTTTGAGTTATTCAATGTCCCCCAACATATTATAGATGATGAAGATGATAACTTGTTGATTAAGCATGTTGTAGGCTTGACTAAAGACCCTGAACAATTTTTAGAAAAGATTATATATCTCTATGACCATCTTTACGAAACCAGCTATGACGAGATTGAATTCACGAACGGTATGGTATTGTACAGACAATCAGCGCCTGTTATGGACAAGGAAGGCAAATACTATGGGAGAATATGGACGTTTCATGACATTACAAATCGCAAAAAGTTGGAAACAGCTCTTCAAAAAGAGAAGAATCTTTTGGAAACAACACTAATATCGGTAGGAGATGGAGTAATTTCCACCGATAATAAAGGTAATATTATGTTTATAAATAGAGTAGCTGAATTTTTAACTGGGTGGACTCAAGAAGCGGCAAGAGGAAAATCAATAGAAGAAGTATTTATTATTGTTAATGAGTTTTCGCGGGAAAAGTGCGAAAATATTGTGAAGAAAACACTAGAAAGCGGAAAGATACTTGAATTAGCCAACCATACCATATTGATATCAAAAGATGGTATCGAGCGACCTATCGAAGATAGTGCCGCACCGATTATGCAAGAAAATGGGAAAATTATTGGTGTGGTATTAGTGTTTAGAGATTTTTCGGAAAAAAGACAAAAGCTAAAAGAAATTGAGTTTTTAAGTTATCACGATCAACTTACTGGGTTATATAATCGCAGATTTTACGAAGTAGAGTTAAAAAGACTTGATACAGAACGAAACCTTCCTATGACCGTTGTTATGGGTGATGTTAATGGATTGAAACTTATTAATGATTCTTTTGGACATGTCATGGGTGATGAGCTTCTTAAGAAAGTTGCTGAAGTGATAAAAAAGGGATGCCGAGCTTCTGATATTATAGCCAGACTCGGAGGAGATGAATTTGTTATTGTATTACCTAAGACGGATGCCTTTGAAACAGAACAAATCATAAAACGTATCACTGATCTAGCATCGAAAGAAAAAGTAGGCACCATTAATATTTCTATTTTCTTTTGGTTTTGAAACTAAAAATACTGAAGAGGAAACAACTCAAGACATACTCAAAAAAGCTGAAGACTATATGTATAAGAAAAAACTCTATGAAAGCCCGAGCATGAGAGGGAAAGCAATTAAAGCCATAATAAATACGCTTCATGAAAAAAACAAACGGGAAGAACACCACTCCCATAGAGTTTCAGCACTATGTAAAAACATGGGGGAAGCCCTTGGATTACCTGAACGTGAAATTGAGGAGCTTAAGTCGGTAGGGTTATTTCATGATATTGGTAAAATAGCTGTAGATGAAAATGTACTAAATAAGCCGAGTAAACTCACTGATGATGAGTGGAAAGAAATTAAACGTCATCCAGAAATAGGATATAGACTACTTAATACCGTAAATGATATGTCCGATGTGGCTAACTATGTGTTGCATCACCATGAAAGATGGGATGGAAAAGGATACCCAAAAGGCTTTAAAGGGGACGAAATACCCTTTGTGTCAAGAATAGTAACTATAGTAGATGCCTATGATGCTATGACTAGTGAAAGAAGTTATCGAAGTGCTCTATCAGAAACATTTGTTATAGAAGAATTGCAAAAAAACGCAGGTGTTCAGTTTGATCCAGAATTAGTAAATGTATTTATTGATAAGGTATTAGACAAATCAACTGTTTATAAATAATTTAGTGCCTAATATAGCCTTTATGGCGTGATAGGGCACGTGGAGTGCTTGAAAGAGCTATATTTAGAGTAAGTGAAAGCCTTGATTAAGCCAGAAGGAAAAGTAAGTACTTTTTCTGGTTCAGGTGTTTGCAAACATTATTCGGGACTTGCTCGTAACGTATCTACTGGGGACATCTCAATAAAAAACCATCCTAGAAGGTACAAGGAAATGAAGGCGGTATATGGGTTTTGCATATCATGTATCTTGTAGATAGGGAAGGTAACGGCAAGAATATTTTGAAGCCCGATGGAGATTAGTTGAAACCGTGTGGTCAATAGGAATGGCACCATCACTAATACAGGTGAAATTTGAAGAAGAATCGATTATATTTTACATTTTCTTAGTGCTATTTTTTTTAGTACACTTAAAAGAAATATCGATTATTTCTAAAAGGCTTGGGGAAAATAATTAGGAAAATGTGAATGCTACAGTTTGTTGATTTCATAAGCAATCAAAGGAGGAATTTGTAGATGCCTTTAGAAAATATATTTGTAACTTCAGGTCAATTTGCTAATGTATTAACCTTGCTATCAGGTCAACGAATTTATATGGAGAAGGCTAGAAACGTAATGAAATTGTTACCTGATACAATCGAACAAGAAGGTCGATACACTATTAACCGTGGGGATGCATGGGACTATTTTAGAAATAATTATCCTGGGACGTTGCATAATTTAAAGATTACGAATATGGAAGATTTGCTTTATCAGACGAAGAACATGTAAAAAGGTGCATAAATATACAACTAATAAGCCTAGCAGTATCCTGGTGGGCTTATTTATTTGCCCCAACAATGAGAGCGATTATCAAGGGTATCTCGTTTATTTACCAGTTCTCAAGCGCCCCATAGCGAACTCCTAAACCTTTTATACACTACGTTTAGGGTTTAGTGATTCAGATATAATTGACTGGACATCCTGGGAAATTCCTCTTCATCGACAGTTTCGCCACTGCTAAGACGTATCCACTTTTAATAAAAGATCCATTAGGCTTGTGACGTTACTTTATATCAATAGTTTAGCAGAAATGCTGGGCTTATTTTTTTGTCCATTTTTGGAGTTTCACTCACAATGTAAAGAATTACTAAAGTGAAACCTCAATTGTTTTGCATCATCATTGTTTACTACTAAATTCGATAGACTGAACCGTCCTCACCATTTACAAGAATAACCTCTCCTTCTTGGAAAAATTTCGTTCCCACCTTCGTGCCTAAAACAGCGGGTATGCCATATTCCCTCGCTACAATAGCGGCATGGGATAACGGCCCACCGGTATCTGCTACGACTGCAGCCACCATACCAAATAAGGGAGTCCACGTAGGATCGGTATAAGGACAAACTAGAATGTCACCTTTTTTTAGTTTTCCGAAATCAGATACGCCAGTAATTATCCGCACTGGCCCTTTTGCCAACCCGGGGCTACCCACAAGACCTTTAAGTTTATCTGAATTTACATTGCTATCCAAATTCCTATAAAGAGCTTCTTTCCATAAGGTTTGATTCACAGCATTCCGATTTTTTCGTACCTCTATCATTTGAATACAACTATTTCTATCAGTTTTTCCTGAAAAAACTTCCGTGATTTCTTCTCTAGTAAGAAAAACAATGTCTTCAGCTTCCTTTAGAGAACCCCACAGGACTAGGCGCTTTCCCAATTCACCGGCAATCTTCCGGCCTGCTGTAAATAAACTTTCTAAAGCAAACACGGTATCCTCTCTGATAATGTGATTCTCTCGTACTTTTAAGTAATTCCTTTCGAAGCTTCTTTTTATAGGTCCTTTTAATCCAGCGCTGAACGAATTTACCCATTGCTCGTGTTTGTTCTTGCGCTCAATTTCAATTCCTTCCCTTTTCTCTAAGAGCGTGTCTTGTAGGGCGGCTTTAATAATTACTAAGAAACAGGCCGGATCTTCAAGCCATGACGTTCCACTAAACGGTTGATACATTTTCTCGGTGCGGAAACCGTATTCCTTGAGAAATCGATCAACACCTAGTAAGAATTCGTTTCCCCCTGTTAGGTGAGAAAATATATCCTTCATAGGTTTTCCTCCAAAAAAATCAATGTCTTCTTCGATAAAAACCGTTCTTACTTCTGGATGTTGGTAAGCAAAAACGGCAAGTCGATTAATCGCTCGATCGATCACTGCCGTTTTATAATCCAAAGCAGTCATCATTAGATCCGTTAAAACAGGCCGTTGACTTTTAGGAGAGAACAACTTCAAGATTAGGGAAAGGGCAGTCATCGGTATGAGGTTAGCTTTAAATATATAGTAAAACCTTAAGTCACAGACCTTACATGCTAGGTCAAATATCTCCCTAAATTGTTCAATCATTAATGACTCGCTTTTTCCAACTAGATCCTCCGCCATAACGCGATCGACGAAAGGTTTAATGTTTTTCCCGTAGGTGTTATGCCAGGGGTCAGCCTTTAACGTGTTTTTCCGAAAGAGCTTGAAAGGTATCGCTAAGGTTCGGACGGAGGGCCGTATTTTAGGGGGATTTAATCTTAAGTCTCCATCCTTACTCAGCGTCATAATTTCCGTAGCCTGGGAGACCTTACCTAAGTCAGCCACTGAATCCAGCAAGGACTGATAACTCATGGTAACTACCGAATAATCCAGCGGTGTAGGAGCTTCCGGATAGTGTTCTAAAATATCATCAATCATAAATTGCTGTACTCTACTCAATTTTCCAGACATCAGACTATCCTTTATGCTAGAACCCTGTTTAAGCGTAGTTATTGGCCTAGCCTGCAATAGGTAAAGTTTTCCTTGAAAGTACGCCCATTCAATATCCATAGGTGTTTTATAGTGCTCTTCGACCCTACACACCAATTGGCCTAATTCCTTTAATTGCTCCTCAGAGAGCGAAAATCGTTCCCTCAATGCCTTTGGTACATCGATGAGTTTATTGTTTCCACCCGGTTCTTTTATCAGCTGTTTCTCTTTCAACCCAAGTGTCCTTTCAACAAGAGAAAGGTCCTTTTTGGCCAGAACAAAGGAGTCCGGTGTTACCGTACCGGCAACGACTGTTTCCCCCAGTCCGTAGGATGCTGAAATAAGTATCTGTTCCAGTTTACCATTCAATGGATTTGCCGAAAACGCTACACCCGCGACTTCAGAATCAACCATCAATTGGATGACTACTGAAAGAAAGACTGTTTTATGGTCAAAGCCCTGTTTCTGCCTGTAAGCCATGGCCCTGGCCGTCCACAAAGAGGCCCAACAACTTTTAACTTGGTCCAGTACATTTTTTTCTCCCTGAACATTGAGATAACTATCCTGCTGTCCGGCAAAACTAGCGTCAGGCAAATCTTCTGCGGTGGCTGATGAACGTACGGCAACCAGTGCTCCCGCAGGTTGTTTTTCCCCACTCAGCGCGGTGGCTGATGAACGTACGGCAACAAGTGCTCCCGCAGGCTGTCTTTTCCCACTCAGGCTTAAGTAGGCTTCGACAATTTCGACTTGTAAGTCATTGAATACAGCCTCCTGCAGAATCACAGTTCTTATCTGCCCAGCCTTTTCCTCGACATCATCTAGTTTCTCCCAGTCAACACTGTCCAAAACTAAATGGATCTTCTCTTCAAGACCAGCGACCGCTTTTTTATACGCCGCCACGCTTATACAAAATCCTGCCGGAACGGGAAAATCAGCTTTTACCAGTTCTCCAAGATTAGCACCTTTTCCGCCTACAAGAGCAAGTGTATTTTTGTCCAGTTCATCGAAACAATAGATATAACGACTCTTCACGATACCGCCTCCTTAAGTATTTTGGAAAGGCTTAAGTCGAGAATTTTCTCGGTCGATTATAACGGAACCTTTGAAACGATTGCCGATTATGGCTCCCAAAGCTGAAAGTAGGGCCAGGACCAAGAAAATTACGAAGAAATTTTCGGTCGTCCCAGTGGTTTGGTCTAATCCACCTGTAGCAGTTAGTAAACCTGTAATAAGGGGAATCCCAATCGCTCCACCGAGATTACGGGATAGTTGCACTAGACCAGCTGCGACACTTCTTCGATTTTCCGCCACCGAGTTCTGAGCCGGTAACAAAAAGAGCGCTATAGTTATACCTAAGCCAAAACCACTAATCAAGTTTAATAGAGCCATAAGAAGAATAGAAACATCGATTCTGCTTGTAAAAGTAAGTAAAGAAAACCCTATGGTTACCACTGTCCAGCCACCTAAGGCTAGCCTGGCATAACTGAACTTTTGAGTTAACTTGCCGCTTACAATCCCACCTAGACCTGTTCCTAACGTAAAGAAAAGTAAAAGTTTCCCTCCCTGAAGAGAAGTCCCCCCCCATAACGCCTGTCCATAGATAGGTAAAACTGCTATTGTTCCATACATTACTGTCCCCAATAAAAAGGCGCTTACTAAGGATACTAGAACATTTTGTGTTTTCATTAAGTCCAGTGAAACAACAGGGTCGAGGTGGCGTTTCTCTTGCCTGAAAAAAGCCGTAAAAATCATTCCAGCCAGACCAAAAAGTAATAAGGTTAATAATGGCTTTCCTTGCCAATCTACCGAACTTCTTAAAGCTTGAATAAACATCGTAGTTCCAATCCCTAATAAAAGACCGCCTGCCCAATCGATCTTAGCAAAATCCGATGTACTGGAAGTCTTTGATAATTCTGGAAAACCCCTTCCTACAAAGATCGAAGCTAATATGCCAACAGGAAGCACGGCAAAAAAGGACCACTGCCAGCCAAAATTATCTGTGATATAACCGCCTAGTAAAGGCCCCACCAAATTAGCCAAGACCTGAACTACCGCTAAAATACCCAGCATTTTACCCCGCTGTTCTATAGGGAATAGGTCACTTATGATTGCAATAGCTGCCGGTGCTATAGCGCCTGCGCCCAAACCCTGAAGCGCTCGATAAAGCACAAGCTCGGTCATTGAATTTGCAGTCCCGCTTAAAGCTGAACCTATTAAGAAGACGAGCATTCCCCCTAAATAAAAACGTTTTCTGCCGTATAAATCCGCTAACTTGGCAAATATGGGAATAGTAACAGTAGAGGCCACCATATACCCACTAAAGACCCAGCCGTAAAGGTGGGCACCCCCAAGTTCGCGAACCACTTGCGGTAGCACAGTGGCCAGAATGGTCTGCATCATAATGGATGCTGACATCCCCAGGAGAATTCCTATAAAAGCCATCCTCAAACATTCCCCCCTGCTCACTCTTACAACTCTAAATGAATTAAGTCTCCTTAATCACCCAGGACTTCTTAATTTCTCATTGATGTAACTTTCTAAATTGTTTATCCTAGCGACTTTCTTTAACTCTCTGCTTAAGTGACTCTATTCCATTTTCTGTCTGGCTTGTATCCCTCTTAATATAATATTAGTCCTAGCGAGGAGTTCCTGTCGCAAAGAGTTCTCTAGTTCTCCTTGTATCCACTGGTAAAGAGTGAAGAAATACATGCTGGTAATGATCTCAGCTACATGCCTGGGCTCAAGGTTATTGACAAATTCGCCCTGCATCTGTCCTTCGCTCACAAGGCCCTCAATGACCAATATAAATTGCTGCTGGTTTTGTTTCTCCTGCTTAATATCAGAGAACATTTGAACAAACATGTGTCTTAACACTAGTTCCGTAATTTCCTTGTTTTCCTCATTAACCTGGCCAAAAACCTCTAGTAAACAAATGATCTTCTCTTGGGGGCTGCTTAGAACACTGAACTCTTTTCGTAGCAACACCTCAGCCAGTTCCACTCGCTGCCGACCAAGTTCAGACAATATTGCATCCTTGGTAGGGAAATGATTAAAAAACGTACCTTTGGCAACATCAGCTTTGGCTACGATTTGCTCAACAGTTGTATCGTCATAGCCCTGCTTTAAGAAAAGTTCCATCGCTGTTTCGAAGATCAATCCCCTGGTTTGAGCTTTTTTCCTTTCCTGCCGGTTTGGTTCTTTTGTCATCAACGATCCACTCCATTTACCATTATTAAAACTACACAGTTATAATGACCATGGTATATTTATATACCGTGGTCATTATACCACCTTTCCTTATTTATCTGCAAGCTCTAATTGGGGTATCGCTGACCAAACGGTTAAAACCCGCCGTTGCGAAATCCTTTGTTATTTAGGCGGTGCTTAAAATGCTTCCTGTGTATTATTGTAGAAGTTAAATTGCGTCATCTCAAATAATCTTTTTCTTTCCAAAGGGATTCAGATCACGGATGAAGAGAAGGATTGAAAAGATGTTGAATGAAAGGGATAGTGCCTATTTTCTCGGGCCTTGAGAAAAGCATTAACCAGCTTTTACATTTATCTGACTGGTTCGTTGCATAATAATAGAACATTCTAATTACCCAGAAATGAAAAAGGGGGATATGGCATGTTAGTGGTTACCACCGAAAATATTAAAGGTTATAAAGTGACAGATGTTAGAGGCCAGGTGTTCGGTGTTGTTGTTCGAAGCCGGGGATTAGGCGGAAATATAATGGCCGGGTTACGCAGTATTGTCGGTGGAGAAATCTATGAGTACACATCATTACTTGAAGACACACGCAAACAAGCTATAGACCGTTTGGTTAAGAATGCCCAAGCTATGGGAGCAAACGCAGTTGTGATGATGAGGTTCGATTCCAGTGAAATTGGGCAAACGATGAGTGAAATTGTGGCTTATGGAACCGCTGTAGTTATTGAGAAAGAAACGTAAGTATGGGTATAGCAATAGCTATAAATTTATCCAAATCGTAAGACTCCCACTTCTACAAGTGGGAGTGGTACACCTTATTCTGCTTCGGTGGGGGGTGGTAATGAAATTTAAGGATTACATTTAAGTGTACATTTAAGTCAAGACGAACATGTTTATAAAGCAAGAGCTAAAAATACTAGTACTAATATAGGAAAAGCTAATGGATTTGAAACCTTCATTTTGCAACTCGTCCTATTCATCATATTCATTACAGCATCCTACTAAAAGCTGTTCAAGGTACAATATAGGAGTTAGTAAATGGCAGTCTGAGCATACCATACGATGGAATAATTGAACAAGTTTAATTTTAAGAGGGGCATGCATGCCCGATTATGAAGCCAAAGTTCGTTAGCGTACAGGATTTTGGTTTTTCCTCTTGCTATGGCTTAGCGTACGAAATCTGCCGTTTTGTTGGTGGTACCTATATAGTAATTTATATCCCTTTTAACGTGACAGGGCACGTTGGCGTTACTTCAATGTACGATGTTTTGGGCTTAGAATTAATGGTTATATGTTTAATGAATTGGCTGGTAAGGAGTGCAGTAAAATTTAATTGCACTCCTTTTAAAAGCGCTTGACTTGGAGCTAACTCCAAGTGTTATGATATTGGATATCAGGAGGTGAACCGCAATGCTGATTGCAGAAGTAAGTGGAAAATTTGATCTTTCACAGGATACACTCCGCTATTATGAACGCATCGGACTGATTCCTACTGTGAACCGCAATAAAAGTGGAATCAGGGATTATACTGAAGAAGACTGTAAGTGGGTCTAATTCATCAAATGTATGCGAAGTGCTGGTCTTTCGATTGAAGTATTGATTGAGTATGTTGGGCTGTTTCAACAGGGCGATACGACCATCGAGGCCAGAAAAGAACTATTTATCGAGCAACGTAAACAGCTCATAACAAGAATGGAAGATATGAAGAAAACCCTAGAACGCTTAAATTATAAAATCGAGAGTTATGAACAATCGGTAGTTAAAAAAGAAAATGAGCTAAAAAGATCGGAGGATTAATTTGAGCCGGGTTGCCGCAATAGCTGCATAAGCACGCAGGTGGTCAAATCCTGCTGGTTACGGGCGGCAGGGGCTATTATCAGGAATGGAGCAAGCCCGCCCAAGACTTGCATTCTGGCAATGTTGTCCAGATTCCAACAGACGCAGTGTATTGGCATGGCGTAGCAAAAGACAGCTGGTTTGTTCATCTTGCAATTGAGGTCAGCCCGGAAAAAGGCCCGTCTGAATCGCTGGAGCCTGTGTCAGATGAAGATTACAACAAACTGAAATATGACGGAGGCGACAGATATGGATAAAAAATTTGGTTTTGGCTGCATGAGGCTGCCACTGCTGGATAAGGATGACCAGACATCCTTCGATACCGAAACGTTCAACAAACTGGTGGATACCTTTCTGGAAAAAGGATTCACCTACTTTGACACAGCTTATGTCTATCATGGCTATCGTTCTGAAGAGGTGGTCAGAGAGTCTCTTGTCAAGAGATATCGTAGGGACGAATTTGAACTGGCAACAAAACTGCCCATGAGAGACTTTCAGTCAGCGGAGGATATGGAACGAATTTTCAATGAGCAGCTGGAAAAATGCGGTGTTGATTATTTTGATTACTACCTGCTTCATAACATAGGTGTGAACGCCTATAAGAAGGCCTGTGAGTTCGACTGCTTTGGATTTGGCCTACGGAAAAAGCAGGAGGGCAAAATCAAAAACTTTGGTATGTCTTTCCATGATACACCGGAGCTGTTGGACGAGATTCTGACCGCCCACCCGGAGTTGGACTTTGTTCAGCTGCAGATCAATTATATTGACTGGGAAAACCCCGGCATTCAATCCAGACGATGCCACGAGGTGGCAAGAAAGCACGGAAAGCCAATCATTGTTATGGAACCCTGCAAGGGCGGCAGCCTTGCTCTTGTCCCAGAAAAAGCGGAACAGTTGATGAAGGACTATAATCCGGTGGCATCTGTCCCCTCCTGGGCCATCCGGTTCGCTGCCAGTCAGGAGGGTGTGATGATGGTACTCAGCGGTATGAATACCCTGGAGCAGCTGCTCGACAATACGTCCTACATGGCAGATTTCAAACCCTTGAGCAAGGATGAACATGAGATCATCGGGCAGGTCATCGAGATCATCAATGAAAACACGGCCATTCCCTGCACAACCTGCAGATACTGTGAGAAAGACTGCCCCCAGAACATCGCGATTCCGGATTACTTTGCACTCTATAACAGCTCAAAGCGTGCGATGAGCAGCAATTTTTCAAGCCAGTTCGTTTACTATATTAACCTTACCACCAACCACGGCAAGGCTGGCGACTGCATCGACTGTAAGCAGTGTGAAAGCGCCTGCCCGCAGCATCTGAAGATCACGGAACTACTAAAGGATGTTTCCGCTACATTTGATGTGACACCCGCATTTCCGACGAAGAAATAAGAGGTGGTTTAATGAGCTTTATGTTAAGGATATTAGTAAGAAGACGATAGCTGCCCTGAGAACTAAACAGAAAAACGGAGAGGTTAATGTTACGCATTTTGGATATATGAAAGATCCTGCCGATAAAACTAAATGTATAGTTGATGAAGGAGCCGCTGAAACAGTGCGGCTCCTTTTCCGCCTGTATGCAGAAGGAAATGGCCTTAACAAAATCGCCAAATATCTGAATGATCATCAGGTAGAAACACCAGCTATAAGAAAACAAAACTTGTATGGGTATGGGTGGATAAAGGAGTGGGACTATAAACATCTCTGGTATGGCGATACAGTCAAACGGATCTTGAAGAATGATGTGTATATAGGGACAGTCCGAAGGGGAGTAACTAAGAGCAACAAAATTAATGGTAAGAAAATCATAAAGGTTGCACCTGAGGACCAATTTGTGAATGAGGGGCTTATACCAGCCATTATAGATAAAGCTGAATTTGAGGCTCTCAACGCCATGTTTGTTAAAAGGGTAGAGAACGGGGTTAGGGCTAAGGACAAATCAATTTAAAAGTATACTGGCCTTTTAAAATGTGGGGAATGTGGGAAAAACCTTATTACGATTGGCTCAGTAAGTAAGAGTGGCAGGAAATTGTTTTATGTTTGTCTACCTATAATAAGTACGGCAAAGCTTACTGTTCAAGGCATATGCTGAGTCATGATGATGTTGACGGTATTATTTTCAAACATCTAGAGGCCCTTTACAAAAGCGGACTACTAAAAATGGATGATTTCGACAAGAGCCTTGAGCAGAGGCAGCATTCGATCAAGGATAATGAAAAGACCATTGATAGGTTACAGACAGCTATCCACGCCAAAAAGGGGGAGATAAAGAATTATTCGAGGCAACTTGCGAAGGGATTAATCAAAGAAGAATTGTTCCTTGAAATGACGCAAGAATCTAGCGACGAGCTTGAGAAGCTGGAACGTCAGTTGATTGATGCAGAGAGCGTACAGGAACTCAGGGATAACGAGAAAGAAAAGGTAGCAAGCGCACTGGATATTTTGAAGGAGATCATTGATAAGAAGGAACTTACCCACGCGGATTTGGCTTTGCTAATTGACAAGATTGTCGTATATGAGCGAAAGGGCGAGGGCTTAGATATAGAGGTTGAGTGGAATACACCGTTTATGTCGGTAAGTGAGTGAAGCGTTGGTTGAGATTCAAATTTTCTCGGCGACGCGTTTTATTTTTTAGTTGTTGGGTGGGGACAGGGGTGGAAGTTGGGATAAGCTCAGGCTAGATATAGTTAGTAAGATGACTGGAAGTTAAAGCTAATTGTTAGGGGTGTATGAATTTTGTGAAGGTGTGCTCACAACAATTCTGTGGCGCAATATATGAATTCATTTTGTAGTTATAGTTCTGCGCCCAATTTTCTTGCCCGCGTTGGGTAATCACTGTCTTTCAGGTCTTCTCTAGTATATGCACCGATAGCGAGAACCTTTTCTCCTTCTTGCCAATGTAGGTAACGGCATAATGTTTGAAAATGCACGACTAAGGCATCCATTGCCCACTTATCTTTATCCCCACAAGCAGCAAGTAAATGGAGTTGTTTTGGTGTTTTGCGCAATATAGGATTGATAGCAAAAAAACGGTCAACAACACGCTTCAGTTGTGCTGTCATACCAAAATAGTAGAGTGGTGTTACCAAGATTATTACATCTGCAGTCAACAGATGTGGATAAATTTGTGTCATATCATCATTGTATACACATCGTCCATCGTTATCGCGACAATGATAACAACCAAGACATGGGTGAACATCTAATTTTGCGGTATCAATACGAATGACTTCGTGACCAGCTTCCTTTGCGCCAACCCTAACTTCATCTGCAAGCAATGCAGTTGTTCCCTTCGAATGCGGGCTTCCTGTTATAATTAATACCTTCATGCAGAATACCTCCCATTATAGTTATGAGTTCGAAATATCCTATTCGTCAATTATACCTCATAGAATTATTCCAGTGATATGGTTATACGAATAAAAAAGGGTTCAGCTCTAGCTGATACCTGTATTTTGCCAGTTCGTATTTTTGACATTCGTGCCTGTACCTTAAGCTCCTATTATTCTTATTTGGATAATAGGAGAAAATGAATACCATTGAAAGGATATCTTTCAACGGTATTTGCTTAAAATAACACTCCCAATAGACTTCCTGTTAATATCTGGGTAATTTACTTTGTTCCAAATAATAATTCTCAACGCCTATTTCCTTCATACGATTGTTTCGCTCCAACCATCTTTCTCTGGTCTTGCCTTCAAATTGTTTGTCGCATGGATACTGGTTGCATTCAAAACAAAAATCCACACCATGTTGTCGATGACAAGTTTTGGCATGACATTCGATAGGGCACCGTAAATTATCACTCCGGCAACCACCACAAGCTCCTTGGGCAAAGTGCTGTAGAAATTCGAGAAATATAGGATATTCATTGAAGAGGGGGTCATTTACCGACTTCAGACTTGCCACTCGTTCATAACCTCTAAGCAGATATGCCAGTCTCGCACTTAAGCTCTTGATCTCGCCATTTTCATAGTCCGCGCATCTTGTACAATCCAATCCACAAACAGCTAATTCAGTTCTAGTTGCACTATTCATCCTTTTATTCCCTCTCTTTTAAATTATCACACAGAGATTCAAAGTTCTTAGCCCTCGGCAACTCCGGGACGACCTTGAAGCGTCATCATCGTTGCTGTCATAGTGGCAACCAATTTGGGCTCTTCTGAACCTAGAGCAAAAACTTCGCCTGAGCAAACAGTTATAGTCCGCCCCGGTTTGACTACCATCCCTCTGGCTACAAACCTTTCGCCCTTCGCTGGGGCAAGAAGATTAACCTTAAATTCAACTGTAAGGACCGAAGCCCCTACAGGCATTAGACTCAAGGCCGCATAACCGCAGGCGCTATCAACGATGGTTGTAATAATGCCCGCATGCAGAAAACCGTGTTGTTGGGTAAGATTATCACGAAACGGAATTAAAATCTCAATCTCACCCGGGAGGACCTTAACGAGTTCCGCACCGATTAGATTCATGACCGATTGCTGGGCAAAACTTGATTTAACACGGTTCGCGAAGTCAGAGGTTTGTGGGGTAAATCCACTTTTTGATTCCGCCATATTGCTCACACCTTTCTAATATATTTCACAACTTACATGGCTTGTCGGTTCATGAAAAAAGCCGATTATAAGGAGTACTGTCTTTTGTCACTAGTCCTCCCTAACTTAGAGAGGACCTATATTCAAATGCTGTTATTCCATATATGCTTTTAAAATGCTTATTTAAATGTGTTAAATCAACAAAACCACATTCTGCTACTGCCGAATAAACATCTTTGTTTTTTTCTATTAACTGCTTTGCAAGTTCTAGCCTGCAGTTTAGAAAATATTGATAGGGCGAAATTCCAGCACCGGCTTTAAACATTCTGATAAACTGGAATTTTGAAATATCAAGTTCTCTACAAATATCTTCAAGTCTTAGTACATTTTCTAGGCTGGAATGAATCATATCCTTTGCTTTTCTGGTTAGATCATTATCCTTCTTGTAACTCATCAATAGATTGGGCTGTGTAAAGCTATCGGCAAGAGATAATAGCAATTCACTGCACAATGCTTCAGCCTTTCCACCTAATATTGCAAAAGAAAGGGTTAGGATTCTTTGTTGAAGCCTGTAATTATACACAATTGGAGAAGAGAAACGGACTATATCCTTCTTTTCAAGAATCTCTAAAAACAGGTCCGGCTTAATATATACCATAACATAATCAATACCTGTCTTATCATGTGCCATACCGTCATGCGGCTGTTCCGGATTAAAAAGCATAACACCATTTTGATAGGATGATTGAAAATTACCGTCTAAGTTATACTGCTGAATACCTCGCAGAGTTACACCTAATGCATACTCCTTGTGAGAGTGCTTTTTATATTTAAAATCAGCAAAGCTTGCTGACAACACAGTAACACCAATCGATTTTTTATATATAAATCTATCCAAATGAATCACCTCTTAGTTAGCTCAACTACCCCAGATGCCAGTATCGCAGAATAAACTAAAAATAATGCCATAACTATATTAACAGTCTTTTGATATTTCTTCAAAAATTCCTTAAACAGTACACCGAAGAGAACCCATGTAACAAATGCGCAAAATCCAAT
>LOEW01000189.1 GCA_001516045.1 Desulfosporosinus sp. BRH_c37
CCCGTAGGAGTCTGGGCCGTGTCTCAGTCCCAGTGTGGCCGTTCACCCTCTCAGGCCGGCTACTGATCGTCGCCTTGGTAGGCCTTTACCCCACCAACTAGCTAATCAGACGCGGGTCCATCCATAATCGGTAGCATACTCAGAGGCCACCTTTCCTTATACTTTGATGCCAAAGCTTAAGATTATCCGGTATTAGCCCTCGTTTCCAAGGGTTGTCCCGGCTTTATGGGTAGGTTACCCACGCGTTACTCACCCGTCCGCCACTAAAAATTTCTCTAAGCAAGCTTATTGAAATTCTCCGTTCGACTTGCATGTGTTAGGCACGCCGCCAGCGTTCGTCCTGAGCCAGGATCAAACTCTCCAAAAAAAGTTATTCAAACTTCTTACTTGAAGAAGATGATTCGCTCATGATTTCTTTTGAAACTCTTGCGAGTTTCTCTCATTGGCTGTCCTTGTTGTTTAGTTTTCAAAGACCATGCACACAGATATACCTTGCGTCGAAATGTCAAAGATGACATTTTATTCGCCCGATCTTCTGTCTGCGCCCGTTTGGGCCAGATCTAGATATTAGCATTTTCAACCTATGTTGTCAATACTAATTTACTTCGAATTCCCTCGGTAATGAGCCATATTGTAATTGCCGCTCAATTAATCGTTATGCCGAACGAACAAATAATATTATACCACAATTATGGGATTCGATTCAACATGACTAATGCGCAGCAATACTAGTATTATGCTTAATAGAATCACTTATTCTCTATTTTTCTTCCATTATCTATAAATATGATAATATTTTAGTCTCTTCAAAGGAATAGATCTACGTTTATCCCCATAAAGCCATGGATAGCCAACTCGTAAAAAGAGGCTGACTTATCCTTAATTGAGCCAGCCTTAGGACTTCAATCTTCTTTTATAAGTTTACTCTTCTGCATCTTCGTCTTGAACGCTTTCATCTCTGGAACGCATCGTTGGAAAAAGGATAACATCTCGAATCGATGCGGAATCCGTTAAGAACATAACCAAACGGTCAATACCAATCCCTAGACCACCCGTAGGCGGTAACCCGTACTCCAAGGCCTGGACGAAGTCTTCATCCATCAAATGAGCCTCATCATCCCCTTTAGCACGTTCAGCGGCCTGTGCTTCAAAACGTTGCCGTTGATCAATGGGATCGTTTAACTCAGAAAATGCATTAGCAAGCTCGCGCCCAAACATAAACGCTTCAAACCGATCCGTATATTCCGGGTGATCCGCATTACGCTTAGCTAACGGGGAAATTTCAACGGGATGTCCGGTAATAAACGTCGGTTGAATCAAATTAGGTTCAACGAACTCTTCAAAAAACTCATTAATAATTTTACCACGTGATGCATCCTCTTCGACATGAAGGCCTTTCTCTTGAGCAACCCGACGTGCCTGTTCGTCAGTTTCGATACTCCGGAAGTCTACTCCTGAATATTCTAATATACCGTCTAACATTGGAAGACGACGCCATGGAGTTTGAAACTGAAGGGTTTGCCCCTGATAGGCAATCTCCAATGTGCCGTGTACTTTATGTACAATATGAGCAATCATTTTTTCCGTTAATTCCATGATATCTTCAAAATTAGCGTACGCCTGATAGAGCTCCATCATTGTAAATTCAGGATTATGCTTGATAGATATTCCTTCGTTACGGAAAGTCCGACCGATTTCAAATACCTTCTCAAACCCACCGACAATAAGGCGTTTTAAGGGCAGTTCGAGGGCGATCCGCAAATATAGATCGATATCGAGGGCGTTGTGATGCGTGCTAAACGGACGTGCTGCCGCCCCTCCTGGAACCGTATGGAGTGTAGGGGTCTCTACCTCAAGGAACTCATGGTCCTCAAGGAACTCCCTCATAACCCGTATGATTTTACTTCGTGTCACAAAAACCTTGCGTACATCCGGGTTCATCACTAAGTCTAAATATCTTTGCCGATAACGAGTTTCCACATTTGTCAGGCCATGAAACTTTTCAGGAAGTGGACGCATTGCTTTGGAAAGCAATTTCACATTACGAGCATGAATGGATATTTCTCCTCTTTTTGTACGGAAAACTTTTCCTTCAACTCCAACAATATCGCCCACGTCAAATTTTGTTATTAAATCAAACATAAGTTGACCTAATTCATCCAATCGGATATAAGCTTGGATTCGTCCACTAAAATCTTGAATGTGTATAAAGATGACTTTTCCCTGATCACGCTTGCTCATGATCCGACCTGCAACACTTACATCCTGACCTTCTAACTCTTCGAAGCGCTCCAAAATGTCAAGCGCTTTATGCGTGCGTACATAGCGATCGGCATAGGGTTCAACATCAGCTTGGCGAAGCAGCTCAAGCTTCTCTAACCGAATTCGCCAGAGATCGTTAGTATTATCCATTCTTAACTCCTCCATTATTAATTCTTATCTATCAATCTTACCAAACTTAGACGGCACTAAACAAGAAGAATCAAGCAGGCTTCAAAAAACAGAGTGCAGCATCCTGCACTCCAGAAATACTGCACTCTCAAACAATTTATTTTCTCACGGTATTTCATCTTATAACTTTGTAAGTAGTCCTCAAAATTAAAAGATTCTTACTTAATATTTAAAATTTGATAGTGTAGTATACCTGCGGGCACATTAACCTCCACTACAGCTCCTTTGGCCTGTCCCAAAACCGCTTTTCCGACTGGCGATTCATTGGAAATTTTATTGGTACCTGGATCCGCCTCAGCAGAACCAACGATGAAATACTCTTCTTCATCCCCAAAGTCCATATCTTTTAGACGCACTTTTGCGCCTAATGCCACGATATCTGTTCCTTCAACCTCATCGATAACTCGCGCATTCCTAAGCATTTTCTCTAGTGTAATAATCCGTCCTTCGATAAAGGCCTGATCATTCTTGGCATCATCGTACTCTGAATTTTCGCTAATATCTCCAAAGTCAATTGCCTGTTTGATACGTCCAGCAACTTCCCGACGCTTTACAGTTTTAGATAGTTCCAATTCTTCTTCAAGCTTTTTGAGACCTTCTAAAGTTAGAATGACTTCCTTTTCAGCCATATTTTTCTCGCTCCCTTTTCTCGTACTAGGCAGAAAGTATAACTGACTGGTACCAGTCAACTAATAAACTTTCTGGAAGCATAAGTGCAACTAAGCTTTCACCGACGCCTGAAAGGTCCCTTCTCGCCATCCTTGGCTACAGGGACACTCGGCCATCACGGCGCCCGCCATCCATGGCGGCGCTACTAACCTCGAACGTCCTGTTCGAGTCATGGCCAGCGCTTCTCCGCAAAATTAACATGTGCGAAGACAGTGTCTTCGGGTACAAGCCAAGTTTTCTTTATCTTACGCATTGCGCTGACGTGCGCTTCCCTAAAAAACCTTGTATGCCTACTCTCTATAAACCTAGGAACTCCTTGAAAGATTCCTCAATTACATTACTCGTTATTATAAGGACCATGCAAAATAATGTCAAGGACGCTACTCTTCTTCTTACCGATTAATATTTTCATATTTTTCCTTTTTTCTGCAAAAACTAACCTACGTCTTGTAAGATTCGACTGAGGACGGATCGCATTTCTTCAGGTGATCTAGTTTGCATTATCTCATCACGGAGCTGAGCTGCCTTCCTAACTCCTTTGATATACCATACTGCATGTTTTCGCATTTCATTAAGACCGATTCGCTCACCTTTATAACGTAATAAGCGATCGAAATGCTGCAAAGCAACTTGCATACGTTCTTCAATGAGCGGTTCGGATAATAAAGTCCCATATTTCAGGAGGTGTTGAGTTCGTGGTATGAGCCAGGGGTTTCCGAGCGCACCGCGTCCGATCATGACTCCGTCACATCCCGTTTGCTCGATCAACCTGCCAGCATCTGCTGGAATGAAAACATCCCCGTTCCCAATGACTGGAATACTTACTTCTTTCTTCACTCGTCGAATCCAATCCCAGTCGGCATGTCCTGAGTAAAATTGTTCACGGGTTCGTGCATGAACCGTAAGCATATTAACTCCTACACACTCAAGACGCCGGGCCAGGTCAATAGCCACGATTTCATCGTCGTTCCATCCAAGGCGAATTTTAACCGTTACTGGTACCTTAACAGCTCGCACAACGGCTGAAGCGATTGCTTGCGCGCGAGGAAGATCCTTTAGAAGTGCCGACCCTTCTCCATTCTTAACAACCTTCTGAGCAGGACATCCCATGTTAATATCGATGACGTTGGCGCTACAATCTATGGCCAATAGAGCTGCACGAGCCATTGTCTCAGGGTCTGTACCAAAAAGTTGTACGATCCTCGGTTCTGGTTCCCCACATAAATCCAGCATCTTCAATGTCCTGGAATTTTGATATGTCAACGCTTTATCACTGATCATTTCCGTCCAAACATACTCTCCGCCCACTGAACAGACTGTTTCACGAAATGCTTTATCCGTCACTCCGGCCAAAGGCGCTAAAAAAACTGGGACTCCAAGTTCATAATGTCCTAACTTCATATTCCTATTCCCTTATTTTCCTATTACGTTCATAGATCAACAAAAGTCCCTCAAGTGTCAAAAATGGATCTACCGTTTCAATCGCATCTGATTCTTGAGAGATCATTTTGGCTAATCCACCCGTTGCAATTACTTTAGCCTCTGGTCCCAGTTCCACCTTCATGCGATTAACAATCCCGTCTACTTGACCGATGAAGCCATAGTAGATACCAGATTGCATTGCCGCTACCGTATTTCTAGCGATAACCGATGTAGGCTTAACCATTTCAATACGAGGTAATTTTGACGCCCTCTGAAATAGCGCTTCTGTCGAGATCCCGATTCCAGGAGCAATCGCTCCGCCTAAATATTCTCCACGTTTCGATACCACACAAAACGTCGTCGCTGTTCCGAAATCTACAATCACAAGTGGTCCCCCGTATTTATTATAAGCAGCCACGGCATTCACAATACGGTCAGCCCCAACCTCTCGAGGGTTGTCCATTATAATGGTCATCCCTGTTTTAACACCGGGCCCCACAACCAGTGGTTCGACACCAAAGTACTTTCGAGCAAGGGCTTCCAAAGTTGGGTTTACCGGAGGTACGACTGAGGAAATTGCGACCGCATTAATCTCTTGAAAGGTTAAACCGCTAAAATCAAATAAGTTTTTAATAACAACTGCATATTCATCCATAGTGCGGGATTTTTCAGTGGATACTCTCCAATGATGGGTCAGAATCCTCTCATCATATACCCCCAGCACGATGTTTGTATTACCCACATCAAATACAAGAATCATAATAACGCTCCTTTTGGCTAAACGAGCTACCATTTAGGCGGCTTTACGCCGACGAACCACTTCCTGTCCAACCCAGACGGCAATCCCTGCCTTAATCAGATCCCCCAAAATAAAGGGAACAAAACCAATCATCAGAACACCGGCGACACTTGTCGGACGGTGCATCACCCAGTGTAATATTATATAAAGATAGCTTAACCCGAAGAGGTACAAAGTGACTACTCCTGTAAGGACACCAACAATTGCCCACCATAGGCTTCCTTCACGGTAAACTCGCCCAACAACGTACGCGGCGGCTACATTGCCAAGAAGAAATCCAAAGGTCGGCTTTAGGATGTAGCCTACTCCTCCAAACGGAGCGGCAGAGAAGACAGGGAGCCCAAAGAGTCCTAATACCAAATACACTAACATGGCCATAGCCGCATACTCTGCGCCAAGAATAATGCCTGACATAAATACCAGCACCGGCAAAATACTAAAAGGTACTAGAGCTGGCGAAACCCAGTGAAGTAACATCCCTGCTAAACACATCAGTGCTGCCATTACGGATGTCATTGCTAATTTCCTAGTTTTCATAAAACGTCCTCCTCTTATTGTAAACTTTCATATATTTCTAAGTTTACAATAAGCAAGGCTGACTTACAATACAAAGCTTCTGAAGTTATATATTAAAATTTTTCTAAACAGAAAACTTGGCTTGCACCCACGAAGACACTGTCTTCGCACGTATTAGCCTTCTTGCAGACACTGTCTTCGCACA
Source organism: Desulfosporosinus sp. BRH_c37 (assembly GCA_001516045.1). GTDB lineage: Bacteria > Bacillota > Desulfitobacteriia > Desulfitobacteriales > Desulfitobacteriaceae > Desulfosporosinus. The sequence goes on from LOEW01000189.1 coordinate 6,063, forward strand.
TGTTAACTTTGCGGAGAA
>LOEW01000190.1 GCA_001516045.1 Desulfosporosinus sp. BRH_c37
CTATCCCAGATAGCTGTTGAAGGATCACTGCTTCTTTGACGTCCCATGCCACCTGATGGTGTTCCTTCACAAAGTTAGGAAGTAACGAGGTAGCTCTCCCACACTTAATACATTTAAACCGGTGGATGGATATGATGAACGATTCTAGTAACGTATACACTGTTCTTTTAAAACTTCCATGTTTGTGCAACATCACTTTTTCAAAGCAGTGGGGACACACCCTTGGACGCAAGTGATTTGGACAACCATCGATAAATTCTTCAATATATGACTGGACAGTCCAGATTTCTTCAGTTAAACTCATATTGGTAGTAAACCAATGGGAAAGAGGAAACGAGGCTGGCAGGCCGATGATGTTTCCTCTTTCTTTTATCCTTTTTTAATGATTGTCATGGGATCTATTTAGTCACATGACAATCATTATCTACTAGAAACGACAAAGTAGGCAAGAAAAAACGCTCACTTTAATGTCAGTTAAAGTGAGCGCCCACAAGCAAAGTAGGCTACAAGCTGTTCTCCTTTAAGCTTATATGAATTGACGAAATCCACATTATTACGGCACGCTTTTTCCATTCGATGGTTACCATCGATTATTTCAAACACACCTGGACGGATTTCTGCCTGTAAAACCGGCTTAGTTATATCCACCGTCGGCAGATGATCCTCGTTTACAGAACTACGAATATGTCTTTTGAACCACTCACTAACCTTGATCAACTCTATTTCAGCTTCAAGTTTCCCTGCCATGATATGTTCTAACATCTTTGAAATATTAAAGTTGAAAATTCCATTTGGATATATCTCATCGCCTACATTCGTTGGAATTGGTTTGTAATTTTTATCAAGCTTTAGCTTTCGGATCTTATTCATCCTCAACAAGCCTCGCTACGTTCAAACCACATTTCTTACATTTACCCTTAAGTAGGAAGCCATATATCCCGTCATCATGCAAAGAGTACTTAATAAGAGTCGTCACTCCACAAGCTGAACAGAATACATTGTTTACTATAAGTTCCTGTATATTTCGGGGTAGCTTTGCCCATTTCTGAGCTGCTTTGAAATCTAGTACTGACATTACGAACCTCTTTCTCTTTCCCTTTCCCTTTCCCTTTCTCTTTCCTTTTCCCTTTCTCTTTCCTTTTCCCTTTCCCATTACCACACGCTATTAGGGGATTGTTAAAAATATAAATATACGATGTTACGCTCATAGTAGTTCATTTTTGGGCAGTCCTATGATCTACAATCATAAATAGTACTTTACTGTCAGTCGAGTCGATTTCCATTTAGGTGGCACAAAGATAATATCATAGTCATAGTTAATTTTTTAGGTTATTTACTTGGTTCACTTTAAAATTTCATTGATAAAGTCAATCACGTTTCTGCAAAGAATCTCGATTCATTAAGCACTGCCATCTCATCAGCTTGGCTCATGCCAAGTTCAAAACTCGAACTTCCAATTTGAAATTTATGCACTTCAATCTCATTTTTATATCCGACATAGGATATATCACTTCTAAACGTTCGTTCTGGCTTTTTAAGTCCAGGTTTTGTAATTTTGTCACCATCTGCTTCAAACCCGAACTGAGGTACCAAAAAGACCTTTCTTGAAACGGCATCAAATGGTTTACCACACTGTTTACAGTTATCAAGCTTAGAAAATTCATCTTCCTCTGTGTGTGGATCAATATTCAGTGTTTTACACTCACACAAAATATAGTCATACTGTTTCCAACTCATATTTGGTATTTTTCTAATGTATCTACTTGTAATTAGATTTCCGTTTGCTACAATTTGCGATCCCGGGGCATATTCAGAAATTGCCATCGACAAGTCCCTTTGCAGCTGAAGACCTAATTTAGTTTTATTTGTTCTATCAATGATGGTCATTTCCACAGTATCAACTGGAAACCCATATTTAGGAAGGACATTTTTTCTAGATAGAAAAGATAGTATTTCTTCATTTCTATAAACTTTGATACGCTCTCTAAGACTATCACTCCTACCTTCTGTAGCATACGCACGATCAATTGCTTCTTTTAGGATGTTTACCTCATACTCGTACTCTAAAACTGCTTTAGTAAAAACACCCTCATTCTCAACATCTTTGCACATCAACTTACTTATCCAGCTAAAGTTATCAACTCCATATTTCTCTGCTAGATTGCTCGGCAAAAACCTTTTTAGATAACTTTGTAAATCCACCGGGTATGAATTCAAGTACTGACTGAAAATTTCGTAGCCGCTTTTATTACCATCTGAATCCTCTGTCATCTTTGATGCTTTATCGAAGTACTCAGGGTACTTTTTCCAGAAGAAAGATAATGATGAGGCATACAGGTGTCTAATAGCTATCTTTTCATTCTCTATGTTGAATTTTGGTGGCTCAATTTTTCCTTTGATCATTCTTTCTGGACTTTTGAAAAAAGAAAAATCATGAGAGCTTTTATTACAAAAAGTAATTGCATAAGCAGCAGAGTGTTTACGTGTTCCTGCACGACCTGCTCTTTGTGCATAGTTTGAAGGAGATGGCGGCATATTTCGCATGAACACCGTTTCTAGAGAACCAACATCAACACCCATTTCAAAGGTTGTGGAACAACTAAGTACATCGATCTCTTTCCGCTTAAATTGTTTTTGATACTCATAAGCCATTTCTTTATTAAGCTGTGCTGTATGCTCTACTACCCTAAGTTCTCTGATATCAAGTTCTTGATACATTCTATAATAATGATTATCTTTAAAAGATTCTTTAAGGTCTATTGGCTCAAGTTCTCCGTCACACCTGTAGCTTGGGCATACGCTAAAGGCATTATGAATTGTAACTTTTTTGCATTTTAGGCAAATAAATACCTTATATTGTTTTGAAACTTTAATTTTTTCTGGCGCAATTCGATACTTGCTATCTATTGCTTTAACAATTCCCAAAGTACAAAATATCTTCCATATACCCTTTTCCAATAGTTCTCTTGCCCGCTTATCAGATATCTCATTTCCTGCTTTTTTTAATACTTTGACAAAATATTCAAGACGCTTATTTGTCATGTTTTCTTTAGTTGGTATAAATGAGCGTTTATATTCCTTGGGATTAGAATCAGATAAAGTATAGGCATATTCAACTCCATTATGTGTGAAATACTCCTTATCAGCACTGTTCAAATTTGCATCATAGCTTACTGCTGCATCTGCCATTATCCCCATTGCAAAGACACTACAAATTGTGGCTACCTCACTTGATTTTAAGTTTAGGGTACCATTTGCTGGAATATTAGCGTCATCAATTGATAAACCTAATAAACCCATGCTAAATAGCGATGTGTTTCCGTTGTTGTCAACTATTTCATGCAGCGCCGCTTTCCATGCTTCTTTGCGAGTAATATCACTATTTTTAGAAGCTACGTTATATTTTTCAAACTGATAAATTAAATCCTCTATAAAATCATTTAAAGCTTTCCCTCTTGTTGCGTAGGTATTGTCTTTTAGTGTTTCAACAATCAACCGCTTGTATAAGATATTCCGGTATGTTTGATTCATATAACTTGAATAAAAAGCTGCTGCTTGTCTGCTGTCAGAAAATGCAATAAACTGTTTCGCTATGTATGTTTTTGATACAAGCTCATTCATGTTACTAATACCAAACCCAGTATCATCAACTTCATGCACTTGCTTTCGCTTAAGTGAGTATGCTGGCAATTCTTCAAATAGCGCGGTACCGATTACACTCGTAACAGCTTCTTGTCCTGAGAAAAACATCCTTAAAATGCCAAAGCTATTAGTGTTTTCACAGGATAGGCATTTTGTTAGAGTGTGGGATGGATTATCCACCCTAATTTTAAAAACGGTAACTAAAAACCGCTTATCATGCTCGCATTGATTAGATGATCCTGGCCTGTTCAAAAAGCCACATCGAGAACAAAGTTCATATTCTTCTGCTTTAATATCTTCATCATCAAGTGAATGGTCTTCGTCGCTATCTGATATACTGTTACCTAGTAAAAAAATAATCCTGAGATTATCTTCACCTGCAGCATTTGATTGTTCAAAATAATTATCTTCAGTTTGCCGGCCTACTAGGTATATCGTATGACAGGATGAACATGTGGCGATTTCAAATACTTTGTATTCCTCGTCTGCTTCGTAATGGATCAGTTTTCTGGTCAAAAAAAGCTTACTGCTTGGTGCAAGCGTAATAAAGACACTATCAGTGGCTCTTAAAAACATATGATACCGAGCATCGAACAATCTGTCACCATTTTCTTCACACTTGGAGGCAACAGTTACAAAGCTTTCAACTTCCTTCTGTGTCCAATTCATAAGACCAGAAAGTGTCGATACAGTTTTTGTTGTTATTAAATGCTTCCGAATCTCCCAATAAGTATTATCATGCAATACGACCTCATAAAGCAGTTCTTCAAGAATTCCTTTGCCATCAGTATTTGTTTTTTTATGGATTAAATCTATTATTTTGCTTTCGGCTTCTTCATTATTTATTAAATCTGCAATTTCATTATAGAAATTTACTGGTAATTCGCTGCACTGATGCTTAGTTTCAAGTTTGACTCTTTCAGCCCTTATCACATCACTACCATCAAAATCACTATCACACAAATTATGTGCAAATTGGGCGACTTCTAAATTATCATATTCCCCACCTAGCGTTGCGCTAGTTAAAATGTATTGAATATCATTGTTCGATAACTTTGCTTTTAATCGCCTTAAAAGCATTGAAACCTCAATACCGGTGGAGCCATTATAGACATGTGCTTCATCCAGAACAATATACTTCCAGTTTTCTGAATATTCACCATCAAAAAACACATTGTCATCAGGTCTTACCATTAAGTATTCAAGCATTGCATAGTTTGTAATCAAAATATTTGGTGGAGTTTTCTTCATCTGTTCCCTTGAAATGAGTTCGTTTACCAATGGTATTTCTTGATTGTTGAGTTTCTTGTATTCTACTAATGCATCATTAAGCTTGTGTTTTGTTTGCCCAGTATAACTACCGTATGTTATTTCAGGATAGTCTTTAAGTAGCCCTCTTAAACGTTCAACCTGGTCGTTAGCAAGTGCGTTCATTGGATAAATTATCAAGGCCCGAACACCTGCACCTAACTTCTTTTCTTCATGCTGACGTATTAAGTAATTAAGTATTGGAATTAAAAAGCTTTCTGTTTTACCAGAGCCGGTACCTGTTGAAACAACTATGTTTTTCCCATTACAAACTCTCAATATAGCGCTTTCTTGGTGTTTATACAATGGTCTTGTTTGTGGTATATTGAGCTTGCAAAATCCTTTAGATAAATCCCCTCCATCAATAAGTTCTGCTATGCTTTTACCTTTTACAAAGGCATCTGTAACTTCAAGAAATGGTCCTTTTGCGAAGGAACTTTCATCTTTAAGTTCCTTCGCAAATTGTTGGGAATACTTATTATCACTGATCCTAAATATTGTTGATAAATAGCGTTTATATTTATCAACAATATTTTTTGATGCATTCACTGGTGAAAATCCCACATTCAATCCCCCTAATTAATTAACTCCAAAAGAATACTGTCTGTCCGTTATCTCTCAATATATATTCCTAATGAATCCTCAGATGAGCAATTTTCCACAATCCTCTTTCAGATACATCTTGGAAAAAACACTATTTCGATTTAATACAATCATAAATTCCAATTCTAGAAGAAATAATGATTGAAATTGAGATCTCCCTACTCTGCAAACCGCGTTTCGCACTATGGGCAAAAAGGATTATAAATTCAGGACGCTTCAACTCTCTTAAAAGTAACAAATTCACCTAAACGTACACCATCTACAATCCAACCCACATATAACCACAAATCTGCATATTGATGGTTACCTTGCAACCACCAATCCCTATATCTGTAAGCAGATAATGGAAGCTTATCTCCAGCGAGCTTTTCTATTTTATTAAACGTAAGAGTTTCTGTTTCTCCTCGACATTGTTTTAGATAATTCTGTAACGGCCGGAAATTCTTTATCTGCAAATTTTCCCCAATAGTTTGGGAATTCCTTCTGGAACCAGATAAGAGATTCCTTTCCTCTTTAAATATTTTGGGTATAGTAACTTTCGTGTCATCGGATGTGTCTTCTGCTTGAATTCGCACCTTATTAACTTGCCATTTTATTGAATTAGTTTCTACGGGTTTTATCTCGTCCATTGGAAATCCAAGTATTTGCATTTTCAATATTATTTCATTTACACCTGTATATCCTAAATTTCTTATTTTCAAAAGCATTTCTCTACTATACTTTTCAATATCTTTTGTTGTTTGAATCTTAGCACTATTAAGGCACTTATATGTTCTGACTGTCAGCCCCATTTGTCCGATAGTTACATGATAATTATCCTGTTGCTTCGAAAATATTTGATTATCTCCTGCCCTCGTAATAACAGGTGCTGCATCAATCTCAGTGATTTATCTTGAGTCGGACTCATTTGCCATAGTGATTGCAGCATTTGCTCAAAGGAAATACCATGTTCAATATCTCGTTGGTGTATACCCGTAATACCGGTACAGTCTTCACTGATTCTAGGCCAAAATTGAGGTTTAACGAAAGCGTTGTAAACCGTATCCTGCAATACTCCATATCCGTCAGCAACGACTGCTCCGACTTCAATGATCTCGGGGAACCAGACTCTCGGTCTTCCATACCTCTTGTGCATCGTAAATTCAAAGTCCACAATCAAAAAATGCATCTTTCATACCCCTTCCCATATGAATGTTGGATTTTTAGAGCGTGTTCCTGTGGTATCGTTCTTTCTCCTTCGCGTTTTATTTGCTGAGATCAACTATACCACCAGCCCTAGACAAAATTTGTTTCTATTTTTCACTTCAGCGAGCTAGAAATTATTTTATCCCGCCGTCTTCATCCTCTCCAACTCCATGGTTGAGCGTCATAAGTAATCTTTTCTTTGCACAGTGTCATGATTCCAAATATAAGTCCACCCCTGAACTATCTGTCCTTCGACAAGTACCTCCACCAGTTTCCTGAGATACAAGCTGCCTTCTCCTTCAAGAGAATCTAACCTTTTCAAAGTGTCCCGATCCACTATATAGTCTTCGCCCTTAACCTTTTCTCCGACCTCTGGTACTATCCCAGGGAAGGAACTGACCGCATACAAGGCATAACTAGCTATTTCACCCTTCCCTAGGAACTCGGACTGCGAAAGATAATAGCCGTGATTTCCATGTCCCTTCATCAACGTACCATAAACAAAGACTTTATCTGCCATAATAAAAAGCCCCTTTCGAATTGTGTTATTCATGCCTCTCGACACTTTTATCCTAACACTCTTCAAAAGGAGTTTCCTTGAAGCTCAGCTTCTTATTAAAATAATTCATGTCCGTTAGAGCAGCTTTTAACACCCTTTCGGTATCTAGTTGCAGCTCTTTTCCGTCCCTATCAATGATTAGCCGATGATTGTGGTGATCATGGATTTTGTTCACTATCGACACCCTCTATTGTCGTTTAAGCGGTACAACATAATGGCCAATAGTTCAAATCATCAAACGTTAATATTCGAAACATATTTATTAAGGCTATACTCCCCTGATATATCGTGTACTTCTCGCAATCCAGAGTAATATTCTTGGATTTCTTGTTTTGAGATAATGTTATTACATCGTTCCTTATGGTCTAGGCCCTGCCTAGCATTGACCCATGGTTTCTCGGCATGTGTTAATCTTTCCAGATATTTAGCATCGTACTTACCATAGACGGACCAGACCAAATCTAGTATATTTAGTTCCTCTTGTTCAAAAACACTAGCATCAAACGAATAAACCTTTGGTAGATTAGCAGAACCATATTCTCTAAAATGCACATATAAACTAGGGATTACTGGGCCATGTACCCAAGCTTGAAAATCTTCTTGAATAAACGAAATATTAAAGGCTAATGACCACGCTTGTGCATAATAGACTAGTTTTTGAAGTTTTAAGGGTGTGATGGATTCTCCCGCTTCAGGATCAAGTTTATTTAGAAAATACTCAGAAATATTGATTAACTTATTTTCCCTTAAACTTGTTTGGCCTTGATCCAAAAGCGCCATAAGTCTAGTATATAATTTTCGTTGGGATACATCGGTCAGAGACTCTTTGTTAGTTAGATACAATTCGAACATGTATTGGGGATTCATTAATTTTTTAAGAGTTTGACTATACTCCTTGGTAGGAGTAAGTCCCTTAA
>LOEW01000191.1 GCA_001516045.1 Desulfosporosinus sp. BRH_c37
TCCACAACCTCCTTTAAAGGCGGCATAAGAATCGACCCCTCAAACAGGGTTCTGAATTGGGACGGTTATGTAATCCCGAGACTGTATGCGGCAGGAGAGGTATCTGGAGGATACTTTGGAAAAGGTGGGTACATTTGGGGGACAATGACAGTAATGTCAATGACCTGTGGTGCAACTGCTGCGAACGATGCTCATAAGAACAAACCCATGTAATAACTACGACGGTATGCGCTAACTGTGGAGTGTGTAGAATAACATGACCTCGAGAAGCCATTAATTTACAAGCGACTTTACAGATCCGGTAATGGAAGATGTAGGGGTAGCCTAAAGGGCTTACCCCTCTTTCCAATAATAAATAGGCATAAAATGGAGGAGATAAATTAATGTCAACAAAAGTAAAGTGGAGCGCTTATGAAATTAAAGCGGTAGCACTACTTGCCATAACATTTGGTGTTCTTAGCTTGGATCGCTGGCTCATCGCTCCCTTATTTCCGTTAATCATGAAAGATCTTCATTTAAATTATCAAGATATAGGAAATTTAGCTGGCGTTCTTTCGGTATCCTGGGGTATATTCTCAGCAGTTCTTGGTGGGCTCTCAGACAAAGTGGGCAGACGAAAAGTATTAATTCCTGCGGTAATCGGATTTTCCATCTTCTCTGCTTGTGCCGGATTAGCTGCAGGTTTTATGAGTTTGTTAATGATGCGAGCACTCATGGGCGTTGTCGAGGGAGGCTTTACGCCAACTAGTATCGCCACAACACATGAGGCATCACACGAGAGCCGAACGGGCTTGAATATAGGTATACAACAAAGTACCTTTGCTTTAATAGGTCTTGGGTTTGGTCCTATCATTGCTACACAAATGCTAAAGGTGGTAAGCTGGCATTGGGTGTTTGTCATTTCCGCCATTCCTGGCTTAATATGCGCAGCTTTCCTCTACAAGGTGATACGTGAACCAGAGTATATTCAAAAACCTACGGCCGCCAATGCAGATCGACCTGCATGGAATGAAGTATTTAAGTATCGAAATGTTATCCTGAATATGGTGAGTTTATTAGGCATTATGACTTGCTTCTTTGTTATATCCGCAATGACACCGACTTATTTGACCGATTACCTGCATTTATCCGTTGAATCGATGGGATTTGTTACATCAGCTATCGGGTTTGGTGGATTTGTGGGGGCTTTGGGTCTTCCTGCAATATCTGATAAAATTGGGAGAAAAATGGCTCTGTGGATATGCTTTATTCTTGGTTTCATAGCGTTGGTGATTTATATGAATACAGGAAACAATCCCTCAGCGTTATTTGTACTCTTGTTCATCATTTCCGCATGTGGCTTTGGAAATTTAATTATGAACACAGCCGTTATTCCAGCTGAGTCAGTGCCAGTCGCGCTAAGAGGAGCGGCAAGTGGGCTTCCGATCGCCGTTGGAGAGATTTTTGGTGGTGGAGTAGCGCCCTCTTTAGCTGGATATGTTGCACAAAACTACGGACTTTATTACATTTTATACATTGCGGTAGCCGGATGGGTTTTTGGTGCCATTATTTCGTTGTTCTTAAAGGAAACTGCACCAATTAAGGTAGTTAAAAAAATTGATAAAAATGAAAATGGAGTTCTTAACGCATAAAAGGAGAACAAGGATGTCAGATATCTCGTTGAATACTGTGGCATGACCTGCGAAGCTGCAAGAATTGCAGATTGACCAGGGGATCAAGGTTAAGGGAATCCATGCCCCAACCTTTGATCCTCCGGTAAAAATAATTTTGAAACAAAGAAATTCTATCATTAGGATTCAAAAATGAATAATATTATTTAACCAAGGCTTGTTTATAGAATCTACAAACAAGCTTTTTAATGTCATATTTTAGGGTCGCGGAAAGGTATTTATGATCTCTCTGCTCTATCTGACTCAATTGGTTGAAGGCAGATATTACAGAGTCAAATCAGGCTAAAGTGAATGCAAGCGCCATAAAAATAAGCCCCAATAATACTAATTTATTTCATTAATTAGATCGAAGTAGGTGATTACATAATAGGTTTTTACTGATACATTATAGATAACTAATAATTTTGAATTTTAAAAATTAAGCGATTGAAACTAAATGTTGTTCAATGGCTCTCCTTCTTAGGATAGGGAGAACGCTATTGCTTTCATAAGTTCAATTTGGGCTGACAAGTATTGAAAGTAATCAACTTGAGAAAGGCGGCAGTGAAAATGGAGATTGTACAATCTTTGAAAGATTTTCAGATGAAAGGAAATGGGTGTTGGATTACAATAGGGAAATGGGATGGCATACATCTTGGGCACCAGCGTATTTTAAAGGAACTTGTGGCAAATGCACGCAGAAATGGTGGACAATCAGTCGTTATTAGTTTCGATCGTCATCCGGCTGCCTTGTTTCGCCCTACTAGCGTACCGTACCAACTTCAAACGGTTATAGAACGATCCACTGTACTTGGCGAATTAGGCGTTGACGTCCATCTAGTGATTCCTTTTACTACTCAGTTTGCATCTCTTTCACCTACTCAATTTGTAGAGGATATTTTGATTAACGGTTTACATGCTAGTGAGATTATGGTTGGATATAATTTCAGGTTTGGTCGTGGGCAACAAGGAACTATCGAATTACTAAAAGAAATCTGCTTTTCTTTTGACGTAGCAGTTAAGGTATTTTCACCTGTAATTATTGATGGGGAAGTTGTTTCATCGACTAAAATACGCCACTATCTTGAACGAGGAGAGGTGGAAAGAGTGAAAAAGTTTTTAGGTAGACCGCCAGTAATATTTGGTCAAATCATGAGAGGGACAAAAATAACCAAAAAAGGAGAGTGTACTTTTCCATTAGTAGTAGATCGAGCGAAACAAGTACCTGCTTCAGGGGAGTATGAGGTGAAATAGATGTTGGAACTTCTTTATATTCTGGAACATTGGTAGTAAAGAAAAAAGATCTACAGAATACATTCTGGCTTAATGTTTCAGGAGACTTGCCTATATTCTGGAAAAAGAGTGTTTGGATAAAGCTTATCAGTCAGAGAAAAGATAACAGGCTTTGGAGAGAAGAAGTTAACTGACATTCAAACCTCTACTTTTAACGGATAATTAGAAAGTTAAAACTGCTTCTGGTACATATAGAAGACTGTGTAGATGTTCATAAATCGATGAGTTCTAGAAAAAGGTTAAAGTAATGACTGTCAAACAGTTGTAGTTTCAAATCTGAATACAGGGGTGGTCAACTATATTATCTTCTTCAAATCTATATGATCTTTTGGATGTTCAATCGGGAAAGCTGTGTGTCAATGGAGAAAAATTTCTTTTGATTAATGCTGCAGCACTTGGAACCCTCCGGCGTGATTTGGTTTCTACACTTGGAAGAGAGAGAGCGAAAGGATTTCTCCATCGGTATGGTTGGTCATGCGGTTATCAAGATGCTAAATTAATGAGTAAACAATTTCCGGATGAAACAGATGAAAATTTACTATTATTAGGACCGAAAATGCATCAATTGGAAGGGATAGGTCAAGTCATAATTGAAAAAATTCGTGTAGATCAACATAAAAAGAAGTTTTACATGGAAGGAATTTGGCTTAATTCTTATGAATCCGAGCAGCATATTAACCATTTTTCACTTTCTGAAGAACCTGTTTGTTGGACTTTGATCGGATATGCCGGCGGATTTTCTACTGGAGTATTTGCTAAACGAATCTTGTTTAAAGAGATAAAATGTGTAGGCCGTGGTGATGATGAATGTAGATTTGTAGGGAAGACTCTAGATGAATGGGGGGAAGATATCAGTTCAGAGTTATCATATTATTCAGAGTCCAAGATTGCTGAAGAGCTAGAAGATGCACATCAACATATTCAAAACCAGCATAAATTATTACTAAAAATTATGAATATTCACGAAAAATTAAATCGAATGGTGTTAGCAGGACATAGCAGACATGAGATTATTGAATCTTTGGGTAAGACCTTAAATTCTCCCATTATTGTTGAGGATCGTTATTTTAAGCCGTTGGTTTGGTGGGCTCCACACAATATAGATTTTGAAGTTTCAAAATACTCATTAGGGACCTTTAGAGATAAATCACCTGAATTATGCAAATTGTTAAGAGGTGTTGAGAAAGAAAAGAGGACCATTCATCTGTTTTTAAAGGAAGATACTTCGTTTTTAGAGAGGACTACAGCACCTATTGTTTTGGGTGAGGAAATAGTTGGATATTTATCGGTTATTCATGTTGCAGGAGTTGAAAAGGAATTAAGACTAATGACTACGGAGGGCGCTGCTTTAGTAATAGCACTGGATTTCTCCAAAGAATTAACTGCCCGAGAAACAGAACATAGCCTTCGAGGAGAATTTATCGAAGAGCTATTAACTGATACAACTCCCCTTGAAGCATTGAAGAAGCGGGCAGGATATATGGGGTACAATTTTGATTATCCTCATCGATTTATCCTTGTGAACATCAATTCTTCAAATCGACCCAGACAGGACTGCGAAAATAGGGATATTTTGAAAGCGATACGTAGAGAATTAAGCGATATCGTACAAAACATGGCCAATTCTAAAGGAGATATACTGGTTGTTGATAGAAGAGAAGACATAGTTGTACTTGCTAATACTGGAGATAATGGATTCAATCCCATGGAGCTGATCAACATTCTCCAGCGGCGGATGAGTAAGATTTTCGAAACTACGTCCGTTTATATTTGTGTTAGTCGAGAAGCTGAATCAATTGTACAAATACGCTCCGTATATAGTGAGTGTTCTGACACGATTCAAGTGCTGAGTCGGTTAGGGAGACAGGGAGGGGTATTTTTCGTGGACGATATGAGTCTATTTGACTTGCTTTATGCTAGTCCAGAGCAAAATAAGCTCCTTCAATATGCGAAGCAATCTCTAGAAAAATTAATAAATTACGAAAAAAGCACCGGTACAATGAATTTACTTAAAACTCTCTATGTGTTCTTAGCCAATGAGTGTAATCTTAAGCACACCTCCAAGGAACTAAATGTTTCGTTAAGCGGGTTAAAATATAGGCTTCAGCGTTTACGAGAAATAGGTGAACTAAATTTGGAAGATTCAAATGAACGTTTTAACATTCAATTGGCACTTCGAGTTTTACTTGTTAATGGGAGTATTTCATTAATATAGATGAAATTGCACTGCTCAAAGCATGAATATGTGAAGGAGACAACCGGCAATGAGTAAGGGAAACAGTATTATCGCATCAGAATCTCAAATGACTCATTTTCTTTCTAAGAGCCTGTTATGGGTCATGGCCATCGGTTGTGGCGCATCGGTAGCCAACCTTTATTATTGTCAGCCCCTCCTGGCCGATATGGCACAGACATTTCATGTGTCTGCCGGGCAAATCGGTAATATTTCCATGCTCACTCAGCTTGGGTATGCGCTTGGCCTGTTTTTGTTCGTTCCACTCGGGGACATGCGCGAACGTCGGCGGCTGATCGTTATTATGCTTTTCGCAGTGACGGTGTCCTTAACTGGAATGGCGATCGCTCAGAACATGGTACTGCTCGGACTATTCAGTTTTGCGGTGGGCGCCACCACTGTTGTACCACAGATGATAATATCCCTGGCGGTCCAATTGTCTGACCCCAAGAAACAAGGTAAAGCCGTTGGTACCGTGATGAGTGGTTTGCTCTTCGGTATCCTGATGGCTCGTACATTTAGTGGACTAGTTGGTGATATGTTTGGTTGGCGTATTGTCTACCTAATAGCAGCTGCCTTAATGTTGTTATTGGCCTTTATCCTCCGTTACAGTCTCCCGGAGAGCTACCCCACTTCATCTCTCACATATCTTCAACTGTTCCGATCTTTATGGGAACTGATCAGACAGCAGCTGGTTTTAAGAGAAGCCGCTTTCATGGGGGCTATGATGTTTGGGTCGTTCAGTTGTTTTTGGACAACCTTGGTGTTTTTTCTTCGGCAACCGCCCTATCACTACGGTACCCAAGTGGCCGGATTATTTGGATTAGTGGGTGTAGTTGGCGCCTCCATCTCTCCGGTCGCTGGAAGATTGGCCGACAAAAAGAACCCACATCTAGTAGCTGGGATGGCTGCGATTATTATTATTCTTTCTTTTGTCTGCTTTTGGCTGTTTGGGCACTGGATTTGGGGTTTAATCATAGGCGTTATTCTTTTGGATTTAGGAGTTGCGAGCGCTCAAATTGCCAATCAAACTCGTATTTACAGTTTAGTCCCCGGTGCCAAAAACCGGCTCAATACAGTTTACATGGTTACCGCTTATATTGGTGCCTCACTGGGTTCGCTGCTGGGCACATATGCTTGGAGTATATGGCGCTGGAACGGCGTATGTTTAGTTGGTGGTACCATGGCTTTACTAAGTGTATTTGTCTGGAGCATTAAACACTTTTCTTTGCGCGCAATTTAACTTGTCTCTAAAGCAAAGTGATAGTAAGAACCAATCCTCTTCTGAAACAAGCCCGCGCATCGGTAAGTAATCGTAGGGGTGACATTGTCCAAAATTGGCGATTCCTCTCGTCTTGGAATTAAGAATATTCTGTAATTTAAAAAGGTCAGAATTGCCATGAAGGGAATTACCGGTTGCTAGTCCCGGTAATCGTCGCCAGTCGCAATTAAGCCTACAAATATAATGTCTGTTCATAACTTATGCAATGGAATCAATTTATTACCATAAATAGATTGATTTTAAATAGAAATTGCAAGAAGGGGGAATACATTGGTTTAATCCAAATCGTTAGACTCCCACTTCTACAAGTGGGAGTGGTACACCTTATTCTGCTTCGGTGACGAAAAGGGTTTCGCCGAGCCGCATATCCCGAGAGGAACACTTAGCGGCGAAGGAGGTAGAGTCCATCCTACGGCGCGAAAGTATTCGTCTGTGGATCTGCGCCTTCGGCATAAGTCTCCACTGGAGACTTACGTCACCGAAGACTCGATTTTCAACTTTAGTTGAACGAGTTCACTATGGCCATGCAGAGGAAAACAAGATAACAGCAATTAGCATTAACGAAAATTAAAAGGGGGCAAAAAAATGAATTGGGATAAAGTTTATGATGTCGTGTTTGTCGGTGCAGGAACAGCTGGATTAGCTGGTGCAATCCAGGCAGTAAAAAATGGTGATAAGGTTCTAATCTTAGAAATGGCAAAACCCGGTGAATTCCGCAGCAGTATGTCAGTAATCGCAGGGGTAATGGACTTCGCTGGAACTAAATATCAGAAAGCAAAAGGCGTTGAAGATTCTCC
>LOEW01000192.1 GCA_001516045.1 Desulfosporosinus sp. BRH_c37
GTTGTCCAATGGTTTTACCAAAAACAAGGTATTCGAATATTTTGGGATCAATTTCTTTGGTTGCCAGCCACTTTTTAGCGGTTGACGCCGCCAATTCAACTGCATGTTCATTTTGAAGACTCCCTTGCCAGCGAACAAAGGGTGTACTGTAATAACCACCATAGGGAATATAAGCTTTTGAATACATTTGAATAACCTCCTTCTATTTTTGAAGTCGAAACCCGCGGATAACTTCTTGCAGGGTTTACATCCATCCCTCCTAATTATTGCGTAGAAAAGTTTCACCACTGAAGATAAATATAAGCAAGATCCATACCAAATCGGCCAATGCCTTATGAATAATTACACAGTGAACTCGTTCAACTAAAGTTGAACATCGAGTCTTCGGTGGGGGACTCTACCCCCACCGAAGCAGAATAAGGTGTATCACTCCCACTTGTAGAAGTGGGAGTCTTACGATTTGGATAAATAAGATAAGTCCGAATTTACTATCTAATTAGTAATTCGGACTTACTCCAACACAATTAAATCTCTGATTTTTTCATACTTTAATAGTTAACTATAAGAATGGTTGCATAGAAACAACCATATGGTTGCGTTTTAGCTACATTGTATTAATTAAGCTACCACATTACAACTAGACAAATATATTCAACAACACGACCACCAAAGCGGCTGTCACTATTGTTAATAATAAGGCAACCACAAAGGCAATTCTAATTACCTTTGTTTCCACCGCCGAAGGCTAAACCGGCGGCTACGATAAGCCATATGGGATTAACAGGAATTCTTCACCTAGCATATCAATTGCGGCTGCAGCGTTTTGTAACGGAGTAAATTTGCAATCTTCATGGTATAAGTTGCAAACATGGCGATCGTTGAAAGCAACTCCACAGTGTTCTTCCACTTCGATAAGTTTAATAACCACGCTTGAAATAAGCGTGGTAATAGAATTTGATTTTTCCTGCACTGGGAAGCAATTCTATTTTTCGGTTTTATTTATATATAACGCCGCCAAATCTATCTTTGGTACTAACCCTGCTTGCGAAGCCCTACTTAGCAAGGATGTTACCGCCTTATACCCTGTCTCACCTATATTCTCAGTGAACTCGTTTACGTAAAGCTTTATGTGTGCTTGGGTTACTTCAGTGGACAACTCTTGGCTGTGGTGTAGCACATACTCCTTCGATTCCTCCGGATTTGCCCAAGCGTATTTGACCGAGGCCCGAATCCAGCCGATGATTGCCGTTAGATCCAGTGACCTTCGTGCAATAATTGCACCTAACGGGATCGGAAGGTTAGTATCTTGTTCCCACCAACTACCTAAGTCAGCCAAGAGGTTTAGCCCATACGATGGATAGGTGAAGCGCGCCTCGTGGATCACAAGCCCAGCATCTACCAAACCATCACGTACCGCTGGCATAATTTCCTGGAACGGCAGTATGACAATCTCGCCTACTCCGCCTGGCACATGTTGTGCTGCCCATAACCGAAAAAGTAAATATGCGGTTGATCGTTCACTGGGAACAGCCACCCGTTTACTTGACAGCCTTGCTGGATCATTGTTAGTACCTGCTTTATTTGACGTCAGCACCAGTGGCCCGCAGCCTTTGCCTAATGCACCCCCACATGGCAGAAGCGCATAGTCGGACAAGACCCACGGCAAAGCTGCGTAAGAAATCTTGACAACATCTGGTCCATGGGAAGCGGCAGCTAAAGTATTCGTAATGTCGATATCCGCGTAGGTTACATCAAGCTGAGGTGCACCGGGAATAAGTCCGTGTACCCAGGCATGAAAAATAAATGTATCATTGGGACAAGGAGAGATAGCGATTTTCATTGTAGCACCTCCGTTAATACTGCGCTAGCAGCTTCCAGCACGTCTAGAGCCTCTTTGATTCGCCATTTAGACCGATCACGTGGACCGACCATGTTTGAGATTGCACGAATCTCCAGAACAGGTAAACCTTGATCAAAAGCCGCGAATCCGACTCCATACCCCTCCATCGCTTCGGCAGTGGCTCCCGGTATCCTGGCGGCGAGTTTTACAGCACGCTCAGCCGTACCCGTAATAGTTGAAACAGTGAGCACCGGACCAATATTAACAGGTATCTTGGCTGCTAGTAACGCCCTAGAATAATGTTCCAGCAGGCTAGCATCAGTCTGGACATGGGTGAAGCCGAAACCCAACTCATCCAAACTGTAGAAACCCTCTGGTGTTTCCGCTCCCAAGTCAGCGACGACAATCTCGTTCGCCACCACGAGTGAACCCACCTCAGCTCTACCAGAAAAGCCCCCACCGATCCCTGCAATAATGACCAAACTGTACTCAGCAGTAGCCAACGCCCTAGCTGTATTCACTGCAGCGACTACCGAACCGACACCCGCCACTAGGACATCAAACCTTGAATTGCTGTGCAGACCACGCAACACCGCATCTCTCTCGGCTGAGACAGCCGTCATTACAAGGACACGTTTTTCAGATTGGGGCATGGAAAAAATCAAATCTTGTGGTTTTTGTTCTAAGTTCAAGTTCTTACTCCTTTATAAGTTTCGATTTCCAAGTTTAGTCTAATCCTATTCACGTTTAGATAACCGCCTCTAATTGGAAACGTATTGATATAAGTATAACTAATTTATTTATCAATGTAGATCTTTTTTTCAACCGTCTATAAGATGACCTTAAAAAATAGCATTATTCCGTATTGCACTAGTTTTTTAGCCATCAAAGGCGCATTCAAAATATTTAGAGGCTGTAACGAAACTGTTTACCGGTTTTCGTTACAGCCTTTGTTCATTAAGGGTCCTATAAAAATTCAAGGATTATTCCCAACTAATGTCGGTAATAATCCTCGTTTCTCAAGTAACGCACAACGAACTTAAAAGAATCTCAAGTTTTGAATCGCTTCCCCAAGAATTTTTCTTAGTTTTGATCGTTAAACAAGTTTTTCTATAACACCTTATATTAGTGCTTAACAAAACCTTGGGGGAGCTTCTTAACTAACATCATTGGTATAGGAGAACTGTTGACTAAACAACCGAAAAGCAAAACCTTCAAAGTGGTAAGTCCCCGTGTACCCATAATAATCAAATTATATCCATTTTTTGCAGCATAATTATAAAGTGCCTCTACAGTATCTGATATACCCGGATTACAATATATTACTACATGACTAACATCCTCTGCTCTTTCTGAAAAAACTTCGTTAGTTTCGGTAAGAATTTCACGATATTTGTTTTTATCGGAGAGATCAGATCCGTCGGAAACGCGCCTCATCCAATCCGAGCTTGGGCTTATTGGCCAACAATATTCACCCTTTGCATTACTTCTTGCCAAGGCCCAATTAACTAGGTCTTTTGTATCGAGCCAGGTATATTCCGTGATCTTAGAATCTTCACAGCCTTCTTGCACCTGAACTACGGTCAAATGCATATTAGGCATATGCTTCAGAAGTGTTGCCGTATGAACGGCCGCATTAAAGGCCTGCTGTGAATCATCAAAGTAGAGAAGCACATTAAACTTAGAATCATTCATAACAAATACCCCTTTCAGAAATAAACACTATGGTGCGATGCAGGTGGCATTCATTGAAACCGTCGATTGTTTAATCCAAATATTGAGACGATCCTTGTTCTCAATAATCTTTTCAGCTAACTTAGTACCCACATAACGATAGTAATTATCGCCGTCTTTCCTACGGAAATAATTATCAGTCTCAATGAAATTAGAACTTGCTCCAACTCGATGGAGTAAGGGTATAATATTTGTTTTGTTTATATCAAAACTCTCGATTGATCTTCCAAATTCATCCCCTAAGTTTGAAGTACTCCAAGCTTTAGGCCCTTTCTCAGGCTTGATCTCATAAACACGCCTTGAAAATTCATAGGCAAAAGCACCCAAAGTAAATAGAATTCTCGGTTTATATCTAAAGATAATTTCCCTAAACAGCTCAATTTCTTTAGCTACTTCGGGTCCCCACCAATTTAAAGTATTGGGAACCATTCTGCTATCGCTAACAACATTCCTGAAATATATATCCGCAGTTTCAATTCTAGTATTCAATTCTCTATATACTTTGTCTTGAATTTCATCTAAAATGGGTGTCCAATTGTCATGGCTAATAGGGTGTTTCGGATTAAATAATACCCAAATAGGATAACTTCTTTCCCCTAACTCTCTTTTCATCATCTCTCAATCCCCTCATCAACAGAGTAAGGCTGTACTAAAAATAATGGGATATGAAAATGTCTTTCATCACAATAATTATAAAACCTTTTGCTTCAACTAATGAAGCTCCTGCCCTGCCACTAGTTGTCGCAAAAGGTTAAGTCACATGATTTACTGGGCTGACTGGCAGAAAGTGTCTATAAATCCTTTCACCATAGAAACATTTTAGCAAGTAATTCCTAATTTTAAGCTTCCTTTTTCTTCGGTGAAACGACAATTCCAAGACCATTAAATAAATAGAAGAGTCCAAAGCCGTACCACAAGGTATATATAAGGTAGAAGCTGAGCAGTAAGGTTAGAGTAAGTTTATTCTCACTAACCTTCTTTATTTCAATTCCGTAGTAATTGTAAGCCGGCTCTACGGCCTTTTGCTGCACTTTGATCAACTGAGTTTCTTCATTAAACAGGGATTTAGCTTTTAGTGCGGAGTCAATTTTCTTTAAGGAGGCGTTCCAGTTGAAGGTTGCCTCTTTGCCATCGTAACCATATTTTGTTCCAACTGAATTTTTATCATTAAAATACATGAAGTTACAGTCAGCTACGGCGGCGCCAAGAATTTTACCAAAATCACCATTGATGGTCAGCGAAGCTTCTTTAACTGTCACTGCAGCACCTGCTGTAGTGTACAATTTAGCCCATTTTTCGGCTTCAGCGGGTGATGAAGCTTTAATGGTGAGGTTGATGTTTTTCCCTATTTGACCATCAGCAACTTGTTGAGCATCCTTGATGAAATAAGCTGAGCCCTTAGACAAAGAGTTAAACATATCATCAGCGAATTCCAGACCATTCCTGCCGTTCCCGAAGTTGGGAGACATCATGCCAATATAGACTAGTACAAAACTCAAGAGCATTGTAATACCGATCATAAAAGTCTTTTTGTTTCGAACTACACTCATTGGGGAACACCTCCTTTGGTTACCTTAACATCATAATCTGACTCAGCTCTGAGCTTCGGTATATTTAGGATAAATGTACCTATGATCCAGAAGGCGAAGAAGGACACTAATCCGAAGAATAACCATACTCCTAGCTTAGTGATTATGGCTGCCGTAACCGGAGCTAAGGTAATATAGCCCATCTGCGCTAATTTTTCAGGTAGCGCAAAGAGTCTGTTGATAAAGCCCGCTAATATTGCCAAAGCGTAGAAGGCCTTGATCTGTGTGCCAGGGACCACCTTGGTCGTGATGGCGCCTATTTGGATGCCAAATAATGAACCCAGCAGCATACCCATCGCTAGGGTGTAGAACACATAACCATAGATGGCGTACTGACTTATGGAACCGTAACCAGCTGTAAAGATAATTTGTAAGATATCGGTTCCTACAGTAGTACCTGTCGAAATCCCCAGTCCGTATACAAACATTGGGAAGGTGACGAAACCACCGCCAACACCTAGTATAGAAGCTAAAAAGCCAGTCACAGCTCCACATATTGCTACGAAAACTCCGGGTATTCTTCTCCCGCCGGGGACAACGTGCTCATCAAATTTAATCACAGGAGCAATGTTCATGGATTGAAGCTTAACTCCAAGTGCTGTCATTTTCTCTGGACCGCCGTGAACGTCGCCACCGCCCTTAAGATTACTTCTCTTAGTACCAATAAAATCGCTCATAGCGAAGACACCCAAAAATCCCAGCAGAACCACGTAGACAGAGCTAATTAATAAATCACTTATTATGGGGTTGTAGTTAAATAATGCACGGTTTATCATACCGCCGCCTGTGACCCCAATTCCGGAACCAACCAGAAATGCAATAGCCAAACCTGCATGAACGTTACCCATTTTCTTGTGTAGGGTGGTGCCCATGATGGCCTTTGCAAAGATGTGAAACATGTCAGTACCTACTGCCAAGATTCCCTTTACCCCCAGGCTCATCAACGCAGGGGTAATAACAAAGCCTCCGCCAGCCCCAATGCACCCTGTAATAAGACCTGCAATGATACCCACTGCTATGGAACCGTAAAAAGTAGTCGGTGAAAAAAAGGACGGTCCGAAGGCTGATTTGCCGCCGATAAAGTCGGCCGCATGAGCCATTGCTGGAATCAGTAAGGGCAAGGTCATTACAAAAAGTATTAATAATTTCTTCCTGTTTTTTATAATGTTGAGAGAAGTTTCGATCTCCCACTGGGCATGAGCCCTGGATGCGTTCATAAAGGAGTTGTATAAATTTTTCATTTTCATTTTCGTTTTCCCTCCTCCATTGATCTCCAATTACAATCCGAGCTAGAATTTTAGTTATTACACTACCTCACTTTTTCGGAGATTTATGATATAATAACTAATGTCAAAA
The DNA here is from genome assembly GCA_001516045.1 of Desulfosporosinus sp. BRH_c37. GTDB lineage: Bacteria > Bacillota > Desulfitobacteriia > Desulfitobacteriales > Desulfitobacteriaceae > Desulfosporosinus. The sequence continues at coordinate 6,520 of LOEW01000192.1, forward strand.
TTCTTCAGCGGCCTTTCATAGGCTGCCTTTTTTCTTGAAGAGGTACCTCAGCAACCATATAGCTTAACTAGCGATGATTCCCAATAACTTGTGATTTTTAGAGCAATATTGGAGATACCTTTTCGCCATACGTGCTATAAAGTGTAGCCATTGTTCTGGTCCTCCTCAATTATCTTGGAACAAACATTGAAACCAAAATCATTTACTCTCCTTTCCTAGAATTTGTTTTCACAAATCAAGAGTAGCATTGCAAACGAAATGTGTCTATAGCGTATCCGTATCTCTATAATTAGTCATTTCTATGGTCGATTTATGTTGATTGTATAATCGTGCCGAAATTGAGCGTTTTTTGTAATAAGACTAACTGAGTTACTGTTTTCAGAGATACTTTTAATGATACGAAAGTCAAAGCCATTTCATCCTGAGTTAATGTTTTCCCTATAACAAAGTTTTTGATTTAATAAGACTGGATAGTTGAGCAAGGCCCATAGATACTTTCTTTTATCTATCCGTTTGAAGAAATTCGTAGGCTTGTCTCTGTCGAGATGAATCTTTCATACACCGTTTTATTAAATACAAACGATATTTCTGGTATAATTACATTTTCCAATGATTTACTCGTACAATTTCGATAAATTTATTCAGGAACTTTTAGCGCAGTTGAAAATACGATAGTCTGAAAGCTTTATCTAAACACAAAAAGAAGTGTAGCAATACTACACTTCTGAAAATCTCAGATATCTATAAACCGGTTATCTTCTTGGGATGAGATGGTCGTTCCGAGGATAAATTAATATCCTGAAGACATGGCTAAGGAGCTAGTTGAAAAAATATTGTACTGATTTAAATCTATTACCCCGCTCATCCATGATTCAGAAATAACATTATCTTTTTTTTCGCCTAAATCATCTCTCATCGGGCAAGTTATTCTAATAATAAATACTTCTTCTAATGGGTTACCTCCTAACTCCTGATACATTAGTGTGGCAACGTCAGTTGGTAAATCAGTTAATTCCACTTGGCTAAATGGCACATCCGGTCTGATCTCCAAAGTTGCATTAAATGATCGTACTACCATTCCTTCTTGGAATACTGTACCTACACTTGTGGTAAGAGTAGCTACAGGACGTCTGGTACGGACCCTATTATTATATATTTCAAACTCGAAATTTCGCTTATCCTCAGGTCGATACACTGGTATAACATTTAAAAACATGCCCCTAGTGTTCCTTATCCCATAGTTAAGCACTTCTTCTCTCATTTTTAATCCTCCTTCAAAATAGCGCTTAATCTCAAGTCTCGAATTTTTTCTTTTGAATTCCCTGAATAATCGATTAAATTTCCTAGCGACCTTTTTAGGCTGCTTTTTATATTGCTGGGAGACAATATGACTTTGGCATAGAGCTGACAGATTAGATTAGGCTAAATTTTATTAAATTATAATCGACGTTTCTAACCTCCTTCTTGATTGGGTAAAGGCTTACAAGTAAAGATTATCATCGCATTTGTATCGCGTATATAGCAAAGCAAAATGCTCGTAATCAATTTAAACTATGCTAAATACATTATCTATTAAGATCATATAATGGTCGCTTTTTCAAAAATTAAGCTATGATTTGAAAACAATAACTGTAGCAGCAAATGTTTGAGCGTGTTATAGCAACTATAAAAATCGGGAAGGCTAGAAGCATCACGGGACGGGACTGCCCTGACCATGACTAAGACACGACTTTCGAGGTTAGACAACCGTCCACGGATGTACAAGTGTTCCTTGTCCAGGGAGGAGGGGAAAGATTCTATGGAAAACGCGGATGAATCTTTAGAATTGCTTATTAAATATGAAAAGAAGTACTGCAACTCATCAAAGCTTGCTAACTCTCAAATGATGTATTGGTATTATAAGATTTTGGGTGTTAATTCATGGAAAAAGGTAATTCCAGAAATAGATGACTGGGTTTATCATTATGAGCGGTTCTTGGCTAGTGATGGGGATCCGTATAAATTAAAACAAGCAGGAACTTTTCTAGGACAATCCTTTTAACGGAAAACAGATATGGCTTAAAAGGATCTTTCTTCGCTCGTTTGACGCATCCCTGTAAAATTCATAACCGATTCAAGTAGTGTACCTGCGGCTGTTTTTTCTGCCTTATCGACGATTTCACAGTTCAGAGCTGCATTAGCTCTCTCTAAATCAATAGTTGAAGAAGCGTAAATCTTAATCTCTGAGCCAAAAATATTCTCTACTTCGAGATTAGGCACTAGGATCGGATTATTTAACATTGAGCTATAATCCTGCCTTTCTCCGCTGATTGAAACGCTTCCATTAGCTTCCTTTACAAACCTAATAAAGGTCTTCAAAGCCTGGAGAGATGTTAAATCAATAGTAACCAGATACTTATCTTCCATTACATCCCCTCAATTCTAAAATTTTTTAAATATACAAAGAGTTTAATATAACTTAACAGCGGCGGATTCATAATAATTTCATCCATATATTTAAACTATCCTTGTTCTGAATAATCCTTTCAGATATTTTTGATCCAACATGATAAAAGTATTGTTCGCTGTCATTGGGACTGAAATAATTTTGTCTCTCTATGAACTTATCACTGGCTATCACTCGGCGAAGTAAGGGAATCACATTGGTTTGATTCATATCGAAATTCTCAATTGATTTTTCAAATTCATCCCTTAAGACAGAAGCACTCCAGTACTTTGGTCCTTTTTCTGGTTTGATCTCGAAGACACGTCTGACAAACTCAAATGGAAATGCGCCAAAGGAAATCAGCAACTTTGGCTTTTGTTCAAGCAAAATTTCCCTGAACAACTTTATTTCCGCGGCTACTTCTTTTCCCCACCAATTTAATGAATGAGGCACTATTCCACAATCACTGACAACACTCCGAATGTAAATATTACTAGTATCAATTCTAGAGTGAATTTCCCTATAAACTTTGTCCTGTACCTCATCCAAAACGTGTCTCCAAATATCATTAACCACAGCTGGGTATTTTGGATTAATTAATAGCCAAATTGGATAATTTTTATCTCCTGAATCCCTGTCAATTAAAGGTAGATATTTATCACGCGCTAACCCAGACAAGGAATCCCACCTTTCTTAAATTGAAAACTTAGACCAGATCCACAAATCTTTGCGGAAAATCTGTTAATATCTTGCTACCGTACCTATACTAGGTGAGAAAGAAGAAATACAAGTAAACGGTGGAGATAAGAATTGAAACTATCATTAGCGGAAAAGCCACCTTCATAAAACCTACAAAGGTCCATTTATAGCCTCGTTTTTCTGCCATACCTACTACTACAACATTGGCAGATGCCCCAATAATTGTACCGTTACCACCCAGGCAGGCGCCAAGGGATAATGACCACCAAAGAGGGTTAAGGTCTGGAATTCCGCCTAACCTACCCATATCCTGAATCAAGGGAATCATCGTGGCCACAAAAGGAATATTGTCCACAAAGGCCGAGGCGAAAGCGGAGAGCCAAAGAATCAACATTCCTGTAGGCAACATCGCTCCACCGGTAAGTTTTAATGACTCTAGCGCTATCCATTCAATAACTCCAACATGTTCCAATGCTCCAACCAAAATAAAGAGTCCAGCAAAGAAGAAAATTACGGGCCATTCCACAGCGATTAGAGCATGTTCAGGATCTTCACGGGTAATTAGCAATAGTAACGCCGCTCCGGATAAGGCAACAGTCGCCGACTCAAGGTGAACATATTGGTGAATAAAGAATCCGAAAATAACCAAGGCAATAACAAATAACGATTTTTTCAAAAGAACAGAATTTTTAATCTCACTGCTCGGATCCATTTTCATAATGTTTACCTTTAATTCTTCACGAGTCACTAATTGTTTACGGTAAAGTAATTTGAGTAAATAGACAGTTACTAACAAGATAACTACAATAATTGGAGCAAGGTTAACCACGAAGTCCATAAAACCGAGGCCAGTAGCAGAGCCGATCATAATATTGGGAGGATCACCGATTAGAGTAGCAGTACCCCCAACATTGGATGCCATTATTTCAGAAAACAAGATTGGCATTGGGTTAATTTCAAGAGACTTGGCAATTGAGAACGTTATAGGCACAATCAATAATACGGTTGTGACGTTATCTAATAATGCTGATAAAATTGCTGTTATAATGGCGAGGGAGATCATGATTTTAATGGGGTCTCCCTTGCTTTGCTTGGCCGCACTGACTGCAAGGTATTCAAAAAGACCAGAATTTCTGGCTATACCCACAATCACCATCATCCCAACTAAGAGCCCTATGGTATTAAAATCAATTGCCTCAATGGCTTGTTCTTGGCTGAGAACACCACCAATAATAACAAGCATTCCTCCAGATAGAGCAACAGCCGTACGGTGAATCTGTTCGGAAATTATTAATGCATAGGAAATTAAAAATACAGCACTGGCAAATATGATCTGACCGTTACCTTCCACAGACATTCCCTCAATTCCTGAAGATTTTGCACCTGATACGCCTAGATTAAAGATCTAGGTGTATCAGGTTGAGAACTTAACTACTTTAGAAGTGGAGACAGACCGACTATTGGCCAGTAGGTGAAAGTCATGAGTACCAAGACGCCCATTAGAACTGCACTTGCTGGGATCCCACTAATAAAAAATTCACCTGTTGTAAACTGCTTAGATTCATAGGCCATTGCATTGGGAGCGGCACCAATCAACAGTAAGAATGGCATACCAGCCATTGCTACAGCGCCATACAGGATAAGCTCTGGGTTAACCCCCAGATACTGACCCATTACGAGAGCTACTGGTAAGGTAATTGCAATCGCGGCCACATTCATTATAAAATTGGTCATGATCATTACCAAGAAGCAGACGGCTAACAAGAATACTAACCAAGGTGCACCCGCTATCATTCCTAACCACTTGATCGCGATCCATTGAGCTGCACCAGTCTGCCATAGGCAATAACCGATACTCATAGCGCCGGAAAATAAAAAGATGATGTTCCAAGGAATTCGCTTTTCTAGATCCTCAACCGTCAATACATTGGCAAGGAAGAAAATTATTCCCGCGATCAGTAATGGAACAGAACGATCCATGGTCTTTAAAGCCGGAATAATGGCTTGGCATACAAGCATGGTAAGAGCACAGAAAATTACAATACCAATAAAAATTTCATTTTTGCTAACAGGACCAAGCTTTGCATATTCAGATCGAGCCTTTTCACGCAAACCAGGGATTACACTTTTTTCGGGCTTATAAATGACCATTAATAATCCCCAAATCAAAAATACTGTTAGCCAACCAAATGGCGCCATGTGAAGAAAATAGTCTACAAAAGAAACGTCAACCCCTGTGAACTCTTTATAAAAGCCTACCGCCGCAGGGTTCCGGGCACCACCTAAAAGAGTACAGATACTTCCTGCGCCAGCAGTATAGGCCATCCCAATGAACAAAGCCTTACCAAACTTGGTGGGTTTTCCATCGGAGTTATCACCATTATACAAGGCCAAAATGGTCACTAGAATCGGAAACATAGTTGCTGCTACTGCGGTATGAGCCATGATATGAGTTAATAATGCCGTAATGATGAATACTCCTAATAAAATCTTTTTCGTATCTTCGCCAACCATCATTAACATTTTATAGGCAATTCTTTTCGTAATTCCTGACTTGGTGAAAACTAAACCTATAAGCAGTGATCCTAAAATAAACAATACCGTGGGATCCATAAAATCCCGAAAGGCGTCCTTTGCCGGACGGATCAGGAATAAAGCTTGAACAACACCGATGGCGAGACCAGTTACGCCGATGGGAGTTACTTCAAATACCCACCATACACCTGCTAGAAAGAATAAACCAATCGCTGCTTTTCCCTGTTGGCTTAAGGCAAATGATTTACCTGCAGGATCTACCGCCGGTCCAAACTGTGGAGCATAATATAATACTAAAAATAATGCGACGCCAAGTAAAATAAAGAATACTCGTTTTGCATTACTACCACTCATTATTACCCACCCCTTTTTATTTTTTTAGGTGCATTTTTTTGATATATGGTTCCTACCAACCACCTTCAACAAAAAGATACGACTAGATCTCTCAATTCTCAGGATTTTATGTTATAATAACATTACGATTAAATTTCTTAGCGGCCTTGCGAGGCTGCTTTTTTTTGGTCTAAAATGTTTGTCATTATAACACTTCCAGACTTTGCTCCGTTCATAAACCAACTCCCATACGCTAAAGCTCCATACTTCAATAAAGTTCAGAGTATTCTCTGATAGCCGTGTTAATTTAGAACGACCTCCTTTTTCTCTAATATTGTGACTTAACTCACATGTAGATTAACATCGTGACAACATTGTCGTCTATAGCAAATCAAAATCTTCTTAATCGATTTACGCTATTGCCAAAACGTGATCGCGAAAGATTTATTTATATTAATCAGTATAGATTATTATTAATAATAAATTATTACACAATATCTGTGATGAAAGTGTCCTAAAATCCACGGTTTCCCTCACGAGTCTAAATCCATTGCCATTAATATAGATTATTATTGTCTCCTTCTATAAATTTTAGAATTAACTAGGGTTATTACCGAAAAATGCATTTGCACCTAAGAGAAACGATTATCTCTCAGGTGCAAATGCATTCTAACAACCACTTCCAAGACTTCTCCAAGTTGGAGTTTACTCAAACAAGTTCACTTAATCCAAATATCCAGACTATCCTTGTTCTCAATAATCTTTTCGGCAATCTTTGCCCCTACGTGTTGAAAATAAGTCTCCCGGTCAGTTCGAGACAAGAAATTATGAGTTTCCACAAACTTATCCGTTGCAATGACTCGACGAAGTAAGGGGATCCTGTTAGTTTGATTTATATCAAAATTCTCAATTGACTTTTCGAATTCATCCTTCAAAATAGATGTGCTCCAAGCCTTAGGTCCTTTTTCCGGTTTGACTTCGAAGACACGCCTCGTAAATTCAAAAGGAAATGCACCAAAAGAAATAAGCATTTTAGGCTTGTGTTCATGGATAATTTCTCTGTAAAACTCAATTTCCTCTGCTACTTTCTTACCCCACCAATTTAAGGTATTAGGAACTATTCCTCCATCGTTTACTGCACTCCTAACATATAGATTAGAAGTATCAATTCTAGTTTGCATTTGCCTAAATACTCTGTCTTGAATCTCATCTAATACTGGTCTGAAAATATCATGGCGAACTGCAGGGTATTTTGGATTAATTAGTAACCATATTGGATAAGTTCTGTTTCCTAATTCTGTCTTCACATTTTCACCCCTCGATAGAGTGTTATTGGAAGTTAAGCAGGACAAAACGAACACCTACCTTTCATTTTTTTGTACTGCCAACAACCTGAAGAATTCTTTCGGACCTCAGGACTCATTAAACACCTTTTCAAGCTTCCATTCTCTATTACACATGTTTCATGTGTAAAGGTCCGTAAATCCTCACGGTTTTTACTTAGCACAAAATTTTTAAGAACAATTAAATTTCTTAGCGGCCATTCACAGCAGCTTTATAATTTTATTCAGAAGTATACTATTTGACATAGTGCAAGTTCTAATTTGTCCTTAGCCTCCTTTAGCTATTTGTATGTGACTTTACTCACAATTAGAGATTATCATTATGACTAGTATTGTGTCTATAGAAAATCAACATATTCTTAATTAAGATACCTTATGGAACAAATGGGAAAACCAAACTATAGTTGCATAAGAGATACGGATTAAATGACCATTTACTGATTTAACTTCATTGTATATCTATAAAAGTAGAATTTATGGAATAAAATCACTACCCACCATTGAATTATGCATTTTATTAGACAGGTATCCAAGTATTCATCTGCAAGTGTTTATGTCCAACAATTAAGAATGATAATTATGTTAGTTTTATGTTGCGCAAATCATTTTCTTCGTAATCCGCTTGAGTTATGGTGAATTACAATAATATAAATAATCCCCTTTACAAGGATAAAAATATAACCCCGTTAAGATTGATTTCTTCACAGGGCTAACTGTATAGACATACGCACTACCTTATAAGTATTTATTACGTTATTAAATCAATATTTAGTGGAAACCCATTTCCTTTTCCCTGAAGAAGTTTCTCTAGGGTTTCATAGCTCTGGGCACCATAAACCGCACGATCATCTACGATATAGCAGGGAACAATATGAATGCCTAAACGATGGGCTTCATCAACATCCCGCAAAACGGCCTCTTCATAGGTTCTAGTAGCGAGTGCCTTCCGGAATTCTTCCTGATCCAGTCCTATCTGCACAGCCAACTCGGTTAAAACATTAATGTCATTAATATTTTCTTGCTTTTGAAATTGAGCGGCAAAAACTACATCGTGATATTCGTTGACCAGCCCGTGGTCTTCGGCAAATTTTGCGCCTTCTAAAGCTAATCTGGAGTGTTTACTTTTATCATTGAAGATCATGACGAACCCGTACTTTCGACCTAGCGCTTCAATACCCGCTTTCGCCCGAGCAAGATATTTTGGTGATTTTTCCGGTAATTCAATTCCCTCAGGCCGAAGCTCAAAAGCTTTCCATTCAATGGATAAATTGTTGTCCTTGGCCAACTGGTCAAGTGGGACTTTCCCGATCATGCAAAAGGGTCATAAGAAATCTGAATAGACCGTAATTTTTTTTGTCATGGGAATCACAATTCATCGTAGAATGGGAACTGTTCACCCGTCGATCTAGCTATCCCCCATAGGTAATCATTACCCATGTCCGATCGTTGATCTTCTTTAAATCCTTTACTTTTGAACAACTTTAAAGTATTTTTATTAGTTGCATAACCGGACAGATATTTAGCCCCTTGTTCTTTTGCAAACTTACGTAGATTGTTAAGGATCTTATCAAGGAGAGCATCACTCAAAGGGTCGAAATCTTCATTCTTGACTAAGACAATATCATTAATGAAAACCTCTTGCTTATTAAGCTTAGATATTAGGAGAGTAATGATCTTTTCTTCTAAGCCTAACGAGTCAACCCACATGATTTGTGGTAATTGGACCCCTAATAAACTCCCAAGCTCCGGACTCTCATTATTTGACTCAAAATATTCCTGTAATAGTTCAACGAGACCCCGATTATATGCTCTAGCTTGTATCGAAATGTTATATAGACCGGGATACTTTAGTCTTACTTGATCATCCCGCAACACCTCTAGGCTAGGATCCTTTCCAATTTCAGATGTTATCTCCTCAATGGGAAAGATACTATTAATTTGTTCCTCCGAGGGATTCCACTGTTCTGAATAGATACACCTTGGTTTTACAGACATAAATACCTCACGCCTTTCAAGTTGTTACCCTAAATTGTGCCCCGTTTTTCAATGTACTATAAAGTAGTTAGACATTGACTATAACTTTTATAACCCACTCTTACTCCTTTATCTTACCTTTTCGGCAAAATTCAATAAAGTCCTCCTGTTCCTCAAACGAAATACATTTTAATCAATGAAATGCACTTGTCAACGTAATAATGCCAGCTAAAGTTGACCTGTCTGGCAAAAAAATACATCCCTATGGGTACTGCCCAGGGATGGAATAGGTTTGTATTCAGTTTAAACTTTTGTATTATAATAATTCCCCAATATAATCTAGTATATCAATAGCCCGAATTATTCCTACCGGTTTTTCTCCTTCAAATACTGGTAAAATATTAATATTCTTAGTCATCATTATACGAATCGCATCGGATACATCCTGTTCGGTTTGAACAAACTCAGTTACGAGCGGACGTATTGCGTCTTCAACCTTAGTCGTAACACTATTGCCTAAAGAACCTTTATGATAAAATCTGCTCCACGACATTGCAAAAAGCTCGTTACCATCATAACTTACAGTTTTTCTTTTTATAGCATTGAGTATATCCCGTACAGTTAAAATACCTGCAAGTTTTTCTCCCGTTCCTTCTCTTTTTAAGACTATCATTGAACGGTGTTCTTTGCTCTCAACATGATAGGTTTTTAGAACCTTTATGGCATCATTTAAGGTATCTGTATTATATACTATAGGATATTCGGAAATAGGAACCATTAACTCTTTAACTTTTTTTGTTTCAGGCATTTTGAGGTCCTCCCTTTTTAAGTTTACTTAACATTTTATGCTTAATGAGGGCAACATAGTACTTTTTTAAAAAAAAATAAGCAACCCTAGCAAAAAAACCATCCCTATGGGTAACTACCCAGGGATGGTTTATATTGGTTTATATTTGTCTAAAATTTTTACTTTATAATAATTCTCCGATGTAACTAAGTATATCAATAGCCCGAATTATTCCTACCGGTTTTTCTCCTTTAAATACTGGTAAAATATTAATATTCTTAGTCATCATTATGCGAATCGCGTCTGATACATCCTGTTCGGTTTGAACAAACTCAGTTACAAGCGGGCGTATTGCCTCTTCAACCTTCGTTGCAACGCTATTACCTAAATCACTTTTATGATAAAATCTGCTCCACGACATTGTATAAACCTCGTTATTGTCATAACTCATAGTTCTTCCTTTTATGGCGTTGAGGATATCCCTCACAGTGATAATACCTACAAGCTTTTCTTCCGTTCCTTCTTTGCTTAAAACTAGCATAGAACGATGTTCTTTGCTCTTAACATGATAGGTTTTAAGGACCATGATAGCATCTTTTAATGTATCGGTGTTATATACTACGGGGTATTCAGAAATGGGAACCATTAACTCTTTAACTTTTTTTGTTTCAGGCATACTAGTTCCTCCTCTTTTTATACCCTTTGAGGGTACTTTCTTTAGTTAACATTGTCTTTTCTCACAAGTGAAGAGTAACATTATCTAAGAAATGTGTCTATAGAAAGTCAATATCCTCATAATCGATTTTCTATATGAAACAATTTATAAAAAATAGTAACTATTGAGCCCTAATTGACAGTATCATGTATTTATTTAAAAAATATGTTTCATAAAATAAGCATGCCACCCCATAAAAAACAGTTCTCCGACCTTCCTGTTAGCATAAAAAATCTAGAAAAGAGTTAAAGCTAAAGTATGTAGGTCCACTGGCAGGAATGACCAGAGTAGTTAGTCGACTGGATTCAGAAAGGAATGATAACTATTAACAATACCTCTCGCGAAAAAATGGAACGAACTTATGAGCAGCTTAGCCCATTTGAGCTTAAAGACAAATTAATTAGTCTCGCCGATAAACATGGAGATACAAGTATCTGGTCGATGCTCAATGCGGGCAGGGGAAATCCGAATTGGATCGCAGCAACACCACGAGAAGCATTCTTTACCCTCGGGCAATTTGCTATGGAGGAAACACGCAATACTTGGAGAGATGCTGACCTTGCTGGCATGCCTATAACCAAAAACATTTCAGCACGTCTGAAGGCTTACCTAAAAAACCATCAGGAAGCTCCCGGAGTCGATTTCCTTAAAAATGTCCTTGATTTTGGATCCCTCAATTGGGGCTTTAACCCGGATGCTTGGGTACATGAACTCGTCGATGGTATTGTCGGCGATAACTACCCGGTACCAGATCGCATGCTCATGCACTTAGAACATGTTGTTCATGATTATCTTATTCAGGAAATGTGCAATAACGATTCACCACCCGGCAAATACGACCTTTTCGCTGTTGAAGGTGGCACTGCAGCGATGTGTTATATTTTTGACTCTCTGATTGCGAATAAGTTACTGTCCATTGGAGACAAGATTGCGCTTATGGTGCCGACCTTTACCCCATATCTCGATATTCCGCATTTAGCGCGTTATAATTTTGAAATAATTAGAATCAATGCTCTGGAAATGGATGAAAAAGGTATTCACACTTGGCAATATACAAAATCAGAGATTGATAAACTTGCCGATCCCAGTATAAAAGCTTTATATGTTGTAAACCCAAGCAACCCACCCTCAGTGGCGATAAGGAATGAGTCAAAGGACCATATCATAGAGGTGGTTAAACAGCATAATCCAAACTTAATGATTATTACGGATGATGTTTACGGCACATTTGTCGATAACTTCCGTTCACTGATGGCCGAGCTACCTTTTAATACACTTGGGGTTTACTCGTTCTCTAAGTATTTTGGGGCTACAGGTTGGCGTCTGGGAGTCATCGCCGTTCATCAAGACAATGTCTTTGATCACTTGTTGAAAGATCTCCCGCCCGATAAGGTGAAACCGCTAGCAGAGCGTTACGGAACAATTTCTTTACATCCCAAAAAACTTCGTTTTATTGATCGAATGGTGGCGGACAGTCGCCAAGTCGCCCTGAACCATACCGCGGGCTTATCTACGCCACAACAAGTACAAATGGGGCTCTTTGCTCTCTTTGCACTACTTGACCGAGAGAATCGTTACAAGAAATTGACACAGGAAATATGTCACCATCGACAAAAATTATTATACGAGGGCTTTGGGCTAGAGTTACGTTTTGATTCTTTTGACGCCGCTTACTACAGTCAAATCGATTTATTGGTGTGGGCAAAAAATAAGTATGGGGACGAATTCTGTGACTATTTACAAGCCAACTATGAGCCCACAGACTTTCTTTTTCGATTAGCAGAAAAATCTTCGATTGTTCTACTTAACGGCAGCGGGTTTGGCGGACCAAAGTGGTCTATTCGTACTTCTCTTGCTAATCTGAATGACGAAGCTTATCGACAAATCGGAGAATGCGTCCAAAAGACGTTTGAAGAGTACGCAGCTTCTTGGAAACTTCGGACCGCCACTTCTCCCATTAAAGCATAACCCTTAATATTAGGATGGACTTCATCAACGAATAACCGCGCACCTTGACCTACTCTTATCCTATTCAGGAATGGGGAATAAAAATCGACTATAAAAATGCCAAATGCATCCGCATAGCTCTTCAACCAATTCCGATATTCAATTAGGAACTGTTCTTCTTCAGGTAATAAGGACGGAGTAGGTAATCCCAAAATAGGGATAATTCCATTTTGCCTACAAGCCTCCACCATTGCCTTAAAATTCGAGCTTACACTCTCCAGGGGGATTTTTTCATAAGCATCATTAGCCCCACCAAGAATAATGACATGGGTCGGAGTATGATCGAGTACATCCGGCTTAAACCGTTTACGCATGCCGCTCGTGAAATCCCCGCATATCCCTTGGTTTAAAACATGGCATTTTAATTCTTGGGCTAAATGTTCCACCCAAGACTCCTGATTACTATAAGGGTACCCTTCAGTAATTGAATCACCAATTGCTACTATTTTCATGTTCTTTCATACCACCTTGCTTCTTTGTTTATAAGCCGCCAGTTAAGCTATTAGTAACTTGCAAATATATAATAACTTAATCTTTATCCCATAAGAAATGCTGAAATGGTTAATACTATTCTTGGATAAATTTTATTTCAACAAATATAAATTCTAATTCAATAATAGTTGTACAAACAAGGCTAGATACGATAAAACGCATCTAGCCTTGTTTCAAAACCAATAATGAGATTTCTCTACGCATTTTCATTTTAGAAATGCCCTCAAAGACCAATAATAATTAATCGAAAATTTCCAGATCATCTGGACTTTTATCCTTGGTTGGGCTTATGGTATCTCTTTCTTTCCCCGTGGTATTGGAGGTGGGAGAAGTTTTATGGGTATGAGTAGACGTTTGATCTGCGACCTGTTTAGATACTTTATTCCGTTTAGGGGTCAAAATAATTCCTCCTTTTCTGATCTTCAATTTAAATGACTATGACAAAAATAGGTTGTTTTAAACTTAAATAGTTTCCCTTAATATATAGTATGTTAATAAAGCAGCGTAATTATTTGACGCTCCCTGTAGATAAATCGAGGGGATTCTTGGGAAAGACCGTCTAGATGATTCTCATCCCCATAGTTGGAACTAGGTTACGGGCAACAAAATGGTAATTCTGGACCTGGTGTAAACGATAACAATGATTGATGTTACTTAACAAGGATAAAATTATACCACCAAAAAAATAGATTACCACATAAATTATCGACTATAATGTTAGAAACAGAGTCAGAGATATCTGTATCAAAAGAACTAGATCAAAAAGGAGTGAGAAAATGAATCTTAAAGGCTTTATATTTGATCTGGACGGCACATTAATCAATTCACTGCCGGTGGTTCGTACCAGTTTTAATACTACACTATTAAAATTCAGCGGGAGAGTTTATGCCGACAAAGAATTATCTGCATTATTTGGGCCTTCCGAAGATGGCATCTTTAAAAAATTATTCCCCGAATTATGGAGCGAGGTTCTGCAGTTTTATCTGAATGAGTATGACCGTATTCATGTGCACTATGCTAAGCCATTTCCAGGCATAGTAGCAGCTTTGACCCTGTTGCAAGAGCGAAAAATGAAGTTAGCCCTTGTATCTGGCAAGGGATCCGGAAGCATGGAGATTTCCTTAAAACATTCAGGTTTAAAACAATTTTTCGAGTTGATAATTACCGGTTCCGAGCACCAAGCGAGTAAACCTGAACATATTAAACAAGTCCTTGCACTTTGGAATTTTTCACCGGAAGAAGTCGTTTATATAGGGGACATCGCCTATGATGTGCAAGCCGCTAAAGAAGTTGGAGTTTTACCGCTCAGTGCGCTCTGGGCTGAAACCGTACAAACTCAAAAAGTCTTAGCTATGAATCCAGCTTACGCCTTTAATAACGTGGAATCTTTTATCGAATGGATCATTAAAATGGTGAAGTGAGGAATATATTTCAGTCAATATTAAGATCGGCTGGAGGCATCATGCCTTCCAGCCTTGTTTATTTTTCATCCCCTGCCAACTTTAATTCAGTATATTCACTAAAACGCCCCTAAACTTTCACAATTTCGACCTCTTTACTTAACATATTTTAGTTATCCTTATGGAAAGCCACATTAGTATCATAGCTTAATTTATTAGTAACAAGGAGGCTGTAATAATGGATGACGAAGTTCTCTCAAAACAAAGAGACTATAACGACCCTTCTAGCAGCTCAGACAACTCTGGCAATGACAAACGGGAAATAGAAATAATTCCCATTTCTCTGCAACAACCTCCCCACCATAAGCCAAAAAGAAAGTTTGTTGCCTATGCTAGCCTCTGCTTAATTAGCGCAGTCATAGGTGGTCTTACGACGGTGAGCGCGTTACCCTATATTTATCCTGCCAACGTATCCCCAATCCAAGCTAAGAATCCGTCATCGTTCACACCAGTTGTTTATTCAGCTAACGGAACTAATTTCCCAGTAGCACAAATTGCGAAAAATGTTGGTCCAGCGGTTGTAGGCGTTTCTAATTTCCAATCTAGCCGAAGCACCTTTGGTAATTCAGGTCTTCAAGAAGCAGGAAGTGGCTCAGGTTTTGTAATTGATGCCCAGAAGGGTTATATTGCCACAAATAATCACGTGATTGATGGCGCACAAAAAATTACCGTCAGTCTAAGCGATGGTCGTAATCTTGATGCAAAAGTCATCGGTGCAGATCCTCGCACAGATTTAGCGGTATTGCAGGTTTCTGATGTATCAAACCTAACAGCCGTAAATATCGGAGATTCTTCGAAAGTTGAAGTAGGTGAATCCGTTGTCGCGATTGGAAATCCCGGCGGAGACGAATTCGCGCGTTCCGTTACCACTGGCGTCATCTCGGCAACCAATCGTACGCTTGACCTACAAGGGGAAGCAGGTTTTGAGCTACTCCAAACGGACGCAGCGATAAATCCTGGCAATAGTGGTGGTCCGCTTGTAGATTATCAAGGACAAGTCATAGGCATTAACTCTGCGAAATACGCAGAAACAGGCTTTGAAGGGATGGGCTTCTCTATACCTATCTCAGATGCGATGCCCATAATCCAGCAGTTAATCAAGTCTGGTGTGGCCAAACATCCAGCACTTTTAGTGAGTATAAACGATCAATACAACACTTACGCCCAGAGTAACAATAAGCCTCAGGGAGCTTATATTTCAGCAGTGACCCCCAATGGTCCTGCAGCCAAGGCTGGTCTTGTAACTGGGGATATCATTACTAAGATCAATAATGTTGCAGTGCAAAATTCTTCAGATCTTGTTCATCAAATTTATAAATACAAAGTCGGGGACAAGATAGACGTAACCTATAGTCGAAATGGGCAAACGACTCAAGTTCAGGCAACCCTTGGAGAAATATCCTCAAATTCATAACTGGGGTAAGAAATGATATCTGAACACTTTAACCATTATAGAAAATCTCCAGTTCCGAAAAAAACAAGGCTGGTGGCAGATAAGTTGCTTACAGCCTTGTTTCTTTGCACGTTTAGGAGCTTTTAGGCAAGATCTAGGCGACAATTTAAATAAATCATTCTAACCCAAAGATTTGAATTCTTTGCCAGAAAGAGAGTCAAGACCCAGCTGTGGGAGCGTGACCTATGTTTTTGTGACAGCCGATACAGCTAACTTTGCCTTCGATCATGGGCTGGTGACTTATGGGGGGCGCATTTGGAGCAGACCCAGGTGCCAGAGTAATGTTTTTGGCATTCGGATACGCATTGTCTTTGCCGCTATGACAATACAAACAAGCATCAATATGTGTAGTCCATTCAAGTTTAGCAGGGACCTGATTGGTGAAATGCAGATAAAGCTCTTTGTAGCTACTCAATTTCCGCACAATGTAGCCCAAATTACCAGGAGCGGCGTGACAACTCAGACACTCGACATCTTTGTGTGGTCCTCTTTCCCACGATGCAACCTGAGGTGCAATCTCATGACAAGAAGTACAAAACTGCGGTCGGGAGGTATAGTGCATACCTGCATACGCTATAACGACCAACACAACGACCACTATTAATCCGATTAGTATAGTTTTCTGGGTTTTGTTGGCTTTAGCAGATTTAGGGTTCCCCTCGTTTGAAGCCAAATTAATCACCTCTTTTTTAGCGACTATAATTTCTTCTTTACGAACAGTCATTATTGTAACAATTAACTTTGAAAATTATGTAACTTATTATGCCATATTTCTTTGTACTTATTTGTTAGACGGCATTTAGAATTTCGGCATTGTAATCAGGATGGTTTGGTATAAAAGACGATTTTATCGGTAAACTATTGATGTTTAAAGAACTAGAGAAGGAGGGATTTTTTAGTGAATAGGCTTAGAATAATGGTGTTAAGTCTGTTAACTTTAGTAACTGTTTTGTTAGTAGTTGCCTGCAATACGCAGCAACAAACTCCGTCACCTCAACCTCCGCCGAGTCCAGCAACCCAGATTGCAAATATGACTGCAACCTATGTAGGAGAGCAAACTTGTCAATCTTGTCATCAGAAAGCGAACTACGATAAAACACCCCATTTTCAATCTTTTAAACCATTATCAGCTTATAAACTCGATAAGACTTATGGTACGATTACCGTATATGACGGTGCAGGCGATGAATCTAAGTCCACTTCGGTAGATTTAAGTAAAGCACTTGGAGTGGAAATGGACACCTATGTAGTGGCTGAAATCCCTAAAACAGCTGGCTTTGCTAAACAGTTCTATCGGGTTGGCAAACTTGCCAAAAACCCTGACGGAACGTATAAGATCGATAGTGCTGGCCTAGTAACCGGAACCCAGAACTGGGCAGCAGAAGACTACAGTTGTGCTAAATGTCATAGCCCGGGTATGGGCGGTGGTGGAACACCTGATTACACAATAACCTGCGAAGCTTGTCATGGCCCTGGTAGTGCACACGTCGCTGCAACGACGAACGAGCAGAAAAAAGCAACTATGGTGTCCCCGACTTCTGAGACTTGCTTGAAGTGTCATATCAGTGATCCAACAAAGGATACCAAGACAGGTGCTATCATTACGGCGAACCATTATGGAACACGCGACTATACCTTTAGTAAACACAACACGACTGGGATGATCAACGGTTGCTTGACTTGCCACGGCGTTCACGGTACCAACGCGACTGGCCGATTGCTGAAGAAAGATAATACCAATGACATTTGTGCGACCTGCCATGCGGGGAAAAATTACGACGTAAAGACTATTATGTGGGATAACAAGTCCGATCCGCGCGGCCACATAACTGCTGACCACAGTTTTACCGCTATTCCTGAGTCTGCAACAAAGGTTAATCCTACGACTAAGAATGTGGAAATTGTGGACCCAACAGTGCTTGATATGGTTAAGAAAGCACTACCAGCCCTAGCTAAGTAAACACAGAAACGAAAAGCAAGGCTTGCCCGCTTAAAGGACAAGCCTTACTTTTTGTGAAATTATATTGAATTGTTACTGTTTTTGATAAAAAGAGTCTTGCGAGTATTCCTTTTCAAAGGTGTGGATCCGAGTTAAGGCCGGTGGATGGTCATAGCTAAACCAGACGATAAAGTTGGGAGGAGACAAGTCAGCTAAACTTGTGCTGGCTAGGTCTCTCTGAAGTTGGATTTCTGCAGATAGGTCTCCAGTTAGTTCAAGTGAAAATGAATCTGCTTTAAACTCCATCGTTCTGGAAATAGCACTCTGCAGAGGGTTGCTTACAAAGAGAAGTAGGACAAGTGCCAGTTGTAAGGCTACCCAGAGTTCAGGGGGTTTGAGGTTGTTTTTAGGTAGCCAGGGTTCTAAGAGAAACTTTAATAGGCCAAGCACAGTGAATCCACCCAGCATACCATAGAAGAGACCATGGATAACATCATTATGTCGCCAATGTCCCATCTCGTGAGCAATCACGGCTTTTACTTCTGGTAAGGAGTAATTACTTAAGAGAGTGTCGTAAATGACGATTCGTTTCGTAGCCCCTATCCCTGTAAAATAGGCGTTAGCTAAGGTGGTTTGCCGACTGGCATCCATCTCAAAAATACCGCTAATGTGTAACCCGGCCCGCTCGGCAAGATCATTAACCACGCTTACGACAGCTGGATCGGATATGGGTTCAAAATGATTAAAAAGTGGGTATATCAAGATAGGCCAACATAGGGTCTCGACAACGAGCCAGATGCTGAAGAAGATAGCCCCGACCAACCACCAATAACGTGATAACCGGTTAACCAGCCAGAAAAAAAACAGCCCTCCAGCTAGGAAAATAAGCATGCCGATCCCAGCATTTTTCAAATAATCAGACCACCAAGCTGCCTGGCTTTGAGTACTAAAACCCCAAACTTTTTGCCAGTAGAACCCTATATAGTAGGAAAACGGCAGGGCAACTAATTGTACAAGAAACCACACACACAAGATGGATAAAGCAGTGGTTAACCAATAATGCCGACCGATCTTCCGGATGCGGTGAAATAAGGTCTGTCCCCCAGAACTAAAGAGCAGCCAGGCTAGAAAAGCGATTTGTAAGAGAAACCGTAATATATAGAGGATACGAGGAGGAAAATTGTATATTCTCGCCTTCTCGGCCAACGTCAGCGAAAAATACTTGGTAATGGAAGGATCTATAGCTCCAGGGAAAAGGGAAAATCCAAAATACAGAAGAGCAAAAATTGTGGCCAATCCTAAAAGGAGAAACCAGCCAGCTCTGACACGTTGTAAGCCTCTATTTAGACCAAACATTCTTGTATATTACCACCCTTAACTTAAACTTTTTGTTTCTTGTCAGTATTACATCGCCTTATAAGCCCTCCGCTATGAACAAACATTAACCAGCATACTCACCGTAACAGCTACATCTCATATAAATTATTTAATCTTACCTCTTCGTCGATGAATAACTAGTTGTAAAAGAAGCCAGTGTAGGATAAGACACACTACACTGTGTTTTATCCCACACCACTGCCAATTATCAAGTCTTGAGAAGACTTCAAAGTACTCTTTCGAGACTTTTAATGAGTATCAATAATTTCCTCATAAACGGTTGAAAGTGCTACAATCTCTGACTGGAGTTGTTTCCATACCCTGTTACTATTACATCATATTCACCAACCAAGCGCAACTTGGCATAGATTTTGCAAATAGATTGTTCCGTCAATATTTTTAGAGGAGTGTGTACCATGCATTATTAAATTGTAATCACTGTGGAAGTTGCATCAAAAGCTGTCCTCATGATTCAAATCGCCTAACCCCACGCATACCTACCAGTTAATTTTGGTTGATGAGTTCGTATCTAGCTCTTCGATATACTGAATATTCTTACCTTTACGGTAAGAATGGAGTAAAAATGTAACTTAAAATATCATTATATTTACCAAAATTTTGATCTTTATAGAAAGAACAAAAAAATGTATAATTAATTTGTTGTTTCCGAATCTCAGTTATAATTTAATAACAATATTTTAGTAATTAATTAAACAACAAGGAGGATACACCGTGAAAGATGATCGTAAGGGGAAAAATCAGAAATTTACCCAACCAAAGAAAAGTAAAGCAGGGCTTTACAGTATTGTTGGCGTTGTAGCCGTTCTGGTTATTATAGGATCCTATTTCCTATTTGGTAATTCCGATAACTCTAACTCCTCTGTCAAAACTGCTGCCAATATCGGACAAAAAGTAAATTATAGCTCTAACGATAAATTAGAGCAAACGGTCCTCGATAGCAAGGTCGAAAATGGGAAGGAAATTGTTACCACCCTAAGTACAGTAATGGAGAAAAAGTTTATTCGCACGGAGTACAAGGCTAACGGCAAGACTGTTCCGTTGACAGCCTTCATCCAACCTGACGGTAAAGTTATGGTAGCTGTAAGCTTTTGTGAACCTTGTAAAGGGGACTCCTTTCATATTTCCGGCAATCAAATAATTTGTAACACTTGCGGAACAACTTGGGATCTCCAGACACTCAAAGGAATAGACGGCGGTTGTCAAACCTATCCACCTCAAGCACTGACCTATTCTTTAAACGGCGATAACCTTGAAATTCCACAAACCGTGCTAGATGCCTGGGCACCCAGAGTTTAGTCCTAAAATCCTACTGGCTACAATTTGATCCTTACACTCAAACGCACTCGTTTATTCGAGTGCGTTCATTATAACAAGCGTGGAGTCATTTTTGAATTTGCTTTACTCTTACCTATTATTAAATACAAATTAAATATTCTTATATTTCTTATGATTTAGGAGGAATAGCTAAATGTCCTTAATCGAGGTTTGCGAGGTCACCAAAACCTATAGGGGTGGGGACGGTGTTGTTGAGGCCCTAACAAATGTGAATTTACAGATCGCTGAAGGTGAATTCTTAGCTCTAATGGGCCCTTCTGGTTCAGGGAAAAGTACCTTACTAAGTATTCTTGGCGGATTAAATTCACCCACCTCTGGTAGACTTATTATCGACGATATCGATGTTTATTCATTAGCCCCCGAACGATTAGCCGATTTCCGTCACGAATACGTCGGATTCGTTTTCCAACAATATCAATTGATTCCCTATCTTACTGCCCTGGAAAACGTCATGTTACCCTTGGCAATCTCCTCCCGCCCCGGCAGAGAACAGCGAGATATGGCTCAGAGCGTTCTAAATAAAGTCGGCCTGGGTACAAAATCTCTACGTCTCCCCAATCAATTGTCCGGAGGTGAGCAAAATCGGGTGGCTATTGCTCGGGCCATCGTTAATCAACCAGCGATCGTTTTCGCCGATGAACCCACCGGAAGTCTGGATTCGAAAACGGCAATAGAGCTGTTGGAATTGTTCCAAACCCTTAACCAAGACGGTTTAACCATTATAATGGTGACTCATAACAAAGAAAACCTGGAATGGGTTTCCCGTGCAGCATATATTCGCGATGGAATTTTAGTTCTAACTCCTCATGAGGCCTAAGGGGGTAAGTAAATGCGTTTAACAGATATTGCCTTTCAAAACCTGCGCCGCCGAAAAATGCGCTCCGCTTTATTGGTGCTCAGCGTAATTATCGGGGTAGCTTCGATTATCTTCCTCTATGCGACAACTCAAGCGATGAAAGAAGATGTCGCCAACAAACTTGATCAATTCGGGTCAAATATCATCATCCTCCCTGACACCGGGGAAGCCATGACCTTTGGAGGTATAACAGTTGAAGCTCCTACACAAATCAAAGAACTGGACATGTCCCTTATTTCACTGATGAAAACGATTAAAAATAAGGAAACGTTGGCTACTATAGCTCCCAAACTTTTAGTAGACACTAAAATCAAGGGACAAGAAATTCTTTTACTTGGAGTCGATTTCTCTCAAGAATTGCATCTTAAAAAATGGTGGAAGCTCGACGGCATTGACAAAAACCAAATTCCGGCTGCCAATGAAGTTATATTGGGGAGTGACGCTGCTCGTTCCCTAGGTCTAAGCCCTAAACAAACTATAACGATTAAAGGACAAGATTTTACAGTAGCAGGGATCGTCCAACCTACTGGTTCGACGGAAAATGACCAAGCTGTATTTATCGACTTAACTGTACTTCAAAAACTCTCTAACCGCCCAAACGCTATTAGTCTCATTGAAGCAGCCGCTTTTTGCTATACTTGTCCGATCGATGAGGTCACCAAGCAGTTAACGGCCATACTGCCCGGGACCAAAGTTACCGCCCTAAGATCAACCTTGGAATCTCGAAATGATACGATAAGTAAGTTCAACTTATTTGCTAGGAGCGTATCCTTGATACTTTTTCTAGCCAGTAGTTTAGTGATAACTATGACTATGAAATCTTCTGTTGAGGAACGAACCCGAGAAATTGGAATCTTACGGGCTATAGGTTTCAGGAAACGTCACATTATCCAAATCGTTCTTACTGAGTCGGGCTTATTAAGTGTCTTGGGTGGGTTATTAGGTTATCTACTTGGGATGGGTGCGGCGGTGAGCTTCGGTGCAGCTATAGTCAAGGCTCAAGTCCAAATCCCTTGGCAATTTAATTTGCTCGTCTACGCAATAAGCGTATCCCTCTTGATAGGTATTATAGCAAGCTCGTATCCTGCTCGGAAAGCAGTGAGACTTGACCCGTCTAACTCTTTGCGTTACATGTGATGAGCGATGCACCTATACAACTTCAAGGATGAAGCTTGAAGTTGAACCTCGTACTTCGATTTAGGAGGTAACAATGACTTTAACAGATATTGCAATCCAAAACTTGCGTCGGCGTAAAGGGAAGACCATCTTTCTACTGCTTACTTTTATACTGGTAACCGGCATAACTGTCTCGCTTAATACGTTATCTAGAAGTATGCAGGAAGATTTGCAAAAAAGTTTAAACCGATATGGTGCTAACGTTGTAATTACTCCTAAGTCTGAACACTTTTCACTAAGCTACGGCGGTCTCTCCGTTTCCGGAGTTAATTACGAAATTAAACGTTTAAACAATGATGTTTTAACTAAACTTCAAACTAGCCAAGGTCTTGCGATCAGCGGGATTGCCCCCAAAATTATTGGTTCTGTCTCGGGGATAAATAAGCGTTATCTCATTATTGGAGTGGACTTTCCCAGCGAACTAAAAATGAAACCGTGGTGGCATATTAACGGACAACAGCCTAGTGACCGAGAAGTTATTATCGGTTCGGACCTTGCCCGCAAAGAAAATCTAGTTATTGGGAGTACTCTAGAGCTTAATCACCAGAAATATCCAATTGTCGGGGTAATGCAGGCAACAGGCGGCTCAGAAGATAATGGAGTTTTTACGAATTTTAAGACTTCTCGAATCATTACCGGAATAGATTCTTGGTCCATGATCGAACTCAATACGACTCAACCAGATAAAACGGCGGCCAGCTTAAGTGTACTCCTACCGGAGGCCAAAGTTGCCGAAATATCCCAACTGGTTCAAGGAACAAAAGAAAGTGTTGACCGCTTTTCCAATTTTTCCTTAATCACTTCCACTTTATTAGTGGCTATTGGCGTCTTGATTGTATTCGTTACGACAATGGGTAACATCAATGATCGTATTACGGAAATTGGTGTCTTTCGAGCCATCGGTTTTCGCCGTCGCCATATTCTTTCCATTCTGATCAGAGAAATTGCTTTGGTTAGTCTATTTGGAGGAGTTCTCGGCTATCTCTTTGGTGAACTCACCCCCACTCTTCTCGGTCCAATTGCTTTCCAAAAATCAGTTTCATTTCAAATTCACCCTTTGCTAGCTTTAGTAGTAGTAAGCACCTCTGTCTTAATCGGAATTGTCTCTATCTTATTACCAGCTAATCGAGCCGTTAGGCTAGATCCTTTAGATGCGCTTTCATATATCTAAGGAATTTGAATTAATTGATGCCTTTCCCACGATCCCAGTCATAAATCGAACGTGACGCGAATTGTAAATTATGGTATTCTAAAGAAGACTTGGCTCGTGCCCACACACGAAGACACTGTCTTCGCACGTATTAACCCTTCTTGCAGACACTGTCTTCGCACGTATTAGCCTTCTTGCAGACACTGTCTTTGCACGTATTATTCATTCTGTCAGCCTCGGCAAGGGGTCTGCCTAGTTGCACTGTATAAAACTTGCCTCAAAAGGGATGTGATATCGATGTCATCGACGTTAGAACAATTTCCGTTGTTTCATGGTCTTTCCCGAGAGCTAATAACGCCCTGGGAAAAATACTTTAAAGAGCGGAGCTTTATTAAGAGACAAATCCTTGAGTTTCCTTCAGATTGCTCGGAACCAATCTACTTTATTCGCACTGGTCGAGTTAAAGTATCGTATTTATCAGAAGATGGCAAAGAATTTACGGTCTCCTGCCTATCTCCTGGAGAAGTCTATAGTGTTCATTCTTTAGCCTCTGTCACAGCCTTAGAAAACTCAGTCGTTGCTTATCTTGCTATGGATGATTTTCGACTGATGCTCGGGGAATGCCCAGAACTCAGCTTGCGTTTGATCCGTCTGCTGGGTAACATCTTAAAAGAAACTAATGACGTCATCCTGGACTTAGCCTTTCGGGAAGTCTCAGTGCGCTTAGCTCGTGTTATCCTTCGCGAGGGACAACTAGGCTTTAACCAACGATCCAAACCACCACTGCCATGTTTTCTTGACTTTACCCACGAACAATTTGCTGCTTTGAGCGGGACAACGCGCCAGACGGTTAACGAGATTCTTAAACGCTGGGAACGACAAGGAATCGTGGCAATGAAACGCGGCAAACTTTCAGTCCTAAACTGGGAAGTACTAACTAATAAAACAATGATTTAAACGACCTAGTCTATTTGCGCGGAAAATCCGCGCTTATTTTATAATTTTGTATGGACTATGGTTGTCTATGTAGCAATATTTAAACATAGATTCATCCAAATCGTAAGACTCCCACTTCTACAAGTGGGAGTG
>LOEW01000193.1 GCA_001516045.1 Desulfosporosinus sp. BRH_c37
GCCTCTATCAATAAATCCTCTGGAAAAAATTTATGTAACTGAAAGGTCTCCCAGAGGGAATGCAACAGAATAATGGGTAAAAATAGCCAATGCCTTGTGACTACAATATCGGAACTTTTGGCTAAAACCAGTTCTGAATCCTGTTGTGCTTTAAGTATTAATCTCATTCGTTCGGCATCAGCTTCAGACAAGACGCCTAGGTTCTGAATGAGGCGGTGCTTGGGTTTTCCGTCTTTATCCCTATAAGAAGCGACAATTTTAAAGTAATTGTAGGTTTTACCGTCTTGCTTTATAGTAACTTTTTTCAGAAACATTGTAGCCCTCCAATTCGAATATGTTAGGACTACAATAATTATACCATACAACACGGTTAATTCATATGATTAGCAGTATATTTCACCATTTATTTAGGACTACAATATCAGGGCTGGTGCCTCGAAAGCCTTGGTATATAAGGGTTTGGAAAAATATGTCGCCAAACTTGGGGTATATAATTAAAATCAAGTAATCAACTAGTGTGTGAAATGTAATCCCTTGGATATTTGTATCATCTTGGTGTCATAAATGGTGTCAAAGGAATCAGTCTTGCTGTGCTTTAGGATAGTTTCAAGAACGTAGTTCTTCAAAGCAGTCTCAATAAACATCATCTGTGGATAGAACAACGATTTCAATTCCATATCGAATGTGTTAATTGCAAGAACTTGATTGAAATCAGTAAATACAATTTTCTGATTTGGAGTAGATATAAAGCGGTATCCTTTATATCCATGGTAGTAACCAATGTTCCTCAATTTCCTCTTGTGACTGCTACCGGATATGTTTATATTATGGTGATCTCTCAGATACTTCATCAAAGAGTCTGTACCTTTCACTTTCGACATCGCTTGCCCTCTTTCTAGACTTTATACCGTATTCATCATATATTCTGAGTATTAATAGGTCAATACTAATTCTTCCAAGTATAACTAGATGAATTTTACACAATGCAATTCTGTCACATTCAGAAATCCCTGGAACGCTAGATATAAAAGGCTTCCAGGGATTTTCTGCGTTTAAGGGTATTTCCTACCCCATCGAATACGACATAACTGCTGCCACCAATCATTGTGACACATTGCCGAAAGGAGCCAAAACCATGGAATACGTCCAGCCAATCAGAGACAAAAAGGCCCTAGAAACCATGAAGAAGATCCTAAGATCAAACAACCAAAGAGATTACTGTCTCTTCGTGCTCGGTATCAACTCAGGGTTACGCATAAGCGATCTTTTACATCTCAAGGTGTCCGATATTATCGATAATGGTAAAATTAAAGACCGCATCGTGATCAGGGAAAAAAAGACTAATAAGCTGAAGGACTTTCCTCTAGGCGAAACCTCGAAGAAAGCTCTTAAGGAGTATGTTGTTACCTTAAAACCTGGGCAAGCACTATTCGCCAGTCGAAAAGGATATAAGCCAATTACTCGACAACAGGCTTACAGGATACTCAATGACGCTGCCAGAGCTATCGCGATCAAGGAGCAAATTGGAACCCATTCATTCAGAAAGACCTTTGGCTATCACGCTTTCAAGGCTGGTGTGGAAGACATAGACTCCTTATACACATACGGCACTATTACAGCCATTGGCAACCAGATAGTGATTCAAACCAACGGACACCTACTGAGCTCAAAAATAAGTGGTTTAAAACTAAAAGCCTATTGTTCGGAGAGGCCCGTTGCCTTTCACAAGGATGGATTTTACATCAACATTCCAAATGCTATCAGGCAGTTTTTGCCGGATGAGGTTACCTTTAATCTAACGATTAATCAAGAACAAATCTACTATGGAGGCCACACGGAATCGTGATGGCCTCCACTTCTGTTAGACCCAACTAGAGATTGGCGTGACAACTAAGGGAGTCCTAACCAAGTCTTGATGCTTCTCTTAACCAGTGACAAGAGTGACAAAACTTTACTTATTGTTGAGTATAAAAATTTATATCTATATAACAAGGGTGAAATATATAAAAGGTTTATCTATCTTTGGTTGTCACCTTGTCACCAACATTCACCCTCAGGCTAATAGTGATGCACTGAGCGGAGGATTTTTACTTAAGGATGATTTTAAGCGTTGTCACTCTTGTCACCGGCAACCCACACATATCTGGGTAATGAACAAAACATTTCAAAGAGGGAAAAAACATGCTAGCAACTAAATTCGGATCTTTCACCAAAATGGATCAGGGTATCCCTTTAAACAACGATCAACTCTTTAGAGTAGCCCCTAGCATCTTCGCTAGGGAAAAACACACTTCAAGATCCAACAGATACACCTACATTCCTACTATCCAAGTAGTTGATGGGCTCAGGTCTGAAGGGTTCTTACCCTTCTCGGTCTGTCAGTCCAAAAGCCGGATCGAGGGGAAATCTGAATTCACGAAACACATGATTAGACTTAGGCAACATGATCAAATCTTAGCACCTGAAGCCAACGAGATCATCCTAATTAACTCTCACGATGGAACAAGTTCATATCAAATGCTTGCAGGAATGTATCGATTCGGATGCCAAAATGGAATGGTAACCGGCGACACAGTCGAGGACATCCGAGTTCAGCACCGTGGGAACATCGTAGATAATGTGATCGATGCAGCCTACACAATCGTTGATCAGTTCCAGATTGCTAATGAAAGCATGAGCACAATGAAGAAGATCCAGTTATCACGACCAGAACAGGAAGTATTTGCCCGGTCAGCCCTTGCACTTAAATATGGTGATGAACATCCTGTAACCCCAAGTCAAATCCTACTGCCAAAGAGACTCGATGATAACAAAGGCGATCTATGGACGAAGTTCAACGTTGTCCAGGAAAACTTAATGAGAGGTGGGCAAAGTGGGCGAGGTTCTTCAGGAAAAAGAGTCACGACTAGACCAGTGCAGTCTATCGATAACAATGTGAAATTAAATAGGGCGCTCTGGATCTTAGCTGATGGGATGGCCAAGCTTAAGGCCTAATTCCCCTACCCAACTAGAAAGGAGGTCACCCAACTTGAATCGCACAATCTCTGTCTTAGTCATCGCCGACGAAACCGGTGAATTAAACCGAAACTACGAAGATTGCCCCATATGCAGCGGCCACCACACAGTTAAAGTATACGTAGGTTGCTTTAAAACCTAGTGTTATGAGGAAAAAACTTGCCAGAACTGCGCCTACTTCGATAAAATTATTAATCGTGAAAACTCTAAAGCAAAAATGGAGGCATCACCTAATCGTGACAGCCTCCATTAATTTATTTGCAAAACAAATAGACGCTTATTCAATCCAAGACAACTCAAACAACTCTTCAAAGGTAATTCCATGGGATTTATAGACGCTTAACCGGCCCTAACCTTGTTCAATCTTTGCCTCATTACAGTACTGTAAATTTTAGATAAACTTGGCTTTTGAGTTTAGTGCCTTTGACGGTCTCGATGTCCCTTACCCATAGCATATAATCGCCGGGAGTATAGTTTTGATCCGGTTTAACATTTATTTGTGAAAGTCCGTTTACCGTTGAAACTGTACATGTTGGTATTTGTTTAATCCCTTGGGAATTGGTTATATAAATCTTATCCTTGATGCTAGCTTCATTTACCAGACCGTTTAGTTTAATTGTCCATATTTTACTAGAATTAACAATCGATGAAGCTGGTTTTATTTCGATCACTCCACTAGTGTCAGGGGAATAACTAACAACTTCGAACGCCATGTTATATTTTGTTGCGTAATCTTTTGCAGTAGATGGGTCATAGCCTATAATTTTCGTTGTAGCTTGGATTGTTTCTGCAATAAAAGCCTGGCCGCCGATATTTGTTACTCCTTTCGGTATGCTTATACTTGCTAGGCCTGAGCAATTTCCAAAAGCCCCAGTGCCGATACTTATTACCCCTTGCGGAAGGTTAATTTCAGTTAAGCCTGAGCAATCGCTAAAAGCAAAGTCTCCAATAATTCTCACTCCTTGCGGAATGTTTATTCGAGTAACACCTATGGGACAGGCGATTAATATAGTTCCGGCTTTGTCAAAAAGTACACCGTCCATACCAAAGTGGATCTGATGAAGGTGGTTAAGATTCTTGAGAGAACTGCCTACGTTAAACTAAATTAATCCAAGCACCCGTTCACAATAATGCGAACAGGACTCGGTTACACGGACATAAACCGCTCGGTTGATGTATTGGAAATAGAGGGGTCTCAGGCATGGTTAGCCAAACCCGCCTATAAAAGCAGGTCAGCAACCACTCTGAACCCCTCTAAACCCCAAAACCAAAAAAGAGCCCCGAAGGACTCTTTACTCGCCTATGTAATGGCGGAGGCGAGGGGATTTGCACCCCTGTATCGAAGAGCTGCCACAAAAGCGTCTACGCGTGTGTCCTTTAATTTGAATTTCGCCAGTCTTGACTCCTAAAGGCAAGGATTCATTTCAGGCTAGCTCGATAATCTTAGCTAACGTCTCCGAGCATTGACATTAGAGCGTCCTACTTAATTGACACCCTGGCCCTTCAGCGTAGGTTCAGAAGGCAGGATGCTAGCGGCACTTAAGCAGCTAGGGCGTAATTATTTTCGTTAACTATTAGGTCCACCGTTTAACGAGACCAGGTGGAATCTCGACGCGCAACTCTTGCCACCGCTTCCCCGAGCGAGTCTAGAACGCCCCCATGTAAAGTTTCTACATGCATAGTATAACACATTTGCATATAAAGAATAGCTGAATATCCTTGGCAACTTTGCATTTTAGTGGTAAATCATGAAATTCTTTTTTGGGAGTTCTTCAAATCTACTTGAACCATGAAATATTAACATACAACTGTATCTTCTAATAGACTTTATTCCGTTCCCTAAGCGCTCGTTCAATATCACGTTTACCTTCTCGTTCGGCAAGAGACTGACGCTTGTCGTAATTTTTCTTCCCTTGACCGACTGCCAACTCTACTTTAGCCATCCCTTTTTTTAAATAGATCTTAATCGGAATGAGGGTTAAGCCTTGAAGCTGTACTTTTCCGACTAACTTATTTATTTCCGAACGGTGTAATAATAATTTACGCGGCCGTAGTGGATCATGATTAAACCGATTTCCTTGTTCATAAGGGCTGATATGCATCTGATGAACCCAAACTTCGCCATTGTTCACACGAGCATAGCTATCCTTCAAGTTGGCTTTCCCGTTACGGATGGATTTTATTTCTGTCCCAGTAAGAACGATTCCGGCTTCGACTCGATCTTCAATATAATAATCGTGAAACGCTTTACGATTTTCAGAAACGATTTTAACTCCCTCAGAAGGCATACGGCTCCTCCTTTCACTAAGCACTTATTATACCACTATTTACCTGT
Organism: Desulfosporosinus sp. BRH_c37; assembly: GCA_001516045.1. Classification (GTDB taxonomy): domain Bacteria; phylum Bacillota; class Desulfitobacteriia; order Desulfitobacteriales; family Desulfitobacteriaceae; genus Desulfosporosinus. Next base: position 5,351 of record LOEW01000193.1, read on the forward strand.
TTTTGCCAAACTTAGTTTAGATACTTCCTATCAAAGTTCCAATGCATCAGAAATTCCTTGCATCACTTCTAGCTTTGCATCAGTATGCGGGACATGTAATAGAGAAAGCTTGCTACATACAAAGGGCACTTCGCATGAAGTGCCCTCTAATTTGGCTTAGTATGCGTAAGAGTGGTATAAAGCAAACTTGGCTGGTGCCCACACGAAGACACTGTCTTCGCACGTATTATTCATTCTGTCAGCTTCAGCTAAGGTGCCTAGTTGCACTTATGCTTTCTGTAGTATAAAAAAGCTACAAATATCACTTAGTAAGCATCACAAGAACCAAAGAACTTAGTAAAAAGATCCCTGCTAAAACGGCCGTGAGTTTCGCGAACAGTTCATCCATGCCTTTCTTTTTCCCAAATATAGACTCTCCAGCCCCCGCAATCGCCCCTGATAATCCAGCGCTCCTTCCGGACTGAAGTAATACAGCCACAATAAGTCCTATAGAGCTAAGGACCAGAAGAACAACTAAAGCAATTACCAAATTAACTCACCCCTTCAACAACCCTATGTTCCCAAATCTACTTATTAAAGCAATAGGCTTATTTTAGCACACGCCTAAACAAAACTCAACAAGCTTCAGAACTAAGAGAGCTAAGTCTATTCCACTCCGTTCCCTAATTCACCCACAGCCCAAGTCGTTTCCAGCCCGGATGGTGTTAACTTGCAAAGCCAAACCATCCAGCAGAGTCGCGTCAACCACGCATATATTACGAAGCGCGTAGCGTGGCAAAGGACTTGTCCATGGAAGGACTGATGTCGCGATGCCAAGACGATAAGCACGATACTCTCCAGTGACGATAGTCTCC
>LOEW01000194.1 GCA_001516045.1 Desulfosporosinus sp. BRH_c37
TACATGCCTGCTGCCGATGAAATGCTCTATCCGGAAAACTATACCTATCTCTCAGATGTTTTAGGATATATTGCAATTGGGGCTCGTTCCGTCGAAAATCAGCAACACAGATTAACTGTGAGTGGTGTTGACACGCCAGTAGGTATGAAGAATCCTACAAGTGGTGATCTGTCAGTCATGTTAAACTCAATCATAGCTGCACAGCAAGGCCATACTTTTAGCTATAATGGATGGGAAGTTGAAACAACAGGCAATCCTCTTACCCATGCCATTTTAAGAGGTGCCGTGGATCCTTACGGAAGAAATATTCCAAATTATCATTATGAGGACTTAATTCGTATTGCTAAAGAATATGAAAAACTGCAACTGTCAAACCCGTCTATGATTGTCGATACAAATCATGCAAATTCTATGAAGTGTTATTCTGAACAGCCGAGAATCGCAAGAGAGGTACTAATGAGTAGGAAATATGACACTTTACTTAAGAAAATGATCAAGGGTCTCATGATTGAAAGCTATTTGATAGAAGGTAAGCAAGGCATAGGGGAGAATATTTATGGAAAGTCAATTACGGATGCATGTCTTGGATGGGAGAGTACAGAGAAATTAATTTATTATATAGCTGAAAATATTTAAAATTATTATAAATATATAATTGCTTTTTGATTAGAATTATTGTAAACTTATTTTATAAGGTTCAATAATTTTTTAGGAGGCAATAGTTTTATGAAGAAATTTATATGTACAGTATGTGGGTATGTTTTTGAGGGAAATGAAGCGCCGGATCAGTGTCCGCAGTGCAAGTCTCCAAAGGAGAAATTCAGGGAGAAAAATGACGGTATAATGCAATGGGCAGATGAACACAAAATCGGGGTTGTCGAGGGCATTGATGCTGAAATACTTGAAGGCTTAAGAGCTAACTTTATGGGTGAATGCACAGAGGTTGGAATGTATCTGGCAATGAGCCGTCAAGCGGATCGAGAAGGGTTTCCTGAGATAGCAGAGGCTTATAAGCGAATAGCTTTTGAAGAAGCGGAACATGCAGCTAAGTTTGCCGAGTTGCTGGGGGAAGTTGTCTGTGCCGATACGAAAAAGAACTTAGAGTTAAGGGTTGAGGCCGAATTTGGGGCCTGTCAAGGTAAAAAAGATCTTGCTACAAAGGCTAAGCAGCTAAACTATGATGCAATCCATGATACTGTTCATGAGATGTGTAAGGATGAAGCAAGGCATGGATCAGCCTTTAAAGGCCTTCTAGACAGGTATTTCAAATAAGGCTAAATAGCTCAGAAGACCCCTTCCAATTATTTTGGAAGGGGTCTTCTGATTGGTCATGTCTTTTTGTTTGTTAAATGGATAATAAATTAAGGTTATGCAAAAAATGTTTATAAAGGTAATGAACATTATGAAAGGGGACACACCTCCTCCTCTTTGGCGTAAATCTAGGGTAGACAGAGGAATGTCCCCAATTGAAGATGAAGGAGACACAAAAAATGGATGTGATAGAAATAAATAATTTGACCAAGTATTACGGTAAGGAGCGCGGAATTATTGATGTAAATTTTAATGTTCAAGAGCAAGAAATTTTTGGTTTTATTGGTCCTAACGGTGCTGGAAAGTCAACGACCCTTCGTACTTTATTAGGATTGATATACCCTACAAGCGGAAGCGCCAAAATATTTGGTAAAGACTGTATAAAGCATGGGCCGGAAATTAAAAAGGAAATTGGCTACCTGCCGTCAGAGGTCTTTTACTATGACAAAATGAAAGTGATCGAGCTTTTAAAATATTCGGCCAGCTTTTATCAAAAAGATTGCAGCAAAAGAATTAACGAGTTAGCTGAAATTATGGATCTTAATCTTAATAAAAAGATTGATGATTTGTCCTTTGGCAATAAAAAGAAAGTTGGAATTGTCCAGGGACTACTACATGAGCCAAAACTGATTATCCTTGATGAACCAACCAGCGGCTTAGATCCGTTAATGCAGCAAAAGTTCTTTGAACTATTACAGGAAGAGAATAATAAAGGCGCGACAATCCTGTTTTCATCCCATATTTTAGGAGAGGTTCAAAGGCTGTGTGATCGTGTGGCCATTATCAAAGAAGGTAAAATCATACAGCTCCAAAAGATCAGTGCCTTACAAGAAAACAACTATAAAAAAATCAAAGTTCAAACAACTGCGAACCTAGATCACAATTTTTTTAATATCGGGGGAGTTAGTAATTTAGAGGTTAAGCAAAACATCATCAGCTTTTTGTACAGAGGCAATCTTAATTTGATCATGCACAAGATCTCGGAGATAGAAATAGTTAATGTCTGGATAGAGGAGCCTGACCTTGAAGAAATCTTTCTGCATTACTATGAAAAGGGGGCCTAAAGTTTATGAATATGTTTCTCCATGAATTGAAGGCTTATAGGAAATCCACGATTACTTGGACACTCGCCTTAGTGGGGTTAGTAATCCTTTTCCTTTCCATGTTTCCTTCTATCTCCAAGGAAGCTGAAGAGTTCAAAAAAGTAATTGAGGGTTTTCCAGAGGCACTAAGAATCGCCTTGGGACTTTCAGTGGAGAATATAGGTTCAATTTTAGGATTTTATTCTTATATTTTCTTATATATCTCACTTGTTGGAGCAATTCAAGCCATGAATTTAGGTACATCCATCGTATCTAAGGAAATACGGGATAAAACAGCGGATTTTCTTTTAACAAAACCTGTTACTCGTATAAAAATTATGACCTCCAAGCTTTTGGCAGCTTTAACCTCCTTAGTTATCACAAATGTATTTTATTTAGGAGCTGCATCTATGATGGCTTCCCTGGTAGAAACCAAAGAGTATAGTACAAGAATATTCTTGTTGCTTTCTTTAACCTTATTTTTTCTTCAGCTTATATTCCTGGCCTTGGGAATTATCGTTTCTGTAGTGGTTTCTAAGCTTAAATCGGTACTCCCTATCTCTTTGGGTACGGTATTCGCCTTCTTCATCGTCGGGGCTTTGGCTTCGACAACGGGAGATGATGCTTTGCGGTATCTTTCTCCCTTTAAGTATTTTAATTCTACCTATATAGTTCAAAATTCCAGTTATGAGTCTTCCTTTATGATAGTGGCTATAGGTTTTATCGTAATAGCGGTTACAGCCAGTTATTTGATTTATTCCAAGAGAGATATCCATGCAGTTTAATAGGAAAGGGGAGGTAAAGGAAAGGGGACACACCAGCTGAAGCTTGAGCAGTATTCGGGGACAGGAATGTCCCCAATTAAGTGCTGAAGTATAGCTGTTTTTAAGACCGGAAGGTCCCGAATAATAGGAATGTAACCTAACAATTGGAAAGTCCTGAATAATGGGAATGCCGCCACTAAAGGAAGGGTTATCTTATGAATGTGTTTATCAGAGAAATGAAAGCCAATAGAAAAGCGCTGATTATATGGAGTATAGGGGTATTTTTTATGGTAGCAAGTAGTATGGTTAAATATGCAGGTTTGTCAGCCTCAGGTCAATCTATGAATGACTTACTGGCTCAAATGCCACAATCTCTAAAGGCTATTATGGGTATGGGAACCTTCGATTTATCAACGGCTACCGGTTATTACGGAGTGATTTTCTTTTACTTGGCAATGATGGCCACGATTCATGCTTCAATGCTGGGAGCAAATATAATTGCCAAGGAAGAAAGGGATAAAACAGCAGAGTTTTTGTTTGTAAAACCGATCTCCAGAAATAAAATCATAACCTCAAAACTTTTAGCAGCTTTAGTCAATCTATTAATTATTAATCTTGTAACGTTTGTTTCCTCGATTCTGATGGTGCAAAAATATAGCAAAGGGGAAGCGGTCAGTGGAGATATAACTAGATTGATGCTTGGAATGTTTATCTTACAGCTCATATTTTTGTTTATCGGTACCGCAATAGCAACTATCAGTAAGCATCCCAAGACTGCTCCATCCCTAGCTACAGGAATACTTTTGTTCACATTTGTATTGTCGATTGCGATCGATCTGAACAGGAAAATTGAAAATCTTAAATACTTTACACCCTTCAAATATTTTGACGCCAAGAACCTGATGTGCGCCCAAGGGTTTGAGCCAATTTATGTGATTTTATCATTTGTGATTATTGCAGTATTATTTTGGGCGACTTATGTTTTTTATAGAGGTAGAGATTTGAATGTGTAGCAAGATGCATAGATTTGACAAGCTAATATAATCGAAGTATACTAGATTTGTTAAGAGGGAGTAGTTGAATTACAAAGGCAACATACCCGGTAGGGAAACTTACCTGTCTTTGTAAACCGTGAAGGTGACGAGACTTTTGACATAGCCTATTTAGGCTGTGTCAAAAGTCTTTTTTGTTAACTAACTTCCTGGGAGGGCCCTTCCCGTCATCCATGACGGCGCTACTAATCTCGAACACGATACTCTCCAGTACGATAGTCTCCGGTGGAGAGTATCGCCGAAGCCGTGATCCCGAAAGGAATAGTTATCGGCGTAGGATAGATTATCGCCGAAGCCGTGATCCCGAAAGGAATACTTATCGGCGTAGGATAGTTCGAGTTATGACCAGTGCAAATGTAAGGAGTGGTTGCTTAGGATATTATTGAGTAGTAAGCCAGTTATTGAGCAAATATAAATTTAAGGAGGACTAAGCGTGGATTTTTTTCAAAAAGATGTACAAGAAGTTATTGCTGAATTAAATAGTAATGAAGAAATGGGATTATCAACTAATGAAGTTGAAGCAAGAATTCTGCGTTATGGGAAAAATGTTTTTACCCCAAAAGAGAAGGAGAATATTTTTGGAAAAATATTTGAAAGTCTGAAAGAACCTTTAATTGTAATTCTTTTAATTTCTGGGTTGATATCCCTTGCAATGGGTCACATAGCGGATGGCTTAGGAATTTTTGTTGCTGTCTTAATCGCTACCTCCATTGCCATCATTCAAGAGGGTAAATCAGATAAAGCCTTTGAAGCCTTATCGAAGCTAAGTGAAGACGTTCATGTCAAAGTAGTGCGAGATGGTAAAATAGTATATATATCTCAGAGTGACCTTACCATAGGGGACATTATACATTTGGAAACGGGAGATAAAGTTCCTGCTGACGCAAGAGTAGTGCATCGTTCCAATCTCGGAGTTGATGAATCAATGCTGACCGGTGAACCTGAATCTGTTACCAAAATATCCGCTAGAATTGAGAGAGTAGATTGTCCACTGGCAGAACGAGTAAATATGCTTTACTCAGGTACCATGGTGATTGAAGGTAGGGTAATTGCCATTGTTACTTCCATTGGTGACAAGACTGAAATGGGCAAAATCGCTAATGAACTAAAACAAGAAGAGACATCTCAAACTCCGCTGCAACAAAAGTTAGCAGACCTCGGAAAAAGAATATCTATTATTGGTTCCATAGCTGCGGCCGGTATCTTCCTCTTCGAATTGTTCACTATGTATCGACAGGGAATTCTTGTGCTGGATAACATCAGCGCGGCTCTGCCTGGAATTAAAGATGCTTTTGTAACTTCCGTTGCCCTGATCGTTGCGGCAGTACCTGAGGGATTGCCTACGATGGTGGCCATTACACTTGCTTTTAACATGCAGAAAATGGCTAAAAATAATGCCTTAGTCCGTAAGCTTATCGCCTGTGAAACCATAGGATCAGTGAATGTCGTATGTTCTGATAAAACAGGAACTTTGACAGAAAACAGGATGACAGTGGTGGATGTTTGGTGTGATGGGAAAGACGTTACAGTCAATAAAATATCCTGTGGTGAAATGATCGAGAATTTTTGTGTCAACACTACAGCGGATATCACGAAAAGTGATGATAAATTTGTATTCCTCGGAAATCCGACAGAGTGCTCGCTGCTTGTCTGTGCAGATAAGAATAATATCAACTATTTGCATTATCGCAAACAGTTTGGTGAGCCTGTAGCTGATTATAATTTTACTTCAGCAAGGAAAATGATGTCCACAGCTTACGAAAAAGATAAGGGCTTCAGACTCTATACAAAGGGTTCCCCTGAAAAAGTTTTAAGCATTTGTAATCGGATTCTCTATAATGGAACGGTTATCCCGATGACGCAGGAACACAAAAACGTCATTGAAGAAAGTATTATAAAACTTCAGGATCAAGCCAGGAGAGTATTGGGATTCGCTTATAATGAGTTCACGACTGAACCTCATTGGGAAGATATTTATAACGTGGAAAAAGATCTTATTTTCACGGGCTTTATAGGTATCGAAGATCCTCTACGTTCGGACGTTAAAGTGGCCATTGATCACTGTCGACAAGCCGGCATAACCGTCAAAATATTAACGGGAGATAATATCAATACGGCCAGAGCTATCGCCAATCAACTAGGAATCGTAAAAAAAGACTCTTTAGTCCTTGAAGTCACGGATATCGATGAGATGAGTGATCAAGAGTTAAAAAGTAAGCTCGATAAAATTGTGGTCATTGCACGGTCCAATCCTACTGCTAAAATGAGAGTTGTCAAACTCTTAAAGGAAAACAATAACTCAGTGGTTGTAACCGGCGATGGTATTAATGACGCTCCTGCCTTAAAAGCAGCGGATGTCGGGGTTGCTATGGGGATAGCGGGAACTGAAGTATCTAAGGAAGCCTCGGATATCGTCTTACTAGATGACTCTTTTTCCACAATAGTTAACGCTATTAAGTGGGGACGAGGCATTTATGAAAACTTCCAACGCTTTATTCAGTTCCAGCTTACCGTAAATGTTGTCGCGTTTCTCACGGTGATCTTGGCAGAACTCTTTGGGTTTAAAATGCCCTTTACGACTTTACAGCTGTTATGGGTGAATATTATCATGGATGGTCCTCCAGCTTTAACCTTGGGTCTCGAACCTCCAAGAGAGCATTTGCTGGAAAAACAGCCGATCAAGAGAAATGCTTCGATCGTGACTAAGGACATGTTGCTTAAGATCGTTACCAATGGTTTATTTATTGTAACTGCCTTACTGTTGCTTATGAAGACGCAACTTCTCGGTGGTACCGAAGGACAACAATCGACCATTGTGTTTACGTCGTTTGTTCTGTTCCAGTTATGGAACGCTTTTAACAGTAGGGAGTTTGGAATTACGAGCATTTTCCCCAATATCCATAGAAATAAAGTCATGGTAGGGGTTGTGTTTTTGACTTTCCTCATTCAGATCTTAGTCACACAGTATGGTGGAGAAGTCTTTAGAACAGTTCCGCTTGAACTCAATTTGTGGTTTAAGATTATTGGATTTACATTTAGTGTTGTGATCTTTGGTGAATTGATTAAACTTATAATGAGGCCCTTTCAAAGAAATGCGCTTAATACCACTGAAAAATAAAAGACTTCTGCCAATGAAGTAGATAAAGGAGAGGGCAGGGGCTTGATACCTGTTGATTCTCAAAGCAGGAAGAAGAAAATCTTCTTCCTGCTTTTTCGTTTGTATAGAATTAAATGTCAGATATAATAGACGATGCAAGGATCAGAGTTGCTTTTAGTAATTGGCAAAGTCAAGAAAAACAGTCCTTAGGCATCCAGTGGAATTGGTTTGAGTGTATTATACCCACGTTCTCCGTAAGGCTGAAGTTTAGCCAACCATTTTTGCATAAGCTTTTTCAAGGCATCTTTGGTATCAAAATAGATATCTTCGGGTATTTCTAAGATTTCTAACACTTCAATAACAAAGGCCTCTCCTCCAAATTCCGTTATCTCATTTTGGAGTAGCTTGTTTGTGTGCGAGCCCATTTCCAACCCAAATAGTTTACCGTTGATAGTCTTTAAGTTCGGGGTGCTTTCAATAAGAACCTTTCCGTTTTTAGTGTTTCTGATCTGATAGACTCCTGCCTCAATTTTGGTCTCCTTGTATTGTCGTTTTAGTTCTTGCTTGCGATCCATTGTTGTCTCCTCCTTGTTCACGGAATCATTTCGTAGCCAATATTGGCTGCCATCAGGCGTTCGATCAAGAAAGCCATATTCGATTAAATATCTTCTGAGGGTAGCAAAATCATGATAAACAAGTTTCAAGATCTGATTAATTTCCTTTTCAGTATAGGTTTGCGCCCCTTGAAACCGCTTTGCAATTTCTTGTAAAACAACTAACTTATGCTTTTCTTTGATAGAAAAGGTCTTTAAGGGCCCTTCGGTCCCTTCGGGAAAAAACGCTTTTAATAATTTATCACTATCTTGCTGAGTTACATTATAACGGTCATCTACCATCTTAGCTGTTTTGGGAGGGGTTAAATAGGTTGGTTCATGTTTGTTCTTTTCTTTTAAGAGTTCCATCATAACCAAAAAAACCTTCGACTGGCGTTCTTTTTCCTTTAAGGCAAAGCGGTGATTGCGAATCGTTGAGGCACTGCCAATGCCCATTTCTTTTTGGACTTCTGCATCACTTTTTCCCAGGTAAAAAAGTTGGATGAGGTTGGTCTGATGCTCTGTAAGACCCGTGATTTTCTTATCCAGCTGGATTAAATATTCAAATACCGATTGATGAACCCTATTAATATGGATGCCCATATATTTTCCCGCTTCATAGAGAATCCCTTCCTCGGGGTAGACAATTCCTTTGGCGATTTTCTGACCACAGAGCAGGCATATATAATGGTCATCGTCTTGAATATAACCACTTTTGAGTTCATCAAATGATGCATTCCAAAAAAGATCCGAAACCTTCAATCGAGAAACACTTCCTTAATATGTTTGGTATATCATAGACATTATACTACAATATCTATAAATATCAAATATTGTTTTGTTGAATAATTATCCAAATCGTAAGACTCCCACTTCTACAAGTGGGAGTGGTACATCTTATTCTGCTTCGGTGACGATAGTCTCCGGTACGAAAGCCTCCGGTACGATAGTCTCCAGTGGAGAGTATCGCCGAAGCCGTAATCCCAATAGGAATACTCACCGGCGTAGGATAGAGTATCGCCGAAAGCGCACAACCCTTAACGAATACTAAGCGCTGTAGGAT
>LOEW01000195.1 GCA_001516045.1 Desulfosporosinus sp. BRH_c37
CTGAAGTTTTGCACCCTCTAAACCCTTGTTTGTCTAATTTCCAGGCAGCCTAAAGCTATTATTTCCTTTTGGTTATTAACGTTTAACTGGCTTTTTCAAGGTCTTTTAGCTGGTTATTAAGAAAAGAATTCTCAAATAGCTCTTTCAAATATTCATATTCAACGGAATTCCTAAATTCCAAAATGTCCACTAAACCGGACTTGGCGATGCTTGTGATCACTACTTGTAGCAAATCGTCAAATAATTCCCAAAGTCGTTCCGCTAAATTTTTCTCAATAAGGTCATCTTTGATCTCCGCAAACAAACCATCCAAGGAGTCATAGGCGTTCACTCGGCGAAAATAAGCCAGAAGAGTATAGAGAATATAACAGGTTGTTATATGGGCGATTTGAGCATCAAAATCCCTTGATTGACAGGCCCCTAATTTTAGATGTTGCTTTGTTTCCTTGAAAAATACTTCTATGCTCCAACGGACACTATAAATCTCCAACATGCTTAATAAACTAAGGGATGTGTCTGTCGAAAGAAACAACCTCCATTTTTTCTGATAGGGAAAACGGCAAAAATACAGTTTGACTAGCCCAATTCCTTCATAATCAACAACAGCTTCGAAGTAACGGGTATTCCGCTTCCGACAGCGTTTTTCTTGACCCTCGCTTTTAAGAAGCTTTTGTAATTGATTGGCATCGAGAGAATCCTCTTTGTAGAGATACTTACGACCATCTTTACGTACTCCACAAATTAAATGCATCGATTTATTGCTTAATCCCTGAACCGTTTCAATAAACTCGTGGCTACTGAACCAGCTGTCGACCAGTACATATTTAGCCAAAAATCCCTGTTTTACAGCCCTTTTCAACATATCAAGTCCATTCGTAATTTTGCTAACATGGCATTCCCGGATTCGTTTCGCGCCAGAAGATCTTGGATCTCTCTGTTTTTTGAACTGTTCTTTACGGTGTCGGGCCTTCTTTAGCGCCTTTTCTGCTTGAAGGGTGAAGTCCAGTGGCTTGAAGATTTTACCGTCGAATAAACCAAGGGTTAGATCTTTGAAGCCTAGTTTGCTGCCTTTTCTCCCGGCAACATGGTCAAATACCATGCTAACCTTTTCAATTCTTCGACCTGTCTTGGCTATAGTCGTATCATCCAAAATAAAAGCGGACTTGTCATCCACTTCGTTCGTAGGATTCACCAATCGTTGAAATTGCTTGGCCATAACAAGGAGTAGGGCTCTCCATGGCATTTTTTCATTATCTTTCAGGCGATAGATGCAACTTTGTTTCATAGTGGTAACCTTTTGAAAGTCGCTTTGGTATAAAGCATGGACACTTTTTAGCAACATTAGGGGTAACATCAACATGAGCGTGAGGATTTCCGAAGTACTGTAGCCATCCTGTTTCTGGAAGCCAACTTGGTTGCAAAGTGTTTTAAGCTTGAAGGTCTTCATAACTTCACATATAATGTTGTTAATTGAATAACCATGATGTTGGAGCACATTTTCAATTTCTTTGACAGGTTTCCGCATGATAACACCTCATTTTTGGTTGATTTGGTTAGCATCTTAATTATACCAAAAACCGAGTGTTCATGCGGATCTTAATCGTTTTTTAGTCTCTTTTTAGGTCAAAAAATTAGCTTTTTTATGGGTGCAAAACTTCAGATATTTAAATGTTTTTTACATCATTGTATGTATTACATTCTTTTATTTAATGTTTTTAAAATCTAATTACAAGATTTTCTCAGTAATATATTTGGTTTCGGCAGTATTATCCTTGATAACTACACATATAATCTTCTCAAGAATCGGACCAGGGTGATGGAGAACGTCCGAGGCGGTGTCGAATGGCGGGGAAAAATGGTTTGAGAATACTTACTTCTTTGCCTGATAACAATGATAAAACTTTAATAGGTTAGAGCGCGTGATGGTAATAGTTCTTGCTAAACGGGTGATTTATTCTTGCCAGTTAAAAATAGTGCTTGATGATGGTAGCTCAAACTATGTTAATGTAGTATTTAATTCAAAATAATCTATAGCGTATGTGGTACGTGCAAAACTTGAAATGTCCGTTTGGATGCCCTCCTCTGCTGCTGACTCTGGCTTGCGAAACCTTTGTCAGTATAGCAAAGGTGGACTGTTTTATTATGTGCATCGGTACTTCCTATTCGGATCTCCCACGCTTAGCGTGGGGTTTATTCTTGAATTATTCCTCAACATTACCTGCAAATTTAATTGGGCTTTGGACCATCATCAGATTTTCTTATAGACTAATCATATTTTTCCAAAAAATTTTGTCAGTTTCAGGCAGGAATTTTAATTTGTTTGGCGAATAAAATACATTGTGATTGTGTTAACTATCTTTATAACAATGAGTAAGGATGAAGAGGTGTTGTAATGAGTCAAAATAGGGTCGGTGCTGTTTTGATAGTAGGCGCGGGGATTGCCGGTATTCAGGCTGCACTGGATTTGGCAGAGTCAGGGTACTTAGTTCATCTGGTAGAAGAGTCATCAGCCATTGGCGGAACTATGCCTATGCTGGATAAGACCTTCCCAACGAACGATTGTTCTATGTGTATTTTATCCCCTAAATTAGTTGAATGCGGACGCCATCTTAATGTTCGTATCTATACTAATTCTCAGGTTATTAAATCTGAGGGTGAAGCAGGAAACTTTAAGGTAACCATTAAGCAGAAGGCTCGTTTTATTGATGTAGACAAATGTACCGGCTGTGGAGCCTGTGCAGAAGCTTGTCCTGTGAAAGTTGACGATGAATTTAATCAGGGCTTAGGAAAACGTAAGTCCGCTTACAAACAGTATTCTCAGGCTTTCCCAAATGCCTATGCTATCGATGAGAAGAATTGTTTGTATCAGACTCGTGGTAGAGCCAAAGGTAAGGACGTTTGCAAGAAATGTGAAAAAGCTTGTCAAGCCGGAGCGATCAACCATCAGATGGAAGACAAAGAGATCGAGGTAGAAGTAGGGTCGATGATTCTCAACCCAGGCTTTAAAGTATTTGACGCCACTAAACTTGATTATTATGGTTATGGCAAGATTAAAAGTGTCATTACCAGCCTTGAGTTTGAGCGTCTTTTAAGTGCTTCAGGACCTTTTGATGGACATCTGGTGAGGCCTTTTGACCAAAAAGAACCTCAGAGGATTGCCTGGATTCAGTGTGTTGGTTCCAGAAATGCTAAGATCAACAATAATTATTGTTCTGGTGTTTGCTGTATGTATGCAATTAAGGAAGCGGTCATTGCTAAAGAACACAGTCATATTCCTGTCGATACTACAATCTTCTATATGGATATGAGAACCCATGGTAAAGATTTTGAAAAATACTATGACAGCGCCAAGAATCAACATGGTGTTCATTTTATTCGTTCTCGTGTTTATGAAGTAACCGAGGCCAAAGATGGTTCAGGTGATGCTGTCATAAGATACTCTAGCGAAGATGGCCAAATCTCCACAGAACAGTATGATTTGGTAGTTCTGTCTGTGGGAATTGAGCCTGGGGATAGTTCCAAGGAATTAGCCCAAAAATTAGACCTTAAGGTTAATAATTACGGTTTTCTTGAGCTTGAAACGTTAAGCGGTGTGAATACTTCGAGAGAAGGTATTTTTGCAGCAGGTGCTTTTAGTGGTCCAAAAGATATTCCGGAAACAGTGATTCAAGCCAGTGCTGCTGCAGGAGCGGTTTCCGCTTTATTGGCGGAAGAGCGTGGAACTCTGGTCAGCGAAAAACAATATCCGCCTGAAATGCAGGTTGCGGGGGATGTTATACGTACAGGGGTATTTATTTGTCACTGTGGTGTCAATATTGGCAGTGTAGTAAATGTTCCTTCAGTCGTTGAATATGCCAAGACTCTACCAACAGTTGTTTACGCTACTGAAAAAATCTATGCTTGTTCTCAAGATGCCCAAGCCTCAATCAAAGCCATGATTAGTGAACAAAAATTAAATAGAGTTGTTGTTTCTTCTTGTAGTCCTCGGACACATGAGCCTTTATTCCAAGAAACGTTGAAAGAAGCCGGCTTAAATGCGCACTTATTTGACATGGCCAATATTCGTGACCAATGTTCATGGGTGCATATGCATGAGCCTGAACAAGCAACCGAAAAAGCGAAAGATCTCACGAAACTAGCAGTTATCCGTGCCTCAATGCAACAACCAGTTCAACCGATATTTATGGCTATGAACCATGCGGCTCTCGTTATTGGTGGTGGGGTAGCAGGGATGACTAGTGCAATATCGTTGGCTGATCAAGGGTATGAAGTTCATCTGGTTGAGAAAGATAATGTTTTGGGCGGTTTTGCTCGAAGATTCTCTACCGGTTTCAAGGGGGAAGATACTAAAGCTTTTGTTGCGGGGCTGATCGAAAGTGTTAGCAAACATCCGAAAATCAAACTTCATGTAGGGGTTGGCATTAAAGATGTTGGAGGCTTCTTAGGGAGCTTTACTACGACTTTAGAAAACGGAGAACAGATTGAACATGGGGTAGCACTCCTGACAATCGGTGGACAAGAATATAAGCCCAAGGAATACCTCTACGGTCAGGATGATCGGGTCATGACTCAAATTGAGCTGGATGAAGCCTTAGCTAATCATGATTCCAAGTTGGAAAATGCCCGAAACTACGTCTTCATTCAATGCGTCGGTTCACGTTGTGAAGAAAATCCTTATTGTAGCCGTGTTTGCTGTACAAAATCTGTTAAGTTAGCCCTTAAAGTCAAAACTAAAAATCCCGGGGCTAATGTATTCGTCCTTTATCGCGATATGCGAACCTATGGTTACTTTGAGGAAGATTATGAACTTGCTAGACGTATTGGCATAATTTTTGTCCGCTTTAGTGAGAATGACAAGCCTGTCTTGACTAAAGAAGGGGATACCCTCATAGTCACGGTTAAGGATCATGTCTTAGCTCGACCGCTTGAGATTGAAACAGATGTTCTTTGCTTAGCTGCTGCCATTAAAGCTCCAGAAGACGGCAAAAAACTCTCCAAATGGTTTAAAATTCCTCTCAATGCTGAAGGCTTCTTCTTAGAGGCTCATATGAAATTGCGCCCAGTAGATTTCAGCACTGACGGTGTGTTCATGGCTGGGATAGCCCATAGTCCGAAAAATATGGAAGAAGTTGTTGCTCAGGCCAAAGCCGCTGCTGGACGTGCCGGTGTAGCATTGTCTAGGGAAATGGTAGAATCAGCAGGTTTGAATGCATTTGTTGATAAACGTAAATGTGCCGCTTGTGGTACGTGTGAATCTATTTGTTCGGCTAAGGCAGTTACCGTCGACTTAGTCAACCGCGTAGCCACAGTGAACGACGCTCTCTGTAAAGGGTGTGGGGCGTGTGCTTCAAGCTGCCGTTGCGGAGCTATCAGTCTTAGAGGGTGTACTAATGAGCAAATTGTCCAAATGTTAAACTCCCTATAAATTGAATAATTATGGGAAGGTAGATGATTATGGGAGAAAGTCAGGTAGACATGAACCAACCAAATACTAATGTTTTTAAGCCTAAAATTGCCGCTTTCTTGTGTAACTGGTGTAGTTACGCGGGAGCTGACCTAGCCGGTGTCGGTCGAATTCAATATCCAGCGAGCATTAGAACGATTAGAGTCCCATGTTCGGGAAGAATTAATCCATTATATATCTTAAAAGCAATGGCTAACGGGGCAGACGGAGTATTGGTTTCCGGCTGCCACCCCGGAGATTGCCATTATATCAGTGGTAATTACGTTGCTCGCAGGAAGTTTGCGCTTATCCAGTCTCTCTTGAAACATGTTGGTCTAGAAGATGATCGAGTCAATTTTTCCTGGGTATCCGCAGCAGAAGGTGGGCGATTTGCTGAAGTAGTGAAAGGGGTTACTGAGCGTGTTAGTGCGTTGGGACCCAATAAGGGAATCTTTACAGTAGATGACGGGGGTGCAACGGATGAATGATCTAATTAATAATATCCGAGAAACAGCCCGCCAATTACTGACGGATGGGAAAGTGGACGTTGTTATCGGCTATGAAAAAGGTTCTTTGCCTTTAAAAGCAACACCATGCTTCGTGCGTACTCCTCAGGATGTCGAGCGCTTGATCTGGGACGCAACCTGTGAAAATAATCTAGCGACCTATGTTGCTCAGACTGCAGGGAAAAAAGCTATCGTTGCCAAAGGGTGCGATAGTCGGGCTTTGGTTGTCTTAATGCAGGAAAATCAGGTGGTCAGAGATGATCTCTATATCATCGGTGTTTCCTGCCAAGGCGTAATCAATAAAAAGATTATTGAGATCCAAACCGGAGAAATCATCGAAGCAACGATTACGGATGGAAAGATTTCCGTTAAGGGAATGGAAGGTTCTAAGGAGTTTAGCTTTGCTGAAGTGAAAGACGCAACTTGTCAAACCTGCCGTTATCCTAATCCTGTAATTGAGGATATTCATCTGGGCGGGACCGTAAATGTTTCTCAATCGACCCCTTTTGCGGATGTTATCGAAATGGAAAACAAATCTGATAGTGAGCGTCAAGCCTACTTTAACGAGCAAATGAGTAAATGTATTCGCTGTTACGCCTGTCGTAATGCCTGTCCGATGTGCTATTGCCCGGAATGCTTTGTGGATTGTAATTCTCCTAAGTGGCTTACAGGTGGAGTTGATCGTTCGGAAAATCTTATGTTCCAAGCTGGGCGTGTTCTCCATTTAGCAGGACGGTGTGTTGATTGTGGTGCGTGTACCCGTGCCTGTCCACAAGGGGTAGATATACGAGCTATGAACCGCAAATCGGCCAAAGATGTTTTAGTTATGTATAACCATGAAGCGGGTATCAGCGAAGATATTCAACCAGCTCTTAATGTGTACAGTGCAGATGATCCTGAAGCGTTCTTGGTAAAGGAGTGAGGTGAAGAAAATGAAGATAAGTAAAGAGAAATTTGGCCAATCATTCGATGCTTTAGCCGCCGAGTACCAAATAATTGCTCCGGTTAGTGAAGCAGAAGGAGTTAATTACGAAGCGGTAAAGAACTTCTCAGAAGTCAAACAGGATTATCTAAATTCTAAGCTTCCTCCTAAATCCTTCTTTTTTCCTCAACATGAGAAACTTTTGTCATATAAAAAGGAAGGTAAAGATGTTACCGTCAAGAACGAACTGAAGGTTAAGAAAACGATTCTTTTTGGAGTCAGACCGTGTGATGCTAAAGGCTTTCTCCTTTTAGATACAGTTTTTAAAAATGATCAGTATACAGACCCGTATTATTTTGAGCGTCGCGATAATACCGTTGTTATTGGGGTCGCCTGCAATAAAATTGCCCCTACCTGTTTTTGTTCTTCAATGGGCTTTTCTCCCGCCAGTAGTGCTGGTTCAGATGTTTTTCTGATTGATCTCGGAGATGCCTATCAGGTAGAAGTTATCAGTGAGAAAGGTAAGGCTTTATTTGCTGGCTTAGCGGGTCTTGAAGAATTATCAACTGAAGATCATGCCCGAGTAGACACGATTAAAAGTGCCCAAACAACTAGTAAAGTAGATGTCTCAACTATCACTAGCAAACTAGATAAGATGTTTGACAATAGCTATTGGGATACCCTTCAAGAAAAGTGCATAGGGTGTAATGCCTGTACTTTCGCTTGTCCTTCCTGCCATTGCTTCGATATTTCCGAGGAAGTGCGCAAGAATGATGGTACTCGAGTGAGAACATGGGATGGGTGTATGGCGCCCCTCTTTACCTTACACGCTTCTGGCCATAACCCACGGGACAAGAAAAAAACCCGCTGGCGTCAGCGGATGATGCACAAGTTCAACTATTTTGTCCATAACAGTGGGGATATATCATGTGTGGGCTGTGGTCGCTGCATCAAAAGTTGCCCAGTTAATATGGATATTCGACAGGTCATTGATGGGGTCAACAAAGCAGAATTGGTGGTGAACTAATGGAACTGAATCCGTATATGCCTATTACGATGAAACTTGTTAAAAACTTGGTGGAAACGGAAGATAGAAACATCAATACCTTTACACTGCAGTTTTTAAATAAACAAGATGAAGACAACTTTAAATATATGCCAGGTCAGTTTGCTGAAATTAGTGCTTTTGGTCACGGAGAGGCTCCGTTCGGTATTGCTACATCCCCCACAGAGCCTGGAATTCTTAAGTTTTCTGTTGCTAAGGTTGGGTGCGTGTCCAATGCCTTACACCTTATGGAAGAGGGAACAATGGTTGGGGTAAGAGGACCATTGGGTAACTATTACCCGTTAGAAGAGTTTAAAGGCAAAAATGTCGTTATTATTGGTGGTGGCTTTGCTTTTACGACCCTGCGCTCCTTAGCTGTCTATATGCTGGATGAAAAACATCGTGGCGATTATGGTGATATTACGGTTATTTATGGTGCTAGAAACCCAGGCTTGTTGCTTTACAAAGAAGAATTGGCAGCGTGGGAAACTAATCCAAATATTAACTTGGTTACAACTATTGATAGGCCTGCAGAAGGTTGGAATAAACGCGTGGGCTTTATTCCTACAGTTACCGAGGAAATCGCCCCTTCTTCTGTGAACACCTATGCAGTAGTGTGCGGACCTCCGGCCATGATCAAATATACTTTACCTGTGTTAGAAAAACTTAACTTTCCTCCTGAGCGGATCATCACCTCTTTGGAAATGCGGATGAAGTGCGGACTGGGAATCTGTGGTCGTTGCAACATTGGAACGGAATATGTATGTAAAGATGGACCGGTATTCTCCATGGCTCAATTAAAAGAATTACCCAGTGAATATTAATTAAAAGGCCGGAGGTGATAGTAAGATGGGTGAACCCATAAGAATTGAAAGTTTAGATCCAACCTTGCGCGATGAAGTGGCAACCTTAATGAATGGGTATGACTATTCCAATTGCCTTACTTGCGGTATGTGTACTGCCGGTTGTAAGTATAGTGATTTAATGGAGGATAATGATCCTCGCAAATTTATTCGCAAAGTAGCACTTGGTATGCGAGAAGAAGCTGAAAATGATCCTTTTGTCTGGAATTGCAATATGTGTGAACGGTGTACGGTAGAATGTCCGATGGGTGTTAATATTGCTGCTCTCACGAGAGCCTTCCGAGGCAAAACTCCTGTACCACCTGGCCATTTGCAGATCATTGCCGATGACCACATTCGTACAGGCAATCAAATGGGTGTAGAACAAATTGATTATGATGAGACTATCGAGTGGATTGAGGAATTAATGCAGGAAGCTCTGAAAGATCCTTCATATAAGATTCCTTTGGACGTGCCAAATGCAGATTTTATGTTTGGTTTCAATGCTCGGGAGATTAAGCATTATCCCAGTGAACTACAGACAATTTTGAACGTTTTTCACGCGGCCAAAGCAAACTATACGCTTAGCTCAAAGCGCTGGGATGCTACCAATATTTGTTTGTTTACGGGTAAAAATGATGAGTTCTGTGAAATCTCACGTCCCCTATTCGAAGAAGCGGAGAGGTTAAATCCTAAGGAAATTATTGTCACCGAATGTGGCCATGCTTTCCGCTCGACAAGAATGTTTGCGCGTACTTACTGGAAAGGGAAAAAGTTCCCTGTGCGCCACATAGTAGAATTGTATGCCGATTGGGTTAAAGACGGCACATTAAAACTAGATAAAACCAGAAATACACAACCGGTAACCCTTCATGATCCCTGTAATACTGTCCGAAAAGAAGGGGTATTTGAACCACAACGTTATGTCTTAGAGAATACTGTAATGGATTTCCGCGACATGGATCCTAACGGTAAGTATAACATTTGTTGTGGAGCCGGTGGAGGAGCTTTAGCAGTAGCTGCGACCAAAGGGCAGCGTATGATTAAAGCAAAACCTAAGGTTGATCAATTAGTAGCTACCGGCGCCAAGATAGGATGCATTCCGTGTCATAACTGCATTGACCAGTTTAACGACATGAATAAGCACTATAAGCTTGGCATGAAGATGATGCATCTTAGCCCCTTGATAGAAATTGCCTTAGGTTTAGCGGAAGAGGAGTAGTTATTACTTTTCAAGAAACGAAAAAGTCCCGACGGTGAAAAATGGCATCGTACGGGGCTTTTTTTTATGTCAACTTATTTATTACACAACTATGAGTTCAGGGTTTTTATCGGAAAGTCCTAGGAGATATAGAATCTCAGGAATACTGTATATAGCATTGTTAACCACTGACGGAACAAAGGGAGCCTTTGAGTCAAAAGTCGTTGTCGAACTATTCAGAATAGGTTAAAATTAATTTTACTGAAGTTGGGAGGTGGCAGAGGTGTCTTGGTTTAATGAATTAGAAGAGGTTCTAAACGCCGTACATAATGGAATTTTAGCTATTGATGTTGATGAGAAAGTTACAATTTACAATAGTCAAGCGGAGCGCATGCTTGGAGTTCCGGCCGTTAAAGTTCTCGGTAAGAAAATCACAGATGTATTGCCTAATTCTGGGCTTCCAGCAGTATTAACTAGTGGTAAACCCCAGTTTGGGCAAAAGTTGGAACTAGGCGAACTGATCACGGTCACCAATCGTACGCCGATTATTCAAGGAAACAAAGTAATTGGAGCAATTGCCGTATTTCAAGATGTTTCTGATATAGAATCATTAGCCGCGGAACTAGGTCACGTTAAAGAGTTAAATAAAGAATTTGAAGCTATTCTTGAATCCTCTTATGATGGAATGGGGATTATTGATAGTGATGGAACTCTGTTAAGAGTAAATACTAGTTATGAAAGAATTACAGGTTTGTGTAAACATGACAACGGTGTTGGTCGTAATGTTAGAGAGCTTCAAGCTGACGGGACGGTTTCTCAGGCGGTCGCCTTACTTGTTCTAAGCCAGAAAAAACCAGTAACTATTAAACAAAGAATAAAAACTGGTAAGGAAATCTTAATTACCGGCAGCCCCGTTTTAGATGAACAAGGGGAAATTCTACGAGTAGTCTGTAATATTCGGGATATGACTGAACTTAATCTTTTGCGTGAACGGATTGAAAATACAGTACAACAAAATATCCGGTATGCCCACGAAATAAAGGAATTGCGAACAAAACTGTGGCAGCATGAGGAATTCATATTCCGAAGTGCGAGTATGCAGAGGGTTTTTAAACTCATAGTCCGTGTGGCTCATGTTAATTCTCACGTCTTAATTACTGGGGAGTCCGGGGTAGGAAAGGAGATTGTGGCCACATTAATTCATGAGTTAAGTCCGCGTGTCAATGGTCCTTTTTTACAAATCAATTGTGGCGCCATTCCAGAAAACTTGCTCGAATCGGAACTTTTTGGCTATGAGGAGGGGGCTTTTACCGGTGCTCGCGGTGGGGGGAAAAAGGGCATTTTTGAACTTTGCGAGGGCGGGACTTTGCTGCTTGATGAGATCGGGGAAATGCCAATGAATATGCAAGTTAAACTATTGCGAGTGTTGCAGCAACAGGAGGTGCTTAGAGTTGGTGCAGCCAAACCCATCAAATTTAATGTTCGGGTCGTTACCGCTACTAACAAAGACTTAGAAGAAATGGTAGCCCAACATAGCTTTCGGGCGGACTTATTTTATCGATTAAACGTCGTACCAATTCATCTTCCTCCGTTGAGGGCACGCCCAGATGACATTATTCCTTTGGCAATTCATTTCTTAGAAGGCTTTAACAAAAAATATGGGAGCAATATTAGGTTTGAACCTGAAGTACTGTTGGCTTTTGAACGTCATCCTTGGCCAGGTAATGTCCGCGAATTAGAAAATCTGATTGAACGAATGCTGATCATGAATGAAGATGAGATTTTGACCCTTAAACATCTACCTTTTACTGAGAGTAATGTTCCCAAACATCAGGCTGTCATAATTCAGGTTAATGAACCTATGCCTTTCGAAAAAGCTGTCGAAATGTTGGAGATAGAACTCTTGCGTAAAACTCTGCAGGCTTATCCGACGATCAGGCAGGCAGCTAAGGTTTTAGGCGTTTCGCATCCAACGGTTCTTCGTAAGATTCAAAAATATAAATTAATTCCAAGCTAAAGTTATAAGGGTGGTACAATGGCTGAATAAGTGGTAAATAAGTGTACCTAATAGATTTAATGAATATTTCAAAGATTATCAATCAGTTCCAAATTATAGGTAGGTACAATGGTAGAGTTTTGTACCCTAGGTTATTTATAAAAAAAACTATTGATTTGATTATTAGACTGTTTAACAGCTCAATTAAACATTAGAGGATCAAACTAAAACCGTTCGGGTTAGAAATAGATTACATATCGAATTTTGGAACTTATCTTGCATTATTATGAACTGAAGATTATGACTCGATAAGTGAGTCTGTACTCAAAAGTAGGTTGGTAGGTGGTAAGGTTAAGCTAGATTGCGCTGGAGTTGTTTCCTATGGAATTTGGAAAATGCTTAAAGCAGGTTCCTTTAATTTTTGTCGTATAATATCAGAATATTAAAAATAGTATAAATAAAATGTGTTGTCTCTGAAATGGTCTTCATTTATAAACCTTAGAGTTAGGGAGGTGGGAATGAACCAAAAAGATATTGAAAAAGTTGATTATCCAAATCGTAAGAGTCCCACTTCTACAAGTGGGAGTGATACACCTTATTCTGCTTCGGTGACGATAGTCTCCAGTGGAGAGTATCGCCGA
>LOEW01000196.1 GCA_001516045.1 Desulfosporosinus sp. BRH_c37
GTTGTACCCTGTACTGTTCCCTGCGTTGTCTCCTGAGTTGTCGTTCCTGGAGTTGTTCTCTGTACTGTTCCCTGAGTTGTCTCTTGAGTTGTTCCTGGTGTTGTACCCTGTACTGTTCCTGGTGTCGTCTCTTGAGTTGTTCCTGGTGTTGCACCCTGTACTGTTCCCTGCGTTGTCTCCTGAGTTGTTCCTGGAGTTGTTCCCTGCGTTGTCTCCTGAGTTGTCGTTCCTGGAGTTGTACCCTGGACTGTTCCCTGCGTTGTCTCCTGAGTTGTCGTTCCTGGAGTTGTACCCTGTACTGTTCCCTGCGTTGTCTCCTGAGTTGTTGTTCCTGGAGTTGTACCCTGTACTGTTCCCTGCGTTGTCTCCTGAGTTGTTGTTCCTGGAGTTGTACCCTGGACTGTTCCCGCAGTCATTTCGGGAATTGTTTCGAATAAAGATGTCAAAATTCCTTGTTTGTCAATTGAAAATGCTTTGAGAAGCGTTATAATCTCTTGATTATTAGGTAACCCTCTCTCAGCTAGCTGTTGAATCTGTTGAGGAACTTCAGGCAATCCTCCTTGCTTCCCAGCTGAAGGTTCACGTACTAAAAGTAAGATTCCATCTTTTACATCGGTTACTTTTACCCAGAATCTTTCCCCGGCTTGGGTCGAAGTCTCTAACAGGGCAGACACCTCTTGCCCTTTTACACGTACCGTCCCTTCACCTTCTCCTATTTTTCGAACAACTTCTACTAAGATACGCTCGCCTAGTTGAAATTGATTGAGTCCAATTCGGTTAATCGCACCTGGCGCTAAAACTCCCCCTACTTCCATAAACTGCAACGAACCTGGTTTCTAAATACTAAATATTACTACACAAACCTACACAATTTAGCATTTTCACCTTGTTGACTAAACAAAGCGGTAGCACCACAGGATTCAGCTACTTAGGTCAATACTCTTGTATTAAACATCCATATCGCCTTAATTAAGCGCATCAATTAAGTACAACAGATGTGCGACGGTTAGTCAGCCCCTTAAACAACTCCGCACAAGCCTTTCAACTAAGTGTACAAGTGCAGTGGTTTATTTTAAAGTTAATCGTTAAGCGATCCCTAGCAGTTCTTTCCTACGCACTATCCATAAACCAGGAGTATTCACTTCCTTTCGTTTCTTGAATAATTTAGTAATTTGACGAGTAATCTCGCTCCATTTACTCCATTCGTTCATTTTCTTAAAGGCGATCAGTTTTTTCTTAGGCACTAATCTCTCTTCAAGCAATTTCGGTACAGCTTCTTTGAACCCATAACTTCGTCTTGCAATGACTAAAGCTGCGCCGTTATGAACATCCATTCCATATTGGTGACAATACTTATATAGCCCAATTTTACTGGTATATTGGGGCTTTACCTTGGCGAATTCAACCCCGTTACGCAGACAGCTACGTTCCAACATCATCAGTAGCGTGGCGTATACAAACGGGCTACTCACCCTTGCTAACTTGCTCGACACATCGCGGTCGTCCTTAAACTTCAAATCTTCCACGGTAACTCCACATTGTCTGACCAAGGCATAGTCTACTGCCTGAGCCACAAGCTCACCACATAAATTCGTGCGCCGATTGCTCCGACAGAAGGTTAATTCATGTTGCTTCAAATAGGTGTGACCTCTGTAGTTACCGAATCTATCGATTTTGGTTAACGCAAACCCATCCGGATTTGTATCTATACCGATCATGTTCATGTGCCCCGTGTAAATAACCTTCGCTTTAAGCTCTTCAAACGTTATATGCGCGTAATACTTATCGTCTCGTTTGATTAACTCCACTTGGTAGGCCTCACCTCGTTCTAGCGAATCCATAAACATCTTCCTGTATTGAATACCATTGACTTTACCTGTCTTTTTTGAGAGTTTTTGTGGCAAATAAATCGGCATTAAGACCTTAACTGCTCTGTTCTTCACCGTTTTCTCAAGCGTCGAGATTTCTATGAAACTTACTCCATCCTTAAAGACGACTCTTAGATTTGGATTACCGCCCTTTGACTTATCGCCACGACTATAAATTCGGTTATTCCGGCAATCGTTCCATTCCTGTTTCGTAATTAATCCTTTACACCGTCTTAGAAACATTTCCTTCCTGCCAAAGGTAACTGGCGGGAAGGTCTTACTCGTCAAAAACGCTGTCCAATAGTCTAGCCTACGCTGACGTTTCTCCAGTTTTGCTGTTAGTGATTTTACCTTGCGTTCAGTTAACCTAGGGTTCTTAAGCTTCTTAACAAGTGCCTCAACCTTCTTACTGTAGTTTCCGTGATAGAGCTTAACGAGTTCATGCTGTGAAGCAATCGTCTGCCTTGCCGATTCCACAGCGTCTTTCGCTTGACGGATATTCAAGTTGTACTTATGTGCCACAACCTTTTCTAGGTCTCCAATAAATTGCCCTTCGAGTAGTCGCTTAAACGAGTAGCGAATGGCCGTACAAAAGACTAGCATCAGGTTATTTAAGATTGCCTTTTGTTCATTCGATAGATTTACCAGAATCGCTTTCATGGTTGTTTTCATCAGACTCACCTCGTTCCTGTTCCAAGCCTTCTATGGTTTGAACAAGCATCTGCTTAATCTTTCTGCCCCCTCTAGCACCATACAGCCTTGCACTAAAACAAGTAACGATACTGACCAAGTCGTTGACCATTTCTTCGTTGGGTTGCAGCTTTCCGACTTTTTCAACTGCTTCAATCGCGACGTTGAAGGACGCTGCAAATTCCTTAAGATAAGAATAGCCAAACCGAGCCAGCCGATCCTAATGGACCACATTACAAGAACACGCTTAAATCGATGACGGATGCACGTGTTGTGGTGGTGAGAAGGGCCCTACCGGAAACTTATACTTTCTAACCGCCAGCCAACATGCGCAGGGCCTTTTTCACCTGCTCTTCAGTCGTTAAGTCTCCACCATCCTTTTGACGTCCAAGTGCCTGCCTTGCTTCCTCCAAACCAAAGCCGAGAGCCAGTAATGTCTGTAAGGCTTCTGAGTGCGTAAGGGGAGAAGAGGTCGAGATCGACTCTCCTCCAGTTGGTAAAGAAACATGTCCTTTAAATTTTTCTTTTAATTCCAAAATAAGTCGAGAGGCAGTTTTCTTCCCTATCCCAGGTACTTTTGTTAATAAAGTTAGATTTTCACTTACAATAGCACTTTCAATTTGAACCGCACCGAAAGTTGAAAGAAGTGATATCGCTGCTTTAGGGCCAATGCCTGAAACACTCAACATTTCCAGGAAAAGTTGCTTTTCTTCTACGGAAGAAAATCCATAAAGGGCTAAATCATCTTCGCGCATAATCACATGAGTGTACACAACCAGTTCTTGTCCAGGACAAGACTTAGACAAGAGCCCATAAGGCACTGTAAGTAAATACCCAACCCCTTGGACATCAATCACCAAACGCTCTGCTTGGATTTCCCACACCTTACCTCGCAACATCCCAATCATCGAAATTCCTCCATTCTCCGGTCCAAAGCATAGCTATGAGCATGACAGATCGCAACGGCTAAGGCATCTGCAGCATCGTCTGGCTTGGGGATTTGATCCAGTCTTAACAATCCTTTAACCATTTGCTGAACTTGTTTCTTCTCAGCCCTTCCATATCCCACAACCGCTTGTTTAACCTGTAACGGGGTGTATTCATAGACTGGAATACCTAATTGAGCACCAGTTAACAAAACAACTCCTCGAGCATGCCCAACAGCTAGGGCGGTCGTGGTATTGCTGTTAAAGAAAAGCTCTTCTACCGCCATGTGATCCGGAGGGTGTTCCCTAAGGAACGGCACAATTTGTTCATATAACATTAACAAACGCTTTGCTAATGGCGTATGAGCCGGCGTACGCCAGCATGAATAAGCGAGCGCACTTAAGTGATTCCCTTTTTGTTCTATTAAACCATACCCCATAATCGCCGTTCCAGGGTCAATCCCCAATATAATCATCGATCGTCTTCCTTTCAAACTAATAGTTTTCGACAGAAGACGGACGATTTCCTTTCTTTCATAATACCTTTCTACTCACGCCACAAAGGTTCGTTTACCGTATCAATAAACGACTGAACTTCATCTAGGGAATAGAATTCGACCTTGGGAGCAATATCCGCCATCTCCTTGGGCCAAGCTTGAACATCTAATCCTGTCACAAGGACTCGGCCACTCGCTCCCGGTGTTCCTTCGATCACGGATAACACCCCTTGCTTGATCGCAAAATGATAGGTAGCCTTAGCCTCCTTCGTTGAAATAGATTCTGCGTTGAAAGGATTCGAGGTAATATCGGCATGATTTATATCGTACCACCAAGATGTTACTGCAGGTACAAAGCTTCCAATTCCCAATCCGACAATTAGAACCAGACTCATTACGATATATCTGGACATAACGAAAAACCCTCCTGACCTTGTCTTTTAGCTCTATTCTTGCCAGGAGGGCATAAATTAATCGTTATGCTATTAAGGAATTAGTCTTGCTAAGTGCCACGAAGCAGCACCGTATAGAATAGCATGGGAAAAATCACCTCACAAAAATATTGACTGCCGATACTGTCACGAAACTCGAGGACCATTTCACAGACTCGATATAACGATTCGTGGTTTAAAAGATGTTGGTATTCATCTGAAGGGTGATTATTCTTTTCTGATGAAGTCTGTCTATTATGATTCAAATTACATAAACTGCCATTTGGGTGACTTTAAACCAGAAGAAAATGCGCCGCTTATGCCAGAAAACCTCGCTAAGAAGATTAAAAACGGCGAAGGATGCAACAATTGCCATAGAGACACAGGGCATAAGAATGGACTAGGTGTTGATACTAAATTTGAGGCTAGGCATATCGCCCACAACCAAGTATTTGCGGTAATTATGGTGAAGTATAAAACCTCATTGCGTAAAATACTTAATGATGCTATTTTATAGGTAATTATTGGCAATGGAATCAATGTTAGATTTTATACCTGATGTTCTGTAAGGAGTGAGTGACTGTAAAATGATCACTGATCAGATAGTTCAGTCTATGACAAACAATATTATAAACTACTTTGCACCGGATAAAATTATAGTATTTGGTTCTTGAGCACGCCACGAAAATAATGAACATAGTGATGTTGATTTTTTGGTTATCATGCCCTACAACGGTTCAAAGCGAGATACTCAAGTGGCAATCAGACGTGTGCTAAAAGGCTTCGGTGTTCCTAAAGACGTGATTGTCGCCACTAGACAAGAAATTGAACAAAAACAAAACATCAGTGGTTACATATATGGAACGGCTTTAAGGGAGGGGAAGGTAGTCTATGAACGCGTCGGAGAATAAACAATTAGCATTACCTTGGTTTGAATATGCTAAGGAAGAAGCAAAACAAGCCATTGACATAGCCAGATGCGCGGTAAATGTATGTCTAGGTTTTTTCATAAAGTAAATTTCGGGATAATTGCTCCATCCGTATAACAGAAGGACATTATTGTCCCCGCCGACCTTATATGTGGCATTGGTAGTTGCCTATATACCGAATACCGTCACGGTGGTGAGATACAAGCTATGACTGCCGTCCGTGGGAGTGAGAAAAAACAAAGGGTAAAAAGAGGCTCGTCTGGAAGTAACCCGACGAGCTTTTATTGGTTAGATTATCAGAATTATTTACCATTGTTTTAGGGTTCGACCCCGTCACCCATTTTACACACTATTTAATCGTGAAGTCCCGATATATTCTGGTTTTCAAATTACTCCCCTTGCTTGCTGTCTTTAGGTCCTTTACCCAAAGGGTGTAATGCTCGCCCTGCTTATAGGTCGTAGGGGTTTTAGGGCTAATTACGATGGTTTTGTTATTATCTTCATAACTAAAGTCCACTAGGCAATTCTCTTCAATATCAGAACTATTTATATAAGAGACATAGACATTTTCTGGAGTGACGCTAGTTGGGTTGACCGCTTGGCTAAGCTTGATCCGCCATACCTTGGTGGCGTCAACGCTCAGTTCATCTGTTGCGTTGTTGAGGGGATGGAAAGCATCGGGATCTTCCTCATTTTTGACCGTGAATTGAATCGTTTGCTGAGTCTTCGCTCCAGCACTATTGGTGGCCGTCAGAGTGACAGCATAGGATCCCGGAGCTTTATCCAGAAGAATATACGATCCTTTTCCGAGCACTGCTCCGCTGGCATCCGTCCAAACTAAGTTCTGATCAGTTAATGATTCATCTTGTACATCATAGGCATCTGCTTCGAAGAGTATTTCTTCATTTTTATAATAACTCATAGGAAGGGTTAGATCTTCAGGGGTTAAGAAATAGAGTTCAGGCTGTTTGACGCTTACACTGAATGTGGCGCTAAGAGCTTCGGTGCATCGAACACCATCCGAAGCAATTACATTTATCAGAGCCTGGGATCCCCCTGGTAGGTCGGGGTCGCTGAAATCGTAAGTGAAGTTTTTGGTGGTAAGATCAGAAGCTATACTAATCCAATCTTTCCCATTATGACTGTAGAGGACTTCGTAAGTCAGAGGGTCATTATCAACATCCGATGCTGTCCAGGTGATATTAGTCTGACTAGAAACTGTCTGACCTGGAATGGGTGATTTGATTTCGACAACTGGAGCATGAAGGCTGACTGCTTTCTCCCCAATTGACTGTCCGTTATGGGTGAATACAAATTTTGTTGTTCCAAGCGGGAAGGGTACTATACAATTTTCCACGGGCACTTCTTCAAGTTGCTTAGGAGTAGTACCCATCTCTACAAATCTGAGATCAAAACTTTGGCTTCCTAGTATCGTACCAGCATTATTTTTTGCCTGTATTGAGTAAGCACCGGTGTTGCTAATAAACGAACTGGTAGGAATAGTATAGGAATACCAAGGGTCAGTGCAATCGACAGGGATAGCGTCATTTTTATTAATCCAGCCAGAAGCATCAACCACAGGGATCGTCTGCTTTTCTTCCAACAAACTGACTGAACGTTTCGATACTGTCGTGGAGGACGATTGCATTGTTTCTAAGGAAGGTAAAGGTGCAAAGGATGTAAATAACTGTTTCCAGATGGGAGCAGAGATCCAATAATCTGATTGAATACCGTTTGACCCCATGAAACTAGCCTTTTCAGGAAGTTGTTCACGACTAGCAAAATCGAAGGGGATTTCTTCCTTAATACTCGAACCTTCGCTACCGCTCGATCCACCGTAAGGTTTAAAGTACTGATTCGAGGCCGCGATAGCTGCTGAACTATCCCAGTCCGTGCCGGTCATGCCCAGCGGGGCAGGGTTAATGGACATGCGTATTGATCCTCCTGTATACTCGTCGCCTATTCCATAGCAATGGGCAATTTCATGGGCTACCGTAGCCCACATATCTTTATCGGATTCCGTAACAATATTCGCTGGCTTACCATACGTATACCCTTGCGTTGTGCCCGTAGCTCCCTGGCGATCTAAAACGAAGCCAATAATCAGTTCGTACTTATTATTTCCATTTTCATCTTTAACCTGCAGGTTACATAAAGATTCCCAGAGCTTCTTTTGTCCGTCGTCGGTCTTTAAGTCATATTCGATATCAGAGCAATCCAGATCCTGTCCTTGGACCCAGTTAAAACCTTCGGTGGATACTGGGAAGAGCTGAGCAGTATAGTTGCCCGCCTGCTTCCAGGCTCCGGTGACGTCCTTAACAACTCCACCGTAATTGGCCTTGACCGGAACTGCCAAGACATTCAAAACTCGACGGGTAGTAAATTGGGCATCTCTGGTTAATTCACTAGAGCCGATTTTGGCTGTGAATTTGTAATTACCTGCCGCCCAGTTTTGTGCTTCCTCCCGTGTGTTGGGCTCAAAAACAAGACAATTGCTAGGCTCGTTCTGTGGGGAAGGGGTAAGAGTTGTCACCAGAACCCCATTATGGGATACCTCGACTGTTTGAGTCTTGTTCTGGGTGTCTACGGCAACATTCTGGCTCAAACGAACCAGAATCGCGGTATCCTTGCCCGCTACCAGATCCTGATTGAGGCTGAGATCCCCAGTCTGAATATCCTTGATATAACTAAGAGCTTGATTAACTTCAATGACTTTTATTAAATTTTCTTGGGGTACCGTCTCCTCAGCTAGCAATGGTTTGGTAACCCCTGCACTGAAGAAACTGAAGATAAAAAAGAACAGAAATAAATAGTAATTAACCTTTTTGTGCAAATTATTTTCCTTCTTTCTTTTTTAACAGGACTTTTAATTAATTCCAGTCAATAAATCCCAAATTATAAAGTTCCGGCTGCTGCGACAATCATTCTTCTTTTCAATCCTCTCCTATTTTTCCACTTCCAGCCCGTGGTCTTTGGCAAGTTTTTCAAAGTCCTTATTGTAGGCATCCAGATCACTTCCGACTTTAGTGAATTTAGTAACCGCTTGATCGACAATTTCATCTTTCTTTTGCTTAAGGCCGTCAATAAGCAGATTGACCGCTTCTGTCTGAGCCTTGACAATACTTATATGGGTATCCTTGAGTTTTTGGACCTCAGTAGTTTTCGGTTGAAGTACTTCTAACCCGCCTTGAATCTTCTGCAAGTTCGGAATGACCCCTTCTTGAAGTGATTTAATAGCTTCCTCATCGTTCGAAGTCTTATTGACTATTGCAGAAAAGGTTTTAATCGATTCGTTCTCAAATTTCTCCAAGGGTTTTGTGTTCTGTGAATAACTTAGCAAATCATCTTTTATACCATCACCGCAACCAGTAATAAACATGAGCACAAACAAAATCATTCCAACAGCAACTAAAGGTCTCAACTTACGATAATTCACAATCTCCGTCTCCCTTCCAATTGTCTTATTTGAATATGTATATCTAGAAAACCGACCTAATTACCCCCCCTTTTTTAACTATGTTGTATCCTAACCCATTTTAGTAGTGGTTCCGTATAGCCCATTCTGGCAATTTGCTTTGATGAATATGTGTATTAGCTATGTTCACGCCAGTCATATACCCCCATAAGACGCTTATTTATGAAATACCGTTTTTTATTATACATTTTTCAATAGAAATATGTGAAGGATCTATAAACTTGCCCTAAATTCGACCTGAACTGTTACTTTCGGCATTCGAACGGTTCAAGTCAATAAGGAGGGTTCTCTCCTTTGACTTAAGTTTTCGAGACAAGGAGTATCATTACGGCATCCACCAGTTCATCATCCAGGGGAAAAGGCAAAGTGACTATTCATATCTTCAACCTCCTTTTTAATTCCTTTGTTCTACTTCTGCTAACAGGGATTCTATGCTTTTCTTCTTTTAAAATTATGGTACAGCATTTGTTTTCCCAGGGTATGATCCTCTCTACATAATCCATATTGACCAGACCTCCCCTGTGACACCGGAAGAAATTATATCCCTTAAGCTTTTGTTCCCAAAAATCGATACTGCTTTTTGCAGTAAATCTTCCTTTCTCTGTAATAACCAACGTACTGCCGTTTTCCACAGTAAGATAAAATATATCTGCTACATTTAAAAGGAAAATTTCTTCATCTCTCCAAACGACAAACTTTTCTTCAGCTTGTTTAACAGATTTCTCGATATCATTCAGTTTCTCTATGATATTCCTTCCAACCTTGTTACTGTCCTTTTGCCTGCTACGGATCCTTTGGATTGTCTTGTCCAAGCGCTCCTCAAATACGGGCTTTACAACATAATCCAGCGCATTGACCTCAAAAGCATGGAGGGCATATCCGTCAAATGCCGTGACAAATACTATATCAGTGTGCCTCACCGCACCTGCAAGTTCTTTTGCAAGATTTAAACCGTTCATCACCGGCATTTCAATGTCCAAGAACGCAATATCCGGTCTTTTCAAAATGATCTGCCCGAGTGCCTCCACAGGGTTTGTAAAACACCCGATGACTTCAACATCCTCATATTGACCGAGCATGTAGCTCAACTCTTCGAGGGCCAGTTTTTCATCATCCACAATTATAGCCCGCAGCATCTGACTCATCCTTTCTGTTTCGGTATTCTCATTTCAACGGTTGTCCCTTTTCCCATACCTGATTTGATATCCGGACCATACCCATAAAGGGCTTTCATTCTTTTAGAAATATTTAGCAATCCGACACTTGTTCCGACAGATTCCCCCTTCTCCCCAAAAATACCGACCAGCTTCTCTTCACCCATCCCAACGCCGTCATCTTCGACTCTCAGTAGGATATGGTCTTCCATGTCTCTTACAGAAATTTTTATGATGCCGCCTTCCAACCTCCGCATCAATCCATGCCGAACCGCATTTTCAACTAAAGGCTGCAGGAGCAGAGGAGGAATCAACAGGTTGATATTTTTGTCGATTTCGTACAAGACTGTTAACCTGTCGGAAAATCTCTCCTTTTCAATGGCAAGATAGGACTTCACATGGCTTAATTCCTTATCGAGCGGGATAAACTTTTCGGTGCTATTAAAGTCAAAGTTCCCCCGCAGGTAATTGCTCAATTCAAGCAACACTTCCCGCGCTTTCTCGGGGTTTACACGGCATAAGGCCACAATGGAATTCATTGCATTATAAATAAAATGGGGCTTGATCTGCGCCTGCAAAAAACGCAATTCGGCTGTGATGGTCTGTTCTACTGATTTTTTAAGTTCTAGTAGCGTCTTTGTGCGCATTTTAAATTCCTTCCGGTCAAACGGTTTGGATAGAAAATCGTTGGCTCCCGCCTCAAAGCCGGCCAGTATATCATCGGTACGGTTTCTAGCGGTTACCACAATTATGGGCAACTCAAAGAGTGAATACTTTTCCCTAAGTTTACGACAAACATCAAATCCAGACATTTTAGGCATCATGATATCCAGTATCGCGAGATCGGGCTTTTCTCCGCCCATCGCTTTTTCTAATACTTCAAGCCCATTTATGGCAGTGATGACACCGTACCCTTGCTCAACAAGTATATTCATCATTACCTGCAGATTCACAGGCTCGTCATCCGCGATCAGGATGGTTGCCGTGGGTTCGTCGGAGCATTTGAATCCAGACTCCCCTTTGTCTTCCGTTATGGACAGCTCGTATTCCAGAGGATTGATTATTACGGGAGAAGTACTGCTCTTATTGACTTTTTCACTGCTTAAAGGAATGGTGAACGTAAATACCGAACCTTTCCCGCCCTCGGAACGCGCATTTATTTCACCCCCATGCAGTTCAACGAGCTTCCTGGTGATACTGAGTCCTAGTCCTGTCCCTCCGTATCCGCCCCCATCAGCCTGAATTCCTTGTTCAAAGGGCCTGAATATGTCTTCGAGCATGTCTGTCGGTATACCGACTCCTGTATCCGATACCGATACTTCAAGCATTTCTTCCTTTACAACAGCTGAAACGGATATTTGTCCTGAATCGGTAAATTTTATAGCGTTTCCCACGATGTTTTGCATGATCTGTCTCAGCCTGTCATCGTCTGCTGAAATGAGAGGGGTATTTTCAGGTATTTCATTTTCCAAGGAAAGCTGCTTTACATTGGCCAGCGGTTTCAAAAGAGCCAGAACAACTTCAGTCACCTGCCAAATGTCCACAGGCTTTATGTTCAGGAATACATCCTGATATTTCATTTTCGAAAAGTCAAGGATATCGTTCACCAGGTTAGAAAGCCTCTTGGCACTTGCCACAATCAGTTTCAGGTTTTCAAAGTGCTTTTTGCTCATGCTTCTGCCATCCTCCAGCACGGATTCGGCAATTCCGATGATCCCATGCAAAGGAGTTTTAAGTTCATGTGTGGTATTGGCTAGAAAATCATCCTTGATATTGTCGACTTTCTCCAGTAAAGCGTTTTTTTCCTCCAGTTCTTTTGAATATACCGTCAAATCTTTCGAAAGAGTCTCTACTGTGGAAAACGCATTGGACGAACGCCTGGACAGAATGAAGGCTTGTGAAAATGTGAAGACAAACAGTCCCAAGGGGAAAAATATTCCTGTACTTACTGCAGTAAATTTGGCAATGATATCGTTTATTCCTGCAACCATAAGAAAGAGATATCCCGAAAAAACAAGCAACGCTCCCTCCCTTTTTCTCATGACTGCTTTTGTTAAAGAATAAAGAATATATATCATGCTTAGGATCATGCCGTAAAGATAGCTGTCTACCGTATAAGAGAATATTCGTGCAGGAGTGACAAGAACGAAAACACTGAAAGCCAGTGAGACAGCCTGCATTCCTTTTACAAGCCGTTTTGAGAACTCACCGGGAAATAATGAGTTAAAAAATGCAAGGGATACAGGCACTATCAAGTATAAAGACAAATACTCAATCTTGATAACCGCTTCCCAGTTTAATCCTTCAAAAAATCTGGTCAAGATATATTCATTGAAAGTCAGGTTCCGGATGGATACAAGCATGCAAAATAAGCTGAAATACAACGTCGAACGTTCCTTCCTACGTAAAATGTACAACCCGAAATGATAAAGGCTGATCATCATCAGGGCACCAATCAGGAACATGTCAAACCAGGCTTTAAAGAGTATGCTTTTCTCCATCTGCTGAGCCGAAGCAAAATTCAGCGAGTACCAGAAACCACCCTTTTGGTGATAGAAATTCGATATTTGCAAAACAAGCTCAACCTCGGGCTGTTGTGAGGTAAAGAACACTACTTTTTCAAGGTACTGGGCAGCCGACTCCAGCCTGTCCCTTCCAACCATACCGTTTGATGAAACCAGCTTTCCATTCACCCAAAGCTTGTAGGCTGTTCCCATTGGCAAAACTT
Organism: Desulfosporosinus sp. BRH_c37; assembly: GCA_001516045.1. Classification (GTDB taxonomy): domain Bacteria; phylum Bacillota; class Desulfitobacteriia; order Desulfitobacteriales; family Desulfitobacteriaceae; genus Desulfosporosinus. Next base: position 12,699 of record LOEW01000196.1, read on the forward strand.
TAAGACCGTATATTCTACCTTCATTTTTTACATTTATTTTTAATCGGTAAGTAGCATAACCGTCTCCCTTGAGTTTATTTCCATTAACCATATATCCGTTCCAGGACTGGGGAGCATGTATGTATCCCGTCATCTGCAGACGCTTTGATTTGAAATCTTCCGGCTCCAGTAGCTGATTCCAGTAGAACTCCCATTCCCCATCCAGTTTCACAGGGCTATCCCTATCAAAGTTCATACTAGTAAGATCTATGATTCCGCTCATAGCTTCAGCGTGAACTGTTTTCTGTAAGTTAGATTTAGTGCAACCTGAAATCAGCAAGAGTATTGCAAGTATAAAAAAAAGAAGGTTTGGAAAGATTTGTACTATTTCTTTCCTTCTAATCTTAAATATCCACCACATGTCCAATCCCTCTCATAACCTCAAATTCTATATACCCTACACATCCCAACCAACTTTAATCAAACATTCCACACGTTTTCTAAATATTCCTCCTAAATAACAAACAACATTTGATATCTCCAATAGCAAAAAAGCCAGACCGTTTAATTAAACGATCTGACAACAAACTTTCCTTTTTACCGTAGTCTCAGAGGGAACGTTTCATGGCTTTACCCAATCATTCCACTCCTCGAACTATCCGTTAGAAATTTATCATCTCCGCTGTTTTTACATATTCATAGACTGGAATACCTAATTGGGCACCAGTTAACAAAGGTCAATCCCCAATATAATCATCGATCGTCTTCCTTTCAAACTAATAGTTTCGACAGAAGACGGACGATTTCCTCTCTTCAAAAATACCTTTCTACTCACGCCACGTTTACCGTATCAATAAACGACTGAACTTCATCTAGGGAATAGAATACGACCTTGGGTGCGATATCCGCCATCTCCTTGGGCCAAGCTTGGACATCTAATCCTGTCACAAGGACTCGGCCACTCGCTCCCGGGGTTCCTTCGATCACGGATAACACCCCTTGCTCGATCTCAAAATGATAGACTGTCTTTGCAGTCTCATCGTTCGAAGAAGCAGAATCTGCATCAATTACCTTCAGTGCGCTACCTGCACGATTGCTATCGTACCACCAAGATGTTACTGCAGGTACGATGCTGCCAATTCCCAATCCGACAATTAATACCAAAATCATTAGGATATATCTGGGCATAATGAATAACCCTCCTGAACTTGTCTTTTAGCTCTATTCTTGCCAGGAGGGCATAAATTAATCGTTGCTGTTGGAGTACTAACGTCATGCATTTTCCCAAATAATACTACCTAAACGCTTTAATATTCTCCTTTAATTACAAAAAACGAACCCCGAATTGTTCCAGCTAGTTTAGACTTCTGCCTTGCAAACTTAAACTTCCCTTCTAACTCCTTTGGTACCTCCATCCCCTCAGAAAGCTTAAAACCAACGGCCCGCTTCTTAAGGTCATCAACCGTATACATGACGTTGACCTCAAGACCATCCTCATAAAAGACGTAGGCCATTTTGATATTTTCCACTTGAAAACGTGACGTTTCTAAAGGTTTGGCCGCAAACTCAATATCACGTTCTTCTTTCAAAATTCGGTTCACATAATCAAGGGTCTCCTGGCTTTCGTTAGCTGGTACAACCGTAAATTCATGCTTGTATTTGTTCATAAAGTAACGGGCTTCATTAGCACGTAAACCAGCAAGCGCTTCTACTACAGGTGAAGACTCTAAACCAACCGTAGACACATTTATAAAATCAACGATATAGGACATTTCCATCACCCCTTTTATCTCTTTATTGGATAACTCTGGCTTCTTCTGGATGGGTTTATTATAGCCTTAAATCATTCAAAAAATGATACAATTATTGTGGGGTCTATCTTATTCATAAGTTTTTACATCTCCCCTATTTCCTCCACACTCAAGACTTATAGTGGACTTTATTTATTTACTACGAGCTTTGTTTTCCTGTCATCTAAATTAATCACGACTATGGCTAGAATAACAAACACTACTCCGAAAATTTGATTTATAACCAATTGCTCTCCTAAGATAATTATGCTTAATATGACGCCTTCAATTGGTTCAAATGTGCTGATGATAGACGCTTTGGCAGCACCAATCATTTTTATGCCTTCTGAAAGCGCGATAATTGCGATTACAGTGGGAACCAGTGCAATAAATACGATGCCTTGCCAGACAATTAGATCAATATTTAAGTTTGTTTCACCTATAGCTAAACAGTATGCTATAAATGTTAAGGCACTAAAGGTATTTGTATATGCTGCAGTAACGACTGAATTAACGTTTTTAATTTTCTTTAATCCCAGCGCCAGTACATATGTACCATTAAATATTGCTGCTAAAATCGATAATACAATACCGATCATTTTGATATCCGAGTTCAAATCCGTGAGGATTAATAAAATACCTCCAAAAGCCACAAAAAGAGCAACAATTTGTTTAATTGACATTTTTTCTTTTAGAACTATCAACGCAAAGAGATTAACCATGAACGGGTAAGTGTAAAAAATCATTACATGCAGTGATACAGGTATATACTTGATTGCATTGAAATATAAACTGGTTGTTAAGAAATAGATCAATCCACCAATTAAAAACATGACTAACAATTGCTCTTTTTCAAGTCTGAAGTTTATTTCTTTTCTTTTTACAAAAATATATCCCCATAACAAAGTTGACGCAATTAGAAACCTGATGGCTAACATAAAATAGGGGGTTACCCCCATAGAAAAGAGAAGCTTGGCCACAGGTGCAGCGGCTCCAAAGCTAGCCGCCGCAATTAAGGTTATTAACGTCCCTTTTATTAACTTGGTATCTTTCAACTTAATAACTCCTTTTCGATAGTTCATCCAATCGTGAGACTCCCACTTCTACAAGTGGGAGTGGTCCCCTATGCTCTGCTTCGGTGACGATAGTCTCCAGTGGAGACTATCGTACTGGAGGCTTTCGTCACCGAAGTCTCGATGTTCAACTTTAGTTGAACGAGTTCACTTCAATTCCAACTTTAATTAATAACTGGAAGGCTTAGAGAAAATACCGTCTGTTTAAGCTCGGAAATTAGTGAAAAGTGTTAAACAAGTTGTTTAGTCAGTTCGATACCCACTTAATTATTACCAGGGGCAACGTAGTTAATGTTATAACAAGACAACACTTGAATCAATACCTTGGCGGGATTTGTAAAAAGCGCATTCCTCAACCGAGCGAGTGTCATGGCCGGAGCCCTTGAGGTAAACTCCTTTTTCGAAGAACTGGATAATAAGCAGGAATTTTATAGAGTACTGTCGAAAATATAATCCAGAAAGCATCACAGGCTTTAGCCTGAAAGACAAGCAAAGGATCAGCTAGTCTATACTATATTGATAAGCCATGGGAATCTTGAAGCCTAAACTACATTTAAATGAAATGAGGGGGAGAAAAATCTGTGAAAAAGTTGTCAATTAAAAAAGGCACAACCTGTATGGCATGTCTCCAATGCATGGTGGCATGTTCTGAGGTATTCTATAAGGAAATGGATATCAACAAATCCTGCATCCAGATTACCGGAACTGAGAATGGTGGAGAACCTGTGACCTGTGACCAATGCGGAAAATGCGCAGAAGCCTGTGAATTCGGTGCCATAACCAAGAATCCCAAGGGCGTGTACATGATCAATAAGAAACTCTGCACATCCTGTGGGAAGTGCGTGGATGCTTGTCCTTACCAACTCATCGTGAAGCCTAATGAAGCTTCAGTTGCATCGAAGTGTATTGCTTGTGGCATTTGTGCAAAGGCATGCCCCGAAGGTATGCTGGAAATCGTAGACATCTAACAACGCACAAGGAACCATGGTAGCTCTTTTAGTAAAGGTAGTTGATTGAAAAATTATATTTAGTTAGATAATTCAAAACATGAGGTTTCAGTTTATTTAGGAACTGGCTGCATGTTTTTTTTTATCGCGCCTTAAGGAAACATTGAAATTGATTGATATATCTAGACATAATGAATAACCCTCCCGACCTTGTCAATTGCGCTATACTTGCCAGGAGGGCATTAATTAATAGTTATGTAGTTAGGGATTTAGTTAAGACTCCACTTATATAAGTGGGACCATGCTCGCCTAAAAGTCTTCATCTGCCAAAGAATCCGCCAATTCAAAATTGGAGTACACTCCTTGTGAATCCTCATGATCTTCAAGTTTATCCATCAACCGGACCAACTTCCGCGCCTGGTCTGTATCCGTTATCTCGATGGTATTTTGCGGAATCGGGCTAATCACAGCTTCTACAATAGAGATCTTTTGATCCAGAAGAGCCTGACGTACGCTTTCCATAGCTTCAGGAGTGGTGTATACTACATACCCTTCCTCATCTATTTCAAAATCTTCAGCGCCTGCGTCTAGGGCCAACATCATTACATCATCTTCGCTTAACTTAAGTCCCTCGCGCAAGATCCTCAATTGCCCCTTTTCTTCAAACATCCAGCCGACGCTACCCGTCTCACCCATGTTTCCGCCATTTTTGGAAAAGATAAAGCGAATCTCTCCGGCAGTCCGGTTGCGGTTATCTGTTAAAATATCAATCATGATGGCAACCCCTCCAGGGCCATACCCTTCATAACGAAGCTCTTCATAAACTGTTCCTTCTGCTCCGCCAGCCCCTTTAAGAATTGCGCGTTGGATGTTCTCATTGGGCACATTTTCTGCTTTGGCGTTCTCAATGGCTATTTTCAATCGAAAGTCGTTAACGTCCCCCCCACTGGCGCGGGAGGCAACCACCAGTTCCCTGCCCAGTTTGGTGAACATTTTTCCCTTTTGGGCATCTGCTTTACCTTTTTTATGTTTAATGTTTGCCCACTTTGAATGTCCTGACATGACTAAGTCCTCCTTAAGCTAATACACTATTAAGTAGTTTAGCATAGGGTAATTTCCCTTGTAAAGCAATATAATTCGAAAACTTACACTTGTAGGAGTTAATCAACTCCTACAAGTGTAAGTATAGTTAAATATCTATCCAGGTATTGTTCAATTTTGGCTTCGCTTCGAACCTCGAATTAGTTTTGGTTAATGAAAAACATCTGTGCTCAAATACCGTTCTCCCGTATCCGGTGCCATGGCAACCACGTTTTTCCCCTCTCCCAAAGCTTCGGCAACCTTTAATGCGGCGCTGACCGCAGCTCCTGAAGAAATGCCAACTAAAAGCCCTTCTTCGCGTGCTAAACGCCGTGTTATCTCAAAGGCATCATCATTACTCACTTGAATAAGCTCATCCAATATAGTTTTGTTCAAAACCAAGGGAACGAACCCGGCGCCAATCCCTTGAATTTTATGCGGGCCCGCTTTTCCGCCGGAAATTACTGGAGACGAGGCGGGTTCCACTCCGATGATCTTTATTTCAGGAAGATGGGCCTTTAGAATCTCACCCACTCCGGTGATCGTCCCTCCCGTCCCAATACCTGCGACAAAAGCATCGATACCCTGAAGCTGGTCGAGAAGTTCTAAGGCTGTGCTCCGTCGATGAGCTTCCGGGTTGGCTGAGTTTTCAAATTGCTGGGGCATAAAGTAATCTGGGTTTTCATTGAGCAAGCGTTTAGCCTCCGCAATCGCCCCATTCATTCCTTCCGCTCCAGGTGTTAACACAAATTCTGCGCCATAAGCAGCCATTAACATCCGTCGTTCAACACTCAATGTATCCGGCATGACGACAATTAAGCGATACCCACGGGCCGCTGCGATCATAGCCAGTCCGATCCCTGTGTTCCCACTGGTCGGCTCGATTATGGTTCCCCCAGGCCGAAGTGCGCCCCGTTGCTCAGCATCCTGGATCATCCCCCAGGCAATACGGTCTTTTATGCTTCCGCCTGGATTAAACGATTCGACTTTAACATAAATATTGGCCATTCCTGATTTAACCATTCTTTGTAAACGAACCATAGGGGTCTGCCCTATCAAGTCCATTATAGAATTAACGACCCGCATATTTAATCCCCCTATTTCTTAGCGATTTAGTATGATTTAATAGTACCAATAATTATACCCTTTGTCAAACCGATTTGTTCAAGCACAAATTATTGATTTCTATAACTGATATCCGTTTTACTGCGGTTGATTAAGCCTGAGTCGTTCTTCAACTTCTATCACTAGTGCTTCGATCTGGTGAGGCAGAGGGGTGCGAAGTACTCCAACCAGGAGAATATTCCCACGTTGTATAGGGAGGAGTAGCTTGTCCGCTTTACTGACAGAAATTGCCGTTGCCATTGTCGGAGTGATTTCTCCCAATAGACCATAAACCATCATAATCGAAACTGAACCGACAATCAGATCCACCCGCTCTACATTGTAACAAATTGCGGACTCCCCTGAAGCTCCCTCAGTGGCCCCGGCGCGCATCATAGCTCCGGTTGCCAGGGCATTGGTTCCTAAAGCAAGTATATCCAACCCGGGCATTTTTTTGCGTAACTGCTCTACAATGTGTTTACCAATACCGCCACCCTGTCCATCAATGACTGCTATCCGCATAATGCCCTCCTGATTCTTTTTAACAAATACGAGGAAGGTGTTCACCTTCAAGCATGCCAACGATTCGTTTTCCTCCGAGAGGGGTTTCTAAGAGAACGAGCCCAGGCTTTCCTTCTTGAACATGCCCGATTCGAGCAGCCTCGCGCCCCAAAGGGTGTCTTTGCATGTTCAGAAGAACCTCATCCGCCACTTCCGGGGCCACGATAACCAATACTTTCCCTTCGTTCGCCAAGTAAAGGGGCTCAAGACCTAACATCTCACATGCCCCTTCGACACTGGGAGAAAGGGGAAATTGTTCTTCTACTAAGAGCATACTAACTCCAGCTTGCCCAGCTAATTCATTGAGTGTTGTCGCTACGCCCCCACGGGTAGGGTCTCTCATACATTTAACTCCTGGCCTATAAAAGGCGTCGATTAGTTCATTTAAAGGCGCACAATCACTTACTACCGGCGTTTGAAATTCAAGCCCTTCTCGCTCAGATAAAATCGCAATTCCATGATCCCCAATCGTTCCGCTTATGAGGATCTCGTCACCTGGTCGAATCTGCTCTGGTCCAACTAAACGATCTGTAATATACCCAATCCCAGTCGTGTTTATGAAAATTTTATCCGCACTCCCGCGTTCCACAACTTTCGTATCCCCACAGACAATCGCCACACCTGCTTCAGTGGCTGTCTCAGCAACACTTACAATAATCCGTTCCAAATCCTCCATTGGTAAGCCTTCTTCTAAGATAAGTGCCAGCGTCAAAAACTTGGGGATTGCTCCACTAACAGCCAGGTCGTTGACCGTACCACATACGGCAAGCTTGCCGATATTTCCTCCGCGAAAAAACAAGGGTGAAACCACGAAAGAATCAGTTGTTATAGCAAGCTGCTCTTGTCCCGGTAACAAAGAAGCATCATTCATCTGATCTAGGTAAGGGTTTCCCAGGTGTTTCTGAAAAAGGGTTTTAATTAATTCATGGCTGAGTCGCCCACCACTTCCATGGGCCAACATAATGCGTTCCATTAATCCACACTCCTCTGTGAGTATCTGTGATAAGCCGCACAAGACCCTTCAGTAGAAACCATACACGGTCCCACAGGCTTCATCGGAGTACAACGTTTGCCGAACATTGGACATTGGTTCGGATAAATCAGTCCTTTTAAGACATCTCCGCAACGACAACCTGGTGTTTCTGGTGAACGGAACACGGGCAACACAAATTTTCGTGCTGCATCCCAGGCACCGTATTCTTCACGTATACCCAAGCCACTTTGGCGGATCAATCCTATGCCTCGCCAAGACGCATCGACTGGCTCAAAAACCCGTTCAACAACCCTTTTAGCATGGGGATTTCCCGCTGCTTTGGCGACACGTTTATACTGAATTTCAATTTCCGAGCGCCCCTCGGCACGTTGACGTAGGAGCATCAGAATCGCTTCCAAAATATCCAGGGCTTCAAACCCGGTTACCACGCCTGGTTTACCATACTCTTTAGCCATAAATTCGATCGGTTCAATTCCGATAATGGCACACACATGTCCCGGATCCAGGAAGGCATCGACAACCAGTTCATCGTCCTCCGCCAACAATCTTAAGACTGGGGGAACAACCTTGTGCATGGATAACACGCTATAATTCGCAATTTCTTCATGCTTAGCTGTTTCTAAACTCACGGCTACCGTGGGGATCGTCGTTTCAAACCCGATTCCCAGAAAAGCGACCTCTTTGTCCGGGTTTTTGCGTGCTAAATCTAAAGCATCTTGGGTTGAATAAACAATTCGAACGTCCGCCCCTTCTGCTCTTAAAACCTGTAAGGTTTTCTCTGTCCCAGGCACTCGAATCATGTCTCCAAAGGTTGCCGTGATGACATTTGGTTGGGCAGCCAAGAAAAGATAACGGTCAATATCACTGCTATCTGTCACACATACCGGACAACCCGGTCCCGAAATTAAGCGGATACTGGGCGGCAATAACTCTCGAAGAGCATTTTTAGCGATAGCTACAGTATGCGTTCCACAAACTTCCATGATTGTAAACGGACTCTGGGCTAAGGCCTGAATCTCCTTGAGGAGGACACCAGCCTTGGCGATTAACTCGTTACTCCCCTTCTTCATAAGCATTAGCTACCTCCAACAACAATTCTTCCGTTTCTCTGGCACTTTCGTCATCAATAATGCTAATGGCAAACCCAGCATGAACCAACACGTATTCGCCAATCCCAACCTCCGGGACCAAGTCGATACTGACTAGACGTTCATTCCCCATCATATCTACTTGGGCAATCGATCCCTCTATCGTAACAATTCTAGCAGGAATGGCTAAACACATTTATAACACCTCATTTGCAATTAATAGTTGTCCGAAGGCTAGGCCTCCATCCCCTGGAGGGAGAACTCGAGAACGCAAAACTTTAATTCCTTGGGTTTGACAGTTTCGAAGGACCGCTTCGGTCAATAGTTTATTCTGGAACACCCCTCCACTCAAAACCATAGGGCCATTACTTATTCCTAATTGTAGCGCTAGATCCACAATAGCCTGAGCAATCGTTTGATGAAAACGGTAGGCTATTTCTCCCTGACTCACGCCCCGAAGAACGTCTTCTACTAATTCTTCAAAGAGCGGCCTAACTCCAAGGATAAGCATCTCGTTCTCCACTCTTACTTCATAAGAATAGAGTAATTGTGTGTAATCCATCCTCCGTTCTACGTCTTTAAGACGCTGCTGCCAGAACCTTGTCCCGACGCTTTCCAGTTCAATCGCGGCTTGTCCTTCATAAGTTACCTTTCTACACACACCCAGTAAAGCGCTCACCGCGTCAAAGAGTCTTCCTGCACTCGAGGTTTGGAAGACTTGAACTCCTGTTTCCAACTGACGATCTAAGATCTGACGTTCAAGACTAGATAGAGTTGACCAAAGAGGCTCAGTCTTTTTCCAGGCTTCATCAGCAAAAAGAGTTTTGAGATATGCATAAGCAATTCGTAAAGGCTGTTTCGCACCCGCATCCCCTCCCGGAAGCCCTAAGTACTCAAGATGTGCCTTTCGTTCATAGCCAAAGGAGTTCCCATACAAAAATTCAAATCCCCAGATGCAATGATCTTCCCCGAAACCAGTTCCATCACAGATAACCCCTAATGTTGGTTCTGTTCTGTCCCATTCCCCCAACACACTGACTAAATGGGCATGATGGTGCTGCACGGAATATTTAGGCCAAGGCTGTTCCAAGGCAAATCTTGTCAATTGATAGTTGGGATGTTTATCATAAGCGATCGCACTCGGTGTAATATTGACGACTCGTTGAAAGGAGCTTAGTTCCTGGTGAAAGCGCTGAAGATTTTCATACCCTTCCATATCGCCAATGTATTGACTAACAAAAGCCCTCTGCCCTGAGGCAAGGCAAAATGTATTTTTCAGTTCTCCCCCTACCCCAAGCAAAGGAGTCTTGACTTGGATAGTAGGCATCAAAATCGGCAATGGCACGTATCCACGAGCTCGTCGAAAAAAGACAGTTTCGTCCCCAATTACTTGAACAACCGAGTCGTCACAAGGATGATAAATATCTCGGTTGTGCATCAAATAATAATCAGCAATTCCCTGTAAAGCTTCCCTGGCCTCCTCGTTTGAATAAATAAGTGGGCGTCCACTGAGGTTGGCACTAGTCATGACCAAAAAATCATATGATCCTTCAAACAAGCGATGGTGTAGTGGGGTATAAGGAAGTACTATTCCTAATGTAAGTATACTTGGCGCAATGTCCTCTGGCAAAGAATCCGTTAGGGCAAGCTTTCGTTCCAGAACGACAATGGGGGCAGCAGAACTCCGCAACAACTCCTCTTCCTTGGCAGAAATTTCAACCTCATTAGAGGCCTTAGCGACAGACCGCGCCATAACAGCAAAAGGCTTGGCTCCCCGTTCTTTTCGTTCTCGTAAGCGACGAACGGCTCCTGCATTACGAGCATCACAGACAAGATGGAACCCCCCTAGCCCTTTTACTGCAATAATCCCACCTTGAGCAAGCTGATCTACACCTATACCGGGGAGCGGGCGACCAAGAGCATCACTAAGTTGAAGCTTCGGCCCACAATTTTCACAGGCCACTGGTTGGGCATGAAAACGCCGATCCCTTGGATTTTTATAGTCTACTGCACACGAGTTGCACATCGGAAATTCAGACATAGTCGTTAGTGCTCGATCATAGGGCACGTCCCGGATAATTGTATAGCGAGGACCACAATTCGTGCAATTTGTGAATGGAAATTGGTAATATCGGTTCTTAGGGTCGGCCATGTCTTTAAGACAATCACCGCACGTTGCAACGTCGGGCGAAATTAAGACATCCGCCTCTTCGTCCGCTTCACTTTCCACGATTTCAAACGTCGCATAGTTAGCAAGCTCTATCTCGACGGATCGTGAGTCAACAATTTGTGCCAAAAGGGGAGCTTCCTTAATTAAACGATTGTAGAACAAGTCAAGATTATTTCCTTCTGCATGGATTGTTACACCGTGGCTCGAGTTATTTACCCACCCATTAATACCTAGTTCTTCCGCAAGCTTAAAAACAAAAGGTCGAAAGCCTACCCCTTGAACAATACCATTTAAATAAATAACCTTTGCTTGTAGATTCATATAAAAACGACCAGCTTTCAAAGCTTCTCTTAAGATATTTCTATAAGTTATTTCGCCCTCTATATTGTACACGCCTCGATCTATGTTCTTCAAGGGGATGATACGACATTCTCCAGTAAATTGTTGGAACTAATATAATTCTAAAAACTTTTCATCAATTAGAGAGTAGATGTAAAAGAATCTTCTTGCAAATAAGGAATATTGCCTTTATGCTAGAGAAAAGTGTACAAAAATTAGACATGACTCTGATAAATTTAGACTCCTAGGAGGAAGGTTAAATGTCAGTCGTTAGCACCATAGAAGATAAATGTAAAGCCTGCTATTCCTGTGTTCGTAATTGTCCAGTAAATGCTATAAAGGTTGAATTGGGGCAATCAAGAGTCGTTGAAGAACGTTGTATCAGTTGTGGTAATTGTGTCAGGGTCTGTTCCCAAAATGCCAAACAAGTTGTGAGTTATGTCGAGGAGACAGAAAAATTTTTGGGTCGAGAAAAAGTTGTGGCTCTACTGGCACCTTCTTTTCCTGCTAGCTTTTACTATTTGGAGCCTAAAGAGTTTTTCGACTCACTAAAAAGGTTAGGTTTTACAGATATTTTAGAGGTAACTCACGGTATTGAATTAACAATACCTGCTTATCAAAAATTTTTGGCTACGAAGCCAGAAATTGCCATCAGTTCATTTTGCCCGGCAATCGTTGGTATGATTGAGCGACAATTCCCAGCCCTCTTGCCTTATCTGATCCCAGTTGATTCTGCGGTTTTAGCATCGGCCAAATATGCAGCTTGGAAATATCCCCAGTCTAAAATAGTAGTTATTGGGCCCTGTATTGCTAAAAAACAGGAAATGATTGAATTTAGTACAGGTTTCCTTGATGCAGTACTGACCTTTAAAGAGTTAAAAAGAATGTTTGATTCCCGGGGCTTCCATGAAAAGCAGGATCGGACCTATAAAGCTGTTCCAGAGGGCATTAGTTCCTTGCCACCACTTTTCCCAATTAGTGGTGGTCTGGCCCGTAACCTTGATCCTAAGGGGATTCTTTTTCGAGAAGAAGAGGTTGCCGTCGTAGATGGCAAAGAGGAGTCACTACTATTTTTACAAAACCTTACTAGCGAACTAAAGAACGGAGAAGTAAGATCCCGTTTTGTCGACATACTTTTGTGCAAAGGGTGTATTGATGGACCGGAAATCGACAGTCCTCTGGACTTGTTCAGTCGTAAACACTGCATTTTAAAGTATGCCCAAAATAAAGAGAAAGACAATTTGGGAACATTTCCTCCATTTGACTTAGAGCGCCACTTCACTAACCGCTATAACCCCTTGCCCGAACCTACTTCAACTGAGATTAAGGAGATACTGCAATATACCAATAAGATTAAACCAGAAGATGAACTTAACTGCGGCTCTTGTGGTTATAATACTTGCCAGGAAAAGGCGGTAGCAGTCTACCAAGGCTTAGCAGAAATAGATATGTGTTTACCCTATTTGTTGGAGCAATCCCGCGGAGAATTTGAAATTTATAAAGAGCGCTTAGAATTTAAAAAAGTCTATAAAGACAGTGAACAGTTTTTGATCGGAGATAGCAAAAGCACTCAAGAATTGCGGCATTTAGCCGTCCAAGCAAGTCGCAATGATGCCAACGTTTTAATTCTGGGCGAAAGCGGCGTTGGCAAGGAGGTCTTTGCCCATTTTACTCATTTTCTTAGTAAACGACGCAATAATCCTTTTATTGGAATTAATTGCACCGCTTTGCCCGAAACCCTGCTGGAATCAGAACTGTTTGGTTATGAGGAAGGCGCTTTTACTGGTGCCAAAAAAGGAGGCAAACGTGGAAAGTTCGAAATAGCTGAAGGTGGAACCATTCTCTTAGATGAAGCGGGAGATATGTCCTTACCTCTTCAGGCTAAACTATTGCGGGTTCTGCAAGAAAGAGAGTTTGAGCGGATAGGGGGTACGCGAACCATAAAATTGGAAGCCCGAGTAATTGCTGCTACTAACCGCAATCTTCAACAGCTGGTTAAAGAGGGTAAATTTCGAGCCGACCTATATTATCGCTTAAATGTGATTAATATCTATATTGACCCACTTAGAGAGCGTAAGGAGGATATTTCACCACTTGCTATCAGTTTTTTGCATAAAATTGCTCAAACCAAAAAAATATTACCCAAGATATTCTCGGAAGAGGCCTTAAATTGCCTAGTTCAATATAATTGGCCGGGAAATGTCCGAGAACTAGAAAATATGATTGAACGGTTGCTGTATACAGTTGAAGATAATGTAATCCAAGTGTATCATTTACCAGAGTTTTTAAGTCATGTTGTAGAGAATTATCCAATTTCGGAGATTAAACCACTAAAAATGGCAGTTCAAGATCTGGAAAGGAAGATGATTACTCAGGCCTTGCTCACTTCTGGTAATAACCGCGCGGCCGCAGCCAACTATCTAGGGATACCAAGGGCAACTTTCTACCTTAAACTCAAAGAGTATGGTCTATTAGTTTAAATTTTCAGTCTTTTAGTGTCTATATATTGTACATGTACAAAATATAGACACTAGGGATTCCTATGTAGCCTTACAAGAGCCTTAAGCCTTGAAACAGTAAGGGAATAAACCAACTGACTGTCTAGATATTAGACAAAAAGGCCTTTTATAGGTCTTTTTTTAGTTGGCATGATACTTGCATTTAATTTAAGAATATTCAAATAATTGGTATTAGAATATTATTTCCCAACTATGAGACAAAACAAATTCAGGAGGTGTTCTGCAAGTATGGGTAATTTCGATTTACTCAAAGTCAAAGGGGTTTCTCGGCGTGATTTCATGAAATTAATTGCAGCTACAACAGCAGCACTTGGACTACCTGAGCTTATTGTCCCTCAAGCGGCCAGTGCAGTAGAACAAGCTCTGAACAAGCCACCGGTTATCTGGTTGGAAGGAATGGATTGTACTGGGTGCACGGAATCAGCCATAGCCACCTTAAACCCTTCACCAGCCGAACTCATTTTAGACATGCTCTCCATTCGCTATCATGAGACCATTATGGCAGGATCCGGTCAAACATCAGAAGAAGCCTATCAATCAGCTCTAAAAGAAAAATTCGTTCTCGTTGTGGAGGGTTCCTGTCCATCCAAAGCAGAGTTTGACAGTTTCTGTGTGGTAGGCGGAAAACCATTCCGTAAGATCCTTCTTGAAGCAGCCCAAAAAGCTCAGGCAATTATCGCCATCGGGAGTTGCGCTTCCGAAGGGGCTGGAATTCCTGGAGCATGTGCATCTGGAGCCATCGGGGTTGCCGAACTTCTCAGAAACGAGGGAATTAAAACACCCGTTATTAATCTTCCCTGTTGTCCGGTTAAACCTACTACTTTAATTGGCACCGTTCTTTATTACTTAACCTATCAGAAAGTTCCACCCCTTGATTCGCAAGGTCGCCCACTGGCCTTCTACGGAAGTTTGTTACATGATAACTGTCCACGGCGCGGTCACTTTGAAAATGGAGAATTCTTAACTGATTGGAACGATCCTATTCAAAAAGAATATTGCCTACTTTTAAAGGGCTGCAAAGGCCCGAAGACTTACACAGACTGTGCGCAAGTATGGTGGAATGACAACGCCAACTTCTGTATTAATGCCGGATCTCCATGTTCAGGCTGTTCTGAAATAACCTTTTATAATGGCTTTAGCCCATTATACGCCAAACAAGAAATGTTTAAATTGCCAGGCATTGGTCAGGTTAACGCAGATACCGTCGGAACAGTTCTCGGAGGGGTTGCTGCAGTGGGTCTAGGGGTTCACTTAGTTGCTACGGCAGCAAGCGGACGACTAAGCAAAAAGGATCATAAGGAGGACATGTAGATGGCAAAAGTTGTTATCGATCCTTTAACACGCATTGAAGGACACTTAAGGATTGAAGTAGAAGTCGAGAATGGTAAAGTTTCTGAGGCGCATGTCATTGGAACCATGTACCGAGGGATTGAAGCTATGCTCCGAGGCCGTGATCCTCGGGATGCTACGTATGTTACAGAACGTGTCTGTGGAGTTTGTGCCGGTTCCCATGGTTGGGCTTCCTCTTTAGCACTTGACAAGGCCTTTGGGGCAAACGTTCCTGCTGGTGGTCGGATTATCCGCAATCTAATTGTTGGGGCTATGTATCTTCATGACCATCCGCTTCATTTTTATCATCTCAGTGCCTTAGACTATTTAGATGTCATGGCTGTTGCCCAATATCAAGGCAAAGACCCTGGGCTTATGGCAGTTAAAGCAAAAATCGTGAAGCTCGTTACCGCAGGGGATACTGCTCCTTTAACTCCCCGCTACAAACCGGATGCCTTCAGTGTCAACGATCCAGAGTTAGTGACCATGGCGGTCGCCCACTACCTTAAAGCTCTGGAGATGCAAGCCAAAGCCAAGAAAATGTCCGCCCTGTTCGCTGGGAAACAGCCTCACCAATCATCGATTGTCGTGGGTGGCGTCACTATGCTCCCCAACATCGAAGTTGTTGAGCAATTCCGTTCAATGCTCCTTGAACAGATTGATTTTATTGAAAAAACATACTTGCAAGATGTGTTGACGTTTGGTACTGGTCCACTTCTGCCGCTAGCTCAAGCAGGTGTCGGTGGCGGGAGTCCTCACTATCTGTCTTATGGTGGATTCGCTCGTGACAATGCCGGTAAAGATTTATTCTTTAAAGCCGGAGTCGTCATGGATGGTAATTTAGGCAATATCCTACAGGTCGATGAGAAGAAAATCACGGAGGATGTTCAATATTCTTGGTATAAGGCCAGCGCCAATGGTAAAACGCCCTATACTGAGGATACCTTGCCTGATCTCGATAAGAAGGGTGCTTACTCTTTTGTTAAAGCTCCTCGCTATGATGGTAAGCCAATCGAAGTTGGACCACTCGCTCGAATGCTTGTTATGCAGCCTAAAGGTCTGATGGACATCATCGGCAAGTATAATATCAAACCGGGTGCTGTCGCACGCCATGCTGCCCGCGCTTATGAAACCGTCCTTATGGCCAATGATATGCTCACTTGGTTAGATGCTTTAGAGAAAGAAATGGGATCTAAGGATTTCCGCATCCACGATACTGAGCATTGGGAAGCTCCGGCTTCAGGTCAAGGTGCAGGCATGACTGAAGTACCACGTGGCTCACTGGGTCACTTTGTCAAAGTTGCCGATCATAAAATTGAGAACTATCAAATGGTCGTCCCAACCACTTGGAATTTTTCGCCAAGAGATGACAAGGGTGTTCCCGGTCCGCTGGAACAAGCCTTAGTAGGCGTCCCCGTTGCCGACCTCGAAAATCCTGTTAACATAGTACGGGTAGTCCGTTCCTACGATCCATGCCTGGCATGTGCAATTCACCTCATCGATCCAGTAACCAACGACGTAAAAAAATTCCGGATTGGCTGGTAGAAAAGGAGGAAAGGACATGGTAAACCCATTAGACCACCCATTATTCCAGCGGATTAGCCACTGGATTAATTTGATCAACTTTATAGTTTTAATTGCTACAGGTTGGGCGATTCATTCCCCTAAGCCTGGCATGCCTATGAGTCAGATCCGTAATTTACACTTTTTCTTTATGTGGTTTCTTATAATTAATGGAGTAATACGTTTCTATTATTCCTTTTTGGGAAAGCATAAGGATTGGGATCAGATTTTCCTCAATATGAAAGATATTAAAACTATTTGGCCCCAAACAAAGTATTATCTGTTTATCGGAAAACATCCTGAAACAGGGAAGTATAATCCACTTCAGAAAATTGCTTATATTGCCTTACCAATCATGGCAGTACTTCAAGCTATGACTGGAGCAATTCTCTACTGGCCTGTTAAATTTGAAGGCTTTGCCAACTTCTTAGGCGGCATTGGGTCCGTTCGTGGTATTCACTACATCTTTATGTGGTTATTCATTGTCGTTATTGCTATTCATGTTTATTTGGTCTTTACTGCTGCCTATGAACAGTTCTTATTTATGTTCTTTGGCAAGATGAAAAATCAGAAAGGACAATAAAATGCATTCACCTAAAATTATGGTGATGGGGGTAGGAAACATCCTCTTGTCAGACGAAGGTCTTGGCGTTCGCTTTTTGGACGTTCTCAAGAATAAGGATCTCCCTGAAAATGTGGAGCTCCTTGAAGGGGGCACAGCTGGACTTGAACTAGTTCATCTGGTACAAGAAGTTGACTTCCTGATCATCGTCGATGCAGTTAATGCTCAAGCTGAGCCGGGGGCATTGTTCCGGTTTCATCCGGAAGACCTCAAGGTGTTTCCTGAACAATTTGAGGTTTCATTTCATCAAATCGGGATCATTGAGGTACTTGCCATGGCTAAGGTATTAGGGCAAGCTCCAAAAACCTTAATTTTTGGTATCCAACCCAAAAGCCTAGAATGGGGTATGGAGATCAGCGCGGAAATCGAAGCTCTATTTCCACGATTAACAGAACTTGTACTCGACGAAATTGACTCCATACAGCATGAAGGGGAATTTACGGCGAATCTTCCGTCTGACAATCCTTAAAGGAAATAGCTGCTCAATGCCTGTAGGGGCACTTCATGAATCGCCCCTACGTAACTATTGTATGCATGTCGAGATGAACTAATCGCTGCGAGTGGGCGCGCCTGAACGTGCTCCATAAATATTGCGTAAAAGACACAGGGAAGTACATGACGATGTACTTCCCTGTGTCTTTTTGTTACCCTAAACAAAGCTTCAAATTAATTATAGCTCACATCTTATTTCCCTGATAATCCTTGACTGCTTGTCTTAGCCAACTTGTCCACCTCTCAAGGCCATTTCCATTCCGACAAGAAACCTCGAAAATCTGAATGTCCGGATTAATCGCAAGGATATCTTGTTTCATGTTCTCCATATTTACGTCTGTAAACGCTTCAAGGTCCATCTTATTTAAAACAACCGCTTTAGCATTACGGAAGATCACAGGATATTTAGCCGGCTTGTCATCTCCTTCAACAATACTTAAGACTATAACTTTAAAAGCCTCTCCTAGATCAAAATCAGCAGGACAAACAAGATTCCCAACGTTTTCTATAACCATAAGATCCGTCGCTTGCCAATTAAACGCAGGCATTGCATTACTTACCATTTTACTGTCCAAATGACATCCGCCGCCGGTATTAATCTGAATAACCGGAACCTCGTGAGCGGAAATGCGATCCGCATCTCTACTTGTAAATATATCTCCCTCAATAACTCCTACATGCATGTCCACAATTAAAAGGGGCAAGGTCTTCTCCAAAAGAGAGGTCTTCCCTGCGCCGGGCGAACCTATCACATTAATGGCTAAACAATTATTTTTACGGAAATGTTCGCGGTTTACTTCCGCTTGGATATCATTTGAACTAAGCAAATTCGCCATCACTTCAATTTCACGACGCTTAGGTTCCATTTATTCAACCTCCAGACTTTCAAGTAAAAGTTCCTCTCCCTGAATGACTTCAATACCAGTATTTTGACACTTCGGACAGAGAAAAAACATAGTGCTCACTGTGAATTCAAATTGACAATTTCGGCAACGACCTCGCACCGGAACTCGCTCAATAATTAGCTCTGCTCCTTCACATATGGTATCTTTGCAAAAAGCCTCAAACGCCATCTGTAAGGCATCTGGTTGTGCATTTGTGAGTTCTCCGACTTTAAGTTTAACCTCCAGTACTCGCTTTATTTCATGTTGAGAGAGGGTCTGTTCAATTACCTCAAAAACTCCTCCCATCAATGACATTTCGTGCATCTGTTTCCTCCTTCATGAATGAAACAACTATCTTCATTTCTTAGGAATATATTTTCAATGTTTAAAGTATAAGGCTTTTAGAGGTTTCTATACGTTGCTAAGGCCATGTATCCTACTGTATATAGTTCGACAGGAGAGGTAGATATCCTCTATGAAGCCGAGATTATTAAAATACACGAGCAATTTCAGGTTGGTTCTCGCCAGCTATTTGATGAAATCGCGTAAAAATAATTAATCGAGTTACAATGCATATATTGTCAATTGAGAATTCCTGTTTTCTAGAATATGAAGGAATAGTGTTCTTCTTGTTGGATAGAATAATAATGTGTTGCAAGACAACTGAAAAGGAGGATGGTTGCATATGAGTAGAAATACACCTGAAGTTCCTGAATCCGAAAGACAGTTGGATAAACTCAAGTGGGAAGTAGCTGAAGAACTACAATTAGACGATGATATTCAAGAAAAGGGTTTTGCAAATATGACCACTCGTGAAGTCGGTCAAATTGGCGGTAATATGGTCAAAAAAATGATTACCTTTGCAGAGCAGGAAATGGCTGAACAGGGTTCAGATATTATCGACTAGAAACGTTACTATAACTCAAGTTAACCAACTTCAAAGAATCCATTTTTAAAATTAAAAATCTAAAAATTATTCAAAGATGAGTTAATTAATTTTAACTTTATTGAAAGGGACGATCGATTACCACGATCGTCCCTTTCCGAATTTCTATCTGCTGCTAAAGACTATCCATCCGTGAATGATTCATCTAATAGTGAGACTCCCACTTCAAGTTGGAGTGGTGCCCCGTACTCCGCTTCGGTGACGATAGTCTCCAGTACGATAGTCTCCGGTGGAGAGTATCGCCGAAGCCGTGATCCCTAAAGGAATACTTATCGGCGTAGGATAGAGTATCGCCGAGCCGCCCCCCCTATAGAAACACTTAGCGGCGAAGGAGGTAGAGTCCATCCTAC
>LOEW01000197.1 GCA_001516045.1 Desulfosporosinus sp. BRH_c37
CAATTAGGGACAAATCATGAGTTGGCATTAGAGCTTTGGCAGAGTGGAAACACGGATGCCCAATGGCTGGCCTGTATGATGTTTGATGCTAAGAAGCTGACGTTAGATGAAGCACGGAGTATGGTTACTCAATTAACCTATTCTGATATTATTGATAAGTTCGTCGGTGAAGTTGTCTGCAATCACAGGTATGCAGATATTCTTGCGGAAGAATGGTCGGTTTCGAATAAGGATAACTTAGAACGAGCAGGCTGGAACCTAATTGTTCATAAAGTATCCGATGGTAAATTAACGAATGCTGCGCTGGAAGAGCTTCTTACAAGGATTGAAGCTGAATTGCAAACTGCGACCCCAGGGAAACAATGGGCGATGAACCACGCTTTGTGTGAAATAGGGATTCGCTATCCGCAATTTACAGAGCGGTGTATCACTCTTGGTGAAACTTTAGGGGTGTACCGGGATTTGAAAGTGTCGAAAGGCTGTACTTCTGCTTACGCTCCCAACTGGATTGCGGCGGGGAAAAAGAAAAGAAAAAAATAAATGCATAGGTTGAATTCTCTTCCCTTGATGAAGTTCAGTTGTTTATCCAAATCGTAAGACTCCCACTTCTACAAGTGGGAGTGGTAAACCTTATTCTGCTTCGGGGTAGAGTCCCCCACCGAAGACTCGATGTTCAACTTTAGTTGAACGAGTTCACTGATACGGTAAACGAACCCTTGTGGCGAGAGTAGAAAGGTATTTTTGCAGAAAGGGAATCGTCCGTCTTCTGTCGAAAACTATTATGTTGAAAGGAAGACGATTGATGATTATTTTAGGGATTGACCCTGCGAACGCATGAAGGAGTTCTAAACGGAAGGAGGATACGAAACATGAGCCCAAAATCTAAGTTTGCCTGTCCTATAAGTATAGCAGAAGTTAAGGAGACGCTTTTCAGAATACAGGATGAGGTAGCTTTTATCAGCGGGGGCACTGATCTTGTCATTCAGTTAAATAGCGGACAGATTAAACCTGCTTGGCTCATTGACCTGTCTCAAATTCCGGAGCTTAATTATATTAAGGAAGTAGAAGGAAGGCTAAGAATTGGCAGTGCCACAACCTTCACCCAGATCAGTGAGAATAGTCTCATTGGGGAGAAGGCTAGATGTTTAGGGCAAGCAGCAGCTCAGGTTGGTTCCACTCAGATTCGCAACCGAGCTACCTTGGGTGGAAATATAGCCAAGGCCTCACCGGCAGGGGATAGCCTACCCGCATTATTGGCTCTCGAAGCATGGGTAAGTATTCTTGGGTCACAGGGCTTAAGGCGAGTATCTTTTGCACAGCTACTAACTGAAAACGCTGCAGGCTTGCAGGCAAAAGAATTGATAACGGAGATCGATTTCCCGGTATGGGAATCACAGGTAGAAACACAAATCGTCAGCGGCTTTGCCAAAGTAGGTAGTCGTACTACCGTGACGATTGCCCGTCTGAACATGGCGGGGAGTTTTGAAATTGACTCGAGAAATGGAAGAATAAGGGGAGCGAGGTGGGCCGTGGGTGCCCTAGGACAGACTCCATTTCGCCTTGAGGGGCTGGAGCTGGAATTACAAGGAAAGACAGTTAATCAGGATCTAGCACGGGAGATTGCTGACCGTCTAACTAAAGCGGTCGATCGGGCGATCCCTGGGAGGTATTCACAGGAGTATAAACGTCAGGCTATTCAGGGCTTAGGCTATGATCTTCTGTATGATTTGTTTCCAGAGCAGATGGGGGTTGGGAGGTAGAGTATGCCAAGTGATGTTTTGGTCCAAGCATTAAGGCATCTCTTTGATTCAATTGAAGAAGGCGTCATAGTTACCGACCGTGACGGAAAAATAATTTTCTATAATTCCGAGATGGCTAAATTAGAAGAATTGTTATCTGAGAATGTCGTTGGAAAATATTTGCCTGAAGTATATGATGCAGTTACATTAGAAAACAGTGAACATTTAAGTGTTGTTCTAACTGGAGAGCCGATTTTGGAGAAACATAAGACCTACTTTACAAACAAGGGGAAAGAGGTCAACATTGTAGCCAGTACTTTTCCCGTACTAGAGAACAGTGAGGTTGTTGCAGTATACTCGGTGTGTAAAAACATTACCAAGTTTAAAGAACTGTTGACTAAAACTATGCAATTGCAGGATCAAATTGGACTAGAAGGATATCGCGATAATGGTACCCGTTATACGTTTGAATCAATCCATTATGCAAGCTCCGCTATGCAGAATATACTTGTTTCAGCTAAGAAAGCGGCAGAAGTGGATGGGTATATCTTAGTCTTTGGAGAAACGGGAACAGGTAAGGAGTTATTGGTCCAAGCAATTCATAATCATAGCGCTCGTAAAAAAGAACCTTTCGTGGCAATTAACTGTGCCGCGATTCCGGAAACTTTGCTGGAAAGCATTCTTTTTGGTACGGCCAAGGGGGCGTTTACGGGGGCGGTGGAGTCTAAGGGTCTGTTTCAACAAGCTGGGAATGGGACCTTGTTTTTGGATGAACTTAATTCTCTGAGTATTACATTACAGGCTAAGCTCTTGCGAGTCCTACAAGAAAAAATGGTGAGGCGGGTTGGTGGGACTATAGAAATTCCAGTCCAATGCAGGATCATCAGTTCTACCAATGTCGATCCCTGGGAATCGGTTAATAACGGTACTTTGCGTAAAGATCTTTTTTACAGACTGGCGGTCATCACGCTCAACGTTCCTCCATTAAAAGATCGGAAGGAAGATATTGAGGCTTTAAGCTATTATTTTCTAAATAAATATCAAAGAATTTATGGATTAGGGAGTGTCAAGATTAGCGATGAGCTAAAGGACGTCTTTTTTAGATATCTATGGCCAGGTAATGTTCGCGAATTAGAACACATTATTGAAAGTGCCATGAACATGCTGGATAGCCGAAAAGTCTTAACGATTGACCATTTGCCACATTATATAAAATCAAAGTTTCTCAGTCAGGCCGGAACCTTTTCCGAATTCTACAAAAAGGGTTCCAGCACTTTAGCCCATGTTTTGCGTGAGGTGGAAAAGCAAGTGCTTTGTGAAGCGTTGAAAAGCCATAATGGAAATATCACCAAAGCTGCTGATTCCATAGGAATAGCCCGGCAAAATCTACAATACCGTATGAAGAAATTAGGGATCGAGGTTTAAGGTGCCCATTCCTACAACCGTAAGAGCATAATAATTTGGCAGCAAATTAATTTTGCATTTACCTTAAAAGGCACTATTTACGCGTATGCTGGGTTTTTTGAGCAAAAAAAATGTGCACCTCTGCATAAAGATAACTAGGCTGGCACCCACGAAGACACTGTCTTCGCACGTATTAGCCTTCTTGCAGACACTGTCTTCGGACGGGTTAGCACAGCGGAGAAGCTATAGCGAAGGCGGTCCCTTCTCCCCACCCTCGGCTAAAGGAAAACTCGGCCAACCTTAGCCAGCGGTCGCATAGCTCATTATGTGCCTGCCATGGTAAGCCAAGTGTCCTTTAACTAAGACTCGAACTATCCTACGCCGGTAAGTATTCCAGTGGAGATTGCGGCTACGGCGATAATCTCCACTGGAGACTATCGTGTTCGAGGTTAGAACAACGCCCTGACTCAAACAGGGATGTTTGAGATTAGAGCATCGCTAAACATAATCTGAAAAGTGGCATGATTCTTGCAAAAAAAATTTAGGATAACTCATGAGGGGCTCTCTAAATAATCTCTAAAAAGGTCCCAATAAATAAAACTAAAGAAGGAGGGGTGATGGCGAGTGACCTTAAATGATTTTATCAATTTTCTCACGAAGAACACGGGGACAATTATGGAATATACCGAAAATCATTTTACCCTTGTTTTGTCGGCTGTGGCAATTTCCCTGGTGATCTGGGTCCCTATTGGTTTATTGTTGACGAAAAGCGATAAATGGGCAGCTAGGGTCTTGGGACTAGCCAATACTATTTTTTGTATTCCTAGTTTGTCGATGTTTGCAATTTTAGTGGCCATCCCTTTCTTCGGATTAGGGCGGAAGTCAGCTTTGTTTGCTTTAGTTCTTTATGCAATGATGCCCTTGATTCGTAGTGTCTATGACGGGGTTAAAAACGTCGATCGCAGTGTCATAGAAGCGGCTAGAGGGATGGGCATGAGTACAGGGAGGATCTTGCGCGAAATTCTTGTCCCCTTGGGGATGCCGATTATCTTCGCTGGTTTCCGAATCACAGTTGTCATGACGACAGGCATCGCCGCCATTGCCACTTATATAGGGGAACGTAACTTAGGGCGCTTTATTTCAGAAGGACTTGTCCGTTCAAATACTCCTATGATGGTCACTGGAGCCTTGATTATCTCAGTGATTGCTATCGGTTTAGACACGATCCTAGGGCTCATCGAGAAATGGATTGTTCCGAAAGGATTAAGACTTAACCGCTAACTTAGGGCTTAGCGTCACTAATCACTCACTTGAAAAGTGAAAGTCTTAGCGGCGGTTAGCCATCGCATAAAGTTTCCAGAGGGGGATCTTGAATGATAGAACTAAAGCAAATTACGAAACAGTACCCTGGTCAAGCGATGCCAGCAGTGGAGCAATTATCTCTTTCTATACCGGAAGGAGAGATTTGCGTATTAGTCGGTCCCTCGGGCTGTGGAAAAAGTACTATTCTCCGCATGATTAACCGAATGATTGAACCGACGTCTGGGACAGTCAGTATTAAGGGAAAAGATGCATCAGGCACAGACCCGGATCAGCTAAGAATGGGTATTGGCTATGTGATCCAACAAATTGGCCTATTACCGCACAGGACGATCGCCGAGAACATCGCGATCGTGCCCCGGTTATATAAATGGCCAAAGGAGAAGATCGCCCAACGTGTCGACGAGCTGATCGTTATGATGGGGCTTGACCTAGAAAAGACACGGGGAAAATATCCGTCTCAGCTGAGTGGGGGACAAATGCAGCGAGTTGGTGTCGCCCGTGCGATGGCTGTCGACCCTCCGATTATGTTGATGGATGAGCCCTTTGGCGCAGTTGATCCGATTGCGCGGACCCATTTGCAAGATGAATTACTGCGTTTGCAAAAGGAGATTAAGAAGACTATTGTCTTTGTCACACATGATATTAACGAAGCCATTAAGATGGGGGATAATATTGCTATCTTCGAAGCTGGAAAGCTAGTTCAATTTGGAACGCCGGAAGAGATCCTCACCAATCCAACCAATGCTTTTGTGGAGAACTTTATAGGGCATGATCGAGTGGTCAAAAAGTTGAGTTTGTATTGTGCCGCTGAAGCCATGCAACCCGTGGGGTGTCTGGTGAGTGAAACTGGATTACCGAGTGCACGTCAGAAAATGATGGACGCAGAGACTGAGGTGGCGTTTTTCCTCAATGCTGAGGGTAAGCCGACTGGATATTTTACTTTAGCAGAGTTTGAAGAGTGTGAGGGTGACCTGAAGTGTTTAAGGAAAAAGGTTCTTCGCACAGAGGGAGCCTTCGTCCAAACGACAACCCCGCTCCCGGATGCACTCTCGTTATTGCTGGAATTTGACTCTGATTATTTGGGAATTCTGAAGGGCAAAGAAATCTGTGGAATGCTTTCTTTCAAAGATATTCGGAGACATGTTTACAGGAAGGAAGGTGAGTAAATGACTTGGGAGAATTTCAGGTTTGCCCTCTTCGAAAAGGCGCCAGAGGCTTTACTCGAGCATACGCTGATCGTTCTGATTACCATAGCGATAGCAATTCTGATTTCCGTACCGCTGGGAGTCTTATTATCTCGTCCGAAGTTTAAACGATTTGGCTTAGTAACCCTTAACTTACTGAACGTCCTACAAGCGATTCCGGGGTTGGCGATTATTGCCTTAGCTTTACCGATTCTTGGTCTGGGAATGAAACCGGCCGTACTTGCCTTACTCTTTCAAAGTCTGTTGCCCATCGTCCGAAATACAATTGCGGGGTTGATAGAGGTAAATCCGAATGTGAAGGAAGCGGCAAGGGGTATGGGGATGTCCCAGCGGAGAATCCTTATGGAAGTGGAAATCCCTTTGGCGATGCCGATCATTCTGAGCGGTATTAAAACAGCCACGGTTTATGTCGTCAGTATGGGGACCCTCGCGGCATTGATCGGGGCAGGCGGTTTGGGTAATCTAATTATAGGGGGCTTGGCTCTCTTCCGGCCAGAATACTTGCTGGTTGGTGCAGGGCTTGGGGCGCTCATGGCGATCCTGCTGGAGCGGGGTTTAACATATATCGAGTATCGAATCACTCCACCTGGTATGCGGTTTTAAAAAATTAAACTGTGATTGGAGTTGAAAGGAGGGGATTAATCCAGTAAGGGTATTGAAGGGTTTATAGACTTAGTTTAGAAGAGGTATTAAATTTATTAGAAGGAAGGAGTATGTAAATGAAAAAGAGATTCTCGTTTGGAATTGTTGCGCTTATGTCTTTAACTCTCGCTTTTGGGGGCCTCGTTGGCTGCGCTGCTAAGGCACCAGCTACTCCCACCCCAGCCGCTGCCACAGATACAGCTAAAAAAGGACCCGCGATTAAGATTTCGTCCAAGACCTTTACTGAAGCGGCACTCCTGGGAACGCTTAGTCTGCAGTACTTAAAAGGCCTGGGATACACTGTGGAGAACAAAATGGGACTAGGGGAACTGGCAGTGATCAGACCAGCCCTAACTTCTGGGCAAATCGATCTTTATTGGGAGTACACAGGTACGGGTGTCATCAATCTAATGAAGCATGACCCTGTGTTTGATGCGGAGGAAAGCTACAAACTCATTAAAGAGTGGGATGCCAAGAACAATATTGTGTGGCTGGATTATGCTCCGTTGGATGACACTTATGGAATTGTGGTCCGCGCAGATGTCGCCGAAAAGTATAAACTAAAAACAATTTCTGACTATGTTGCTCAAGTGAAGAAGGGCGAAAGCCTGAAATTTGTCGGCTTCCCTGAATGGGAAGGACGAGCAGATGGATTGCCATCCTTTGAAAAGACGTATGATTTCAAGATGCCTAAAGCCGATTTTGTCAATGTAGCCATGGGCTTAAACTACGATACTCTCAAAGCTAATAAAGGGGATCTAGCCATAGCCTTTACCACGGAACCGAGAATTGTTACAGATAAGCTGGTTATGCTCGTAGATGATAAAAAAGCGTTCCCTGTGTATAACGCTGCGCCTGTCGTCAGAAAAGAAATTGTCGATGCCTATCCTACTCTGGCAGCTGATCTTAAAAAATTGAGTTCTGTGCTCGATACTAAGACCATCACAGAATTGAACATGCAAGCGGACGTTGAGAAGAAGTCCGTTGAGGAAGTTTCCACAACCTTTTTGAAGAGTAAGGGTTTGCTCAAATAGGAGGGTCTGCGAGACACGTCCTCGGCCACGCGGTCGTCGTGACAAACTAGGGCTTTAATCCTTTCTTGCAAGCGGGCAGGGTTCCCGGCAAATCGGCCATCCTTGGCCGGTTGCCGGCGGGAAACATCCTTGTTTCCCGCCCTGCTTTAGGAAAGAGGATTAAAGCCGAGTTTGTCTACGACGACCGCAAAGGCGTCGGAGCGTGTGATCGCGGACCCTCTGGCTTGGTTCGCCGGGGTTGGAACGACGTGGGTTTGTGGTGCTGTTTGCGTTTAATACGCAAAGGCGTTTAGTGTGCTTACTGGTCAGGTAGATGCCCCAGCCTTAGAGACAAGAGGGTGCACATGAAATGTGCCGTCGCCGAAGCTAGCCCAACCACCGTACTTCGTTCAGATTCGGTTCCAAGCTGGGGACGCAGTGTGACACGAGCGCGACGCCTTTACGTAAGCAGAATAGCAAACTTCCGTGTAAGCGACCCCAGATACGGGGCAGCGAACAAGGATGTGAGCTGCCGACATAGCGCCATGGACGGCGCTTATGTCGGGAACCCCGCACCCACTTTAGGAGCTTACACGGTTAGTTTGCTCTGCGTCGTATGTGCTGAGCGCTGTGTCACACAAGTCCGTGAAAGGCAGGATTTTTGATGTCCACATTGGCTATGGGTGAGAGGTTTGCTGAGTTGTTTGGGGTACCGGAATTTGTCGTTCCCCATTTGTCTTGTTTTGTGTCTGAACGTGAAATGGATTTAGTGGTCATAATGGATGGTCAGAAGTGTTCTGTTTCTGAATTAGCTGTAAAGTTGAAATGTACGCAAATCCAAACCCGGGACCTGCTGGAGAGTAGCTATCTTGAGTCCGTTGTCAATAAAGAAGAGTGTGGTGGGGAACTGGTTTATTTTGCTTCTCATTTCTATGATAGGTTGGATTATCTCTGTAAATTTGACGAGAAGTATCAGGTAGACCAAGAACTGTATGCTGCTTTGAACGAGTGGTGCTATGAAGTATACGCAGATCGGATGGGTCCGTATTTGGATAAGCTTCAGAAAAGGGAAGATGTGGCTAGGGCGCCGGAAACGTTTGAATTGATAGAGAAACTGGAAGAGTTATTTGATTCCGTTCGTGAAATCCGCTTAGTACCTTGTAATTGTCGAAAGTTAGCAGGTCACTGCAGCAGGCCTACAGAAACTTGTTTGAGCTTTGATCATTCCATAACAGACCGTACTTTTGGTCAATCTCTCACGAAAGAAGAGGCCAAAGAGATCGTGAAAGCCGCTCATAGGAACGGTTTGATGCATCAGGTGAACAGTGACTGGCGGACCAACGGGTTGGCTTGGATGTGTAACTGTTGTTCCTGCTGTTGTTACCCGACACGTCTGGCTCAAGAAAGGGGAACAAAGGGCATATTTCCAGTTATTCAATACGTGGCTCAGGTTGATTCAGTCAAGTGTACACATTGTGGGGCCTGCACTAAACGGTGCCATTTTTCGGCGTTTTATGTGAGTGGAGCGGAAACTGTGGTGAATGGCAAGAACCGGAGGAGCGTTGAATTTGACCCGGGAAAATGTTGGGGATGTGGAATCTGTGTCGAGACTTGCCCACATGAGGCAATTTCCATGCGTGCTCTAGAGAATCGTTAAGAGGGTCTCTTTATACTTATCAGAACACTTCCCCGATCAACAGAGTGAACGAGGGAGTGTTTTTAATTATTAGATCTGAAATCAAGAACAGGGCTAGAGTCTATATTAAGGATGGCAGGCAATGCGGATGCAAAATTTATGGCGACGCATAAAATTTTTGCAGTTTGAACACATTGTCATTGGCACAGAATATTAGGAAACACTGCCTAAATTTTATGCATTAGAGCTTTCCATAATTATGAGAGAGCACATTGGATTGTGGGAACGGGCAAGGTCAAGCCATTATAGATGCGGGAAATGATAGTTCCGTCAGAAATGCAAGCTTCCACGTTAGTTTGGTACGAAAATTGCATAAGATTTAAAAGAGAACTTTAGTTGGAATTATGCAAGATTTAAAGCCAAGGAAGATAAAAGGAGGAAACGTCTGATGAAAAAGATTCGCTCCAATAGTATAGAGCAAGCCACTCCAATGCTAAGGTGGGTCAGTGAGGGGCAGATCGAGGAGATCCATCTCGCAACCTTGGAGGTTCTGGAACGTACGGGAGTTAAAGTTGATCATCCTGAAGCATTACAGTTGTTGAAAGATGCCGGATGTATTGTTAATGAGCATCGTGTTCGGATTCCGAGTTGGTTGGTAGAGGAATGCATTCGTATGGCGCCGAGCAAGATTGTGGTTGCCAACCGGAAGGGTCAACGAGTTATGCCCCTGGAGAAGAACAGGACCTATTTTGGGACCGGTTCGGATCTTCCCTTTACCGTAGATCTGGAAACTGGTGAGCGGCGGCGTTCTACGAAGAAGGACGTTGAATTAGCTTGTCGGGTTATGGACTATTTACCCAACTACGATTTTGTCATGAGTTACGCCATCGCCTCAGATCAGAACTCTATAGTTAGCGACTTGCATCAATTGGACGCTATGGTAACAAATACTATCAAACCGATGATTGTTACCGCCCATGACGAAATTAACATGCGGGCTCAATTAGAGATGGCGGTTTTAGTAGCAGGAGGCAGGGAGGAACTTAGGAAGAATCCGTTTCTTATTCTCTACTCTGAGCCAATCTCTCCATTAGTGCACACCAATGATGGTGTTGCTAAGATGTTTGCCTGTTTTGAATATGGAGTGCCTGTGGTTTATACTCCAGGTATTTTGTCAGGAGCCACTACACCGGTCACGAAAGCTGGTACCATTGTTTTAATGAACGCGGAGGCTCTGGCGGGGGTAGTCATGGCTCAATTAAAGCAAAAAGGTGCCCCTATCATTATTGGAGGCGGGGCGACTCCTATGGATATGAGGAGTACTGCTACCCTGTATGGATCCCCGGAAACCATGATGAATTACGCGATCATGACTCAATTATCCCAGTTTTACGGGATTCCGAACTTTACAGAAGCTGGTTGTGTAAATTCACCGGTCCCGGATGCTCAGGCCGGTATGGAAGCAGGAACTGGGATCTTAATGGCCCAGTTAATGGGTGCCAACTTGGTCCATGATGTGGGATACCTTGAAGGCGGAAAAACTGGTTCTTTAACCTTCCTTACTATGTGCAATGATTTCATGGATGCCGCGCGTTACATGGGTCGGGGAACACGAATTGATGAGGAGACGCTCGCCGTGGATGTGATCGATGAGGTTGGACCGGGTGGAAACTACGTTGCCCATACTCATACCTTTGAAAACTTCCGCAAAGAAATTTGGACCCCAAAACAGTTTAATCGTTCGGGCTGGGATACTTGGGAAGAGCAGGGATCTAAAACAGTTGAAGATAACGCTGCTGAATTGGCCAAAGAGATTGTTGCTACCCATACCTCCGAATTGTTAGATGAAAAGATCCGCACAGGATTAACTGAGATTATTGTAGAAACAGAGCGGGTTAAGAATTTAATATAATATGAGTTGAAGCTGAAGAAATTAAGGAAAAGATAGAAATAGGAAATTCAACTTGTAAATTAAGGTCGTTAGGCAGAACGAAGGGGGTACTGTGTATGGGAGTAGGAAGTTCACATGGAAACGGGTTGTTTTTTCGAACGCTTACAGAAAAACAAGCTGAGGAAATTCATTTGGCCAGTTGTCAAATTCTCGAAGAAACAGGTATGGTCATTTATCATGAGGAGGCGGTCGAGCTGCTTCGGCAGGCAGGGGCCTTAGTAGAGAACGGTAACCGAGTATATTTTCCTACCTATCTTGTGAAGAAAGCACTGCAATCGGCACCTTCGCGCGTGACCTTATATAACCGAAACGGGGAAGCAGCGCTCCATTTAGAAGGATCTAATGTTTACTTTGGTACAGGATCAGACACAATGAACTATCTAGATCCGTTTAGTCAGGAAAGACGCAGTTGGTGCCAAGAGGATGTGGCTAACGCCATTAAAATCTGCGACAGCCTGCCAAATATCGACTTTGTGATGTCTATGGGCCTTTTATCCGATGTAGGTCCTCGAATGATTAATCGTGAACAATATGCCATCATGGTCCAGAATACTGTGAAACCACAGGTGGTCATCGCTGAGGATGGGGATACTCTTCAGGATATTATCGAGATGGCGGCGGGTGCCGTAGGTGGGAAGGAACGCCTGCGCCAGAAACCACTGTTTATGGTCTACACCGAGCCGACGTCGCCACTCCAGCACCCTAAAGAATCAGTAGATAAATTATTGATTGCCGCAGAAAATGGGGTTCCAACAAATTTTGCCTGCGGCGGGGTTGCAGGGGCCTCGGTTCCCACGACGCTTGGAGGAGCATTAGTTCAGGCCAATGCCGAAGCATTGAGCGGATTAGTTATTCATCAATTGAAAGCTCCGGGGGCACCGTTTGTTTACGGTTATGGTAATTCTCCTCTGGATATGCGGACCATGCAGGCGGTTTATGGAACCCCCGAAGCTCTACTTTTCCAAGGGGGAGCTGTTGATCTGGCCCACTATTACCAACTTCCATCTTGGGGGTATGCCGGGTGTTGCAATGCTAAGGTTTGTGATGAACAAGCGATAGTAGAATCGACAATGTTCACAGTCATGGGCGCACTTCAGGGTTGCAATATTATGCATGATGTATTCTATATGGAATTTGGTTTAACTGGATCTTTGGAGTTACTCGTAATTTCTAATGAGGTCATCGGTCGGACCAGACGATTGCTGAAAGGTATTGACATAGATAAAGAATCCTTAGGGGTTGAGGCGATCATGCGGGTTGGCCCGGGTGGTAATTTCCTAGGGGATGAACATACTGCCAAACATTTTCGGGAGAATTGGCGGCCGGAACTTTCGGATTTTAACAGTTATGAGAATTGGTCAGAGAATGGGAGTAAGACCATGGCCGAGCGTGCCAGAGAAAGGATTAAACATATCCTCGAAACTCACCAACCTGAACCTGTAACTGAAACGGTAAGGAAAAGGATTGAAACGGTTCTCAGAGAAGCACGAGAAAAATAATAATTTGAGGAGGAATAGTTAATAATGAGTGATTTTGACAGTTTGGCTCAAATAGTGATTAATGGCGATTTTGGAGGGGCGAAAAGTTTAACTCAGAAAATGATTGATAATAATGTGGATCCTATAGAGATTATTAATCAAGGATTAATGGCTGGGATGAATGTTGTCGGAGTCCGTTTTAAAGCCGGTGATATGTATGTCCCAGAGGTTATGATGTCTGCTAGGGCCATGAGCACGGGGATAGAGCTAGTCAAACCGTTGATTGCCGACAAAGATATGCCTACTGCTGGTAAAGTGTTGATCGGAACGGTAAAGGGTGATCTGCATGATATCGGCAAGAAACTTGTAGTTATGATGTTGGAAAGTGCTGGGTTTGAGATTATTGACTTGGGTGTTGATATTGACCCTGCTACTTTTGTTAAAGCTGTGAAGGAGCATAACCCTCAGGTTATCGGTATGTCTGCTCTTTTGACGACGACGATGCTGTCTATGAAAGATACAATTGAGGCTTTGAAGAAAGAGGGCTTACGCGATACCGTCAAGATCATAATCGGAGGGGCTCCGATAACCCAAGGTTTTGCTGAGCAAATTGGTGCCGATGGGTATGCGCCCGATGCTGCTGCAGCAACAGAATTATGTCGACGCATAATCGCCTAACGTATAAAGGCGGCATTTTTCAATCTTAACTAACTTATTCACTAGCATCAGGAGGAATGAACGTGCTAATTATCGGTGAATTGATCAACACCAGTAGAAAAGCTGTCAGAGAGGCCGTGGAGACTCAGGATGCAGAGTATATTCGCCAGCTGGCTAAAGCGCAAATTGATGCTGGGGCTAATTATCTGGATGTTAACTGCGGTACAATGATTTTTAATGAATTAGAAATGATGGAGTGGCTTGTCAATACTGTTCAGGAAGCGGTGGAAGCCCCGCTGTGCATTGACAGTCCTAACCCTCAAGCTATTGAAAAGGGACTTTCTCTAGTCAAATACGGACAACCTTTAATCAACTCCATTACGGCTGAGGTCGAACGATTCCATCAGATTCTGCCAATGGTCCAAAAATACAAAGCCAAAATCGTCGCCTTGTGTATGGATGATACCGGAATTCCTGAGACTGCAGAGAAACGAATGCATGTGGTGAAAAATCTGTATCAAAGCCTAACTGAAGCAGGAGTTCCGGAAGATGATATTTATTTTGACCCCTTGGTTACGCCTGTA
Organism: Desulfosporosinus sp. BRH_c37; assembly: GCA_001516045.1. Lineage (GTDB taxonomy): Bacteria > Bacillota > Desulfitobacteriia > Desulfitobacteriales > Desulfitobacteriaceae > Desulfosporosinus. The sequence goes on from LOEW01000197.1 coordinate 13,633, forward strand.
AGTACTGGTGATCGAGCTGGGTTAGAGGTCTTGGAAACCTTAGCTCTAATTAGTAAAGAATACACTAATGTGCATAAGGTTTGTGGGTTGAGTAATGTTTCCTTTGGACTACCTAATCGTAAGGTTCTGAACCAGTTGTTTTTGGTACAGACCATGACAATGGGTATGGATAGTTATATTTTGGATCCGCTTGACCGAGTGATGATGGGCTTTGTCCATGGTGCCAAAGCTTTGCTGGGGCTTGACTCGTACTGTGGAAATTATTTATCAGCACATCGCAAGGGGCTATACCAGTCCTAATGGCCTTAATAAACAGTAGTCCTTAGGGGCTACTGTACCTGTTTACCGAGGCACGATGCACGAGGTTCGAGACGCGAAGGTCGGGTGCATGTACTTTTACAGGCTTGGCAGATTGTGTGGGATGTTCATGGAACCTCCACTTTGAGACGTGGGGGACTTTAGGAATGATTTAAGGTTATATAGGGGAAATTATGTCCTAACGACCTCGCTGAATTCCGATGGGTTATTTGAGCTTAGAGGAGTGGCATGTTATGAGTGGAGTCTCAGCGGAACATCTGAATGTTATAAGGTTGGACGGGGAAACACTCACACTGGAGCAGGTGGTTGCTGTGGCCCGGTTCGGTGCCATGGTGGACTTGCACTCGGTAGCCAAGGAGAAGATCCAAAGATCAAGAGAGTATGTAGATCAGCTGATTATAGAAAATCAATTAGTTTACGGGATTACAACAGGTTTTGGAATGTTTAGTGATGTGGTAATATCCAAAGAAGATGCCAGAAAACTGCAACGTAACCTCATCATGAGTCATTCAACAGGCGTGGGAGAGCCCCTTCCCGCTGAGGTAGTGAGAGCTATACTGCTACTTCGGGCCAACGCTTTAGCAAAAGGGTTTTCCGGCATACGGCTTTCTACCTTGGAAACATTACTTGAGGTGCTTAATTCGGGGATTGTCCCAGTCGTACCGGAGAAAGGATCACTGGGGGCTAGCGGAGATTTGGCGCCTTTGTCCCATATGGTTTTGGTTTTGCTTGGTGAGGGGGAAGCATTTTATAAAGGGCGTCGGATGAGTGGGCAGGAGGCCTTAGCTCAAGCGGGGATAGCGCCCGTAGTTTTGGAAGGGAAAGAGGGTTTGGCTTTAATCAACGGAACCCAAGTTATGACGGCGATTGCGGCTTTGGCAGTCTGGGATGCAGAACTTTTATGGGAGTCCGCGAATATTACGGCAGCTTTATCCTTCGAGGCTCTAGAAGGGATTCTTGATGCGTTTGATCCAAAGATCCATGCCGTGCGTCCTCATAGGGGTCAGATTGATGTGGCCAAGCAAATTCGTCTTCTTACTGAGGGGAGTACGTTTATAGCAGGTGAACGACGCCCCAGAGTCCAGGACGCTTACTCAATTCGTTGTGTTCCCCAAGTACATGGACCATCAGGGGATGCGGTAGCGTATGTGAAGAAAGTCGTGGAAATCGAGATGAATTCGGTGACGGATAATCCCATAATCTTCCCAGAAGAGAAGCAAGTATTCTCAGGCGGGAATTTTCACGGACAACCCATTGCCTTAGCGATGGATTTTCTTGGGATTGCCATGGCAGAGCTGGCCAACATCGCTGAGCGGCGATTGGAGCGTTTGGTGAATCCATACTTAAGTGGGCTCCCAGCGTTTTTAACGCCCAACGGGGGTCTGAATTCAGGGTTTATGATTGTACAGTATTCCGCTGCTTCACTGGTTTCCGAAAATAAGACTTTGGCCCATCCGGCTAGTGTGGATTCGATCCCTTCCTCCGCGAACCAAGAAGACCACGTTAGCATGGGAACGATTGCGGCCCGTAAGGCTCGAAATATCATTGAAAATACAGCCCATGTTTTGGCGATGGAACTACTGGCGGCCTGTCAAGCCGTTGATTTAAGAATAGGAAAAGAGGAACTTAAACTCGGGAGAGGCAGCGAGGGTGCTTACACCCTTGTTCGGTCCAAGGTAAGCACACTTGGAGAGGATCGTGTCATGTATCCGGATATTCAAAGTGCTAAAGAGTTAGTTTCCTCAGGAAAACTTGCGATGACGGTTCGGTATAAGCTGCAGCCGAAAGGAGTGAACTGCCATGTTCAATAATTATGACATCTCGCAAGCCATGACTATAAAATTAGAATCCGAATTGCCTGAAATGCCAGGATTTGCAGAAGGAATCAGAAGGGCTCCGGACAGAGGCTTTAGTCTAACAAAGGCTCAAACAAAGATTGCCTTAAAAAACGCTCTGCGTTATGTGCCCGAAGAACTCCATGAACAATTAGCCCCAGAATTTCTGGAGGAATTGCGGACGAGAGGCAGGATTTATGCCTATCGGTTCCGCCCTGCTGGGCGAATGTATGGCAAACCAATTGATGAGTACAAGGGAAATTGCATAGAAGGCAAAGCCTTCCAGGTTATGATCGAGAATAACTTAGATTTTGACGTAGCTCTTTATCCTTATGAGCTTGTAACCTATGGTGAAACAGGAAGTGTCTGCCAAAATTGGCTGCAGTATCGTTTAATCAAAAAGTATCTTGAAGTACTGACAGATCAACAGACCTTAGTCATGGAGTCTGGCCACCCAGTTGGGCTGTTCCCTTCACGGCAGGAAGCGCCGAGGGTGATAATAACCAATGCTTTAATGGTTGGTATGTTTGACAATCAGAGGGATTGGGAAATTGCTGAGCAAATGGGTGTAGCAAACTATGGACAGATGACGGCCGGTGGTTGGATGTATATCGGACCGCAGGGAATTGTGCATGGAACCTTTAACACCTTACTCAATGCGGGAAGATTAAAGTTGGGCATTCCACAGGATGGGGATCTAAGAGGGCACTTGTTTATCTCTTCTGGTCTGGGTGGCATGAGCGGGGCTCAACCAAAATCCGTGGAAATAGCCCTCGGCGTTGGGATTATTGCTGAAGTCGATGAGTCCAGAATAAAAACCCGCTATGATCAGGGTTGGGTTAGTAAAATGTCTGCAGATCTTGAGGAAGTCTTTCGCCTGGCGGCTGATTATGTGCAGAAGAAAGAACCGATGTCTATTGCTTATCAGGGGAATGTCGTGGATTTATTAGAGTATGCTGTTCAGAACAAGATAAAAGTGGATTTGCTTTCCGATCAGACCTCCTGTCATGTTGTTTACGATGGGGGTTACTGCCCACAGGGAGTCTCCTATGAAGAGAGGACTAGGTTACTCGGTACGGATCGGGTTGAATTTAATAAACTTGTTGACCTGAGTTTAACTCGACACTACGAATTGATCAGTATTCTGGTTGAAAGAGGCACCTATTTCTTTGACTATGGGAATTCCTTTATGAAAGCCATTTATGATGCCGGTGTCCAAGAAATATCCAAAAATGGTGTGGATGAAAAAGATGGCTTTATTTTCCCATCTTATGTTGAAGATATAATGGGACCGGAGCTCTTTGATTATGGCTATGGGCCCTTTAGATGGGTTTGTCTCAGTGGTAAGAAGGAAGATTTGCACAAAACTGACGAGGCGGCGATGTCCTGTATCGATCCGAATCGTCGGGGCCAAGATCGAGACAACTATATTTGGATTAAGGATGCCGAGAAAAATAGACTTGTCGTCGGTACGCAAGCTAGAATTCTTTATCAGGACGCCGAAGGACGGATTAAAATTGCGCTAAAATTTAATGAAATGATCCGCAATAGAGAGATTGGCCCGGTCATGCTGGGACGGGACCATCATGATGTGAGCGGAACAGATTCTCCATTTAGAGAAACAGCTAACATCAAAGACGGCAGTAATGTCATGGCCGATATGGCTGTCCAAAGCTTCGCCGGAGATGCTGCCCGAGGGATGAGCCTTGTATCACTCCACAATGGAGGGGGCGTCGGCATTGGCAAAGCCATCAATGGTGGGTTTGGCTTGGTGCTTGATGGCAGCGAACGAGTGGATGAGATTATTAAATCGGCTCTTTTATGGGATGTGATGGGTGGAGTAGCTCGTCGGTCCTGGGCCAGAAATGAACATTCGATCGAAACAAGCATCGAGTTTAATGAACGTTATAAGGGTGCGGGGCAGATTACGGTTCCCTTTATTCCGAGGGACGAGTTGATTGATGAGTTGGTTGGGTCAAGCTGAGAGGAAGTGTCTTAGCACGTTCGCACACGTTCCATTGCTATTCACTTGTCGATAAGGCTAAAACGCAAACCTCCGGGTTTCTCTGCATGTAAACCAATGCGTTTCTTAACGCCTTATCGTCTGCGCTCATTGACGCAATTCCACTCTCCGTGCTCCCTAAGCTAAGAAACTTCCTCAAGCTTGGGTCGACGGGGAGGAAGTGTCTTAGCACGTTCGCACATCCTACGCTGGTAGGTATTCCTTTTGGGATAAGCGGCTACGGCGAAACTCTCCACTGGAGGCTTTCGTCACTGGAGACTATCGTGATTCATTGCTATTCACTTGTCGATAAGGCTAAAACGCATAACCTCTGGGCTTTCTGCATGTGCGCGTCGCTCCTTGCCAAATCCACACTACAGGAGTATGCGTAATGAGTTGTAGTGTGGCGATAAGCTCGTCCGCTTATCGTCTTGGCACCGCGACATCAGTCCATCCATGGACAAGCCAAATGCGTTTCTTAACGCCTTATCGACTGCGCTCATTGACGCAATTCCATTCTCCGTACTCCCTAAGCTAAGAAACTTCCTCTGGTTTGGGTCGACGAGGTTTGGTACGACTAGGGGTTGTGACGTTGTTTGCGTTATTAACGCAAATGTGCATAGTTTTCTTGCTCTGTTCAAGTTGGGGATGGTTCTTGACTTGCATGGGTAAGTCGCACCTCTGCATCGGTGCTGGCGGTGGGTTTGGAGACGGTGTGTGAGGGAGCGGGAGACTTTTTTGTGAGAGAAGGGCAGTTTTTGACTTATTAATGAAGGGGGCAGGTACATTGGATCTCAGGGATATGAGTTTAAGTGAATTTGTCCTAGAGGTGGCTTCGACTTCGCCTGCACCGGGCGGTGGAAGTGTGGCTGCTTATGCTGGGGCTCAAGGATTTGCGCTTGTGGCTATGGTTTGTCGTTTGACTCTTGGACGGGAAAAGTTTTTCACTGTTCAAGATCAGATAATGTCGTTGTTAAAAGTTGCTGTGGCAAGGCAAGAGTTGCTATTGACCCTTGTGGATGAGGATACGCTTGGCTTCAAAGTAGTCATGGAGGCTTTGGGTCTTCCGAAGAATAACGATGCAGAAAAGTTACTTCGTCGTGAGGCCTTGGAAAAAGCGTCTATTAAGGCTGCTGAAATTCCTTTGCAAACTGCTAAGGAATGCTTGGCGGGGTTGCATGAAATGTCTAGCTTGTTAACTATAGGAAATCCTAACGCCTTGAGCGACATGGGAGTTGCGGCTCTGATGTTTAAGTCTGGATTAGAAGGGGCTCTCTATAATGTCCAGATTAATGCTTTAGGGTTAAATTCCCTTAAAAAGAAAGAGGCTTTTCTGACCGAATGCCAAGCTTTACGTGGAGAGGGAAATCGGTTATTTGAGGAATGCCAGGGTAGCGTGATGAGTCGGCTTGGATCGAGCTGAGGTGTGATTGACCTTTCGGGAGGAAGTTTCTTGGCCCATTCGCACATCCTACGCCGGTAAGTATTCCTTTATGGATCACGGCTTCGGCGATACTCATCCTTCGGCGCGACAGCGTGCGTCATTGGCTCTGCGCCTACGGCGAAACCCTCCACTGGAGGTTTTCGTCACCGGAGACTATCGTGTTCCATTGCTATTCGCTTGTCGCTCAGGCTAAAACTCAAAACCTCTGGGCTTACTGCAAGTGAACCGTTGAGTTTCTTCACGCCTGATCGACTGCGCTCATTGACGCAATTCCACTCTCCGTGCTCTCTAAGCCAAGAAACTTCCTCTGGCTTGGGGTCTACGGAGGTTGGAACGATGGACGAGAATTGGCAACGACGTGGACATGTGTCCTTTGCAAGTTGCACCTCTGCTTTGGTGCTGCGCCGGGGGGGCTGAGAGACGAAACGAGGTTGCTTGGGGTTTAGTCTCGGTGTTAGGGAGCTGCTAAGAAGGAGTAAGGATTAGATTTTTTGGGGGATGTTAATGTGGTGAAAGTTGTGGAATGTATTCCTAATATTAGCGAGGGTAGGCGACTGGATGTTGTTGAAGAAATCATTGCTGAGGTGAGAGAGGTCCCGGGTGTAACCTTGCTGGATTACTCTAGTAATGCGGATCACAACCGGACGGTCATAAGCATGATCGGTGAGCCGGAAAACGTCCTTGAAGCTGCCTGGAGACTAATTAGTAAAGCTGCTGAAAAGATTGATCTGGATCAGCATCATGGGGAACACCCTCGGATGGGGGCAACAGATGTCGTTCCCTTCGTTCCTGTGCGAGGCATGACAATGGAGGAATGTGTCGACCTAGCTAAAACTTTAGGTGAACGTGTTGGAAGGGAACTATTGATCCCTGTGTATCTATATGAGAAGGCTGCAACTAGGCCCGAACGTCGTAACTTGGCGGATGTGCGTAGAGGGCAGTATGAAGGGTTGAAAGAGAGCATTAAGACCACTGAGCGCACTCCAGATTATGGACCAAATGTTTTGGGGAAAGCCGGAGCGATTGCCATTGGTGCTCGTCCACCCCTCGTTGCGTTTAATGTTAACCTCGGGACAACCAATCTGGAGATTGGCAAGGCGATTGCCAAAGGAATTCGAGGGAGTTCAGGTGGTTTTGTCAATGTTAAGGCCTTGGGAATTGATCTTTCCGAGCAAGGGATTGTACAGATCTCTATGAATATGGTGGATACCCAAGGTACCCCCTTGTATAGGGCTTTAGAATTTATTAAAACAGAGGCTGCCCATTTTGGAGTTCCTATTGTCGGCAGTGAAATCGTGGGGCTTGTTCCGCTGGATGCTATGATGGATGTGGCAACTTACTATTTAGGGTTGCATGAATTCTCCAGTGAGCAGATTCTAGAGAAGCGCGTGTTTGGATTTTAACTCGAGGAGGTGGTTTTGTGCAATATGCGGATCTTTTGATTCATTCTGCTGATCTGATGGCGACGATGAGAGGGCACTCTGGATGTCCGGCTTTTGGGGAGGGTATGTCTGAGATCGGTTTGATTAAGGATGGTGCCGTTGCTATTCGGGAGGGAAAGATTACAGCGGTTGGCACAACGGAGGAAGTTCTAGCGGGTGGCTGGGTAGGGTCTGAAACCATACAAATAAGCGCCAAAGGAAAGGTTGTCACCCCCGGGTTTATTGATCCTCATACGCACGTTCTGTATGCTGGTTCGCGCGAAAATGAATTATCTTTAAAGCTTAAAGGGGTTCCTTATTTAGAGATCCTCAAACAGGGTGGGGGAATTCTTTCAACGGTTCGGAGTACGCAGCAGGCTACGGATGAAGAGATTAAGGCGCAAACCGGTCGTCGACTTCAGACAATGCTAAGCCAGGGAACAACAATGGCTGAGGTCAAGAGTGGTTATGGCCTAACGTTAGATGAAGAAATGAGGGCTTTGCGTCTCATTAAAGAATTAGATAATGAACAGGTGATCGACCTAGTGCCGACGTTTATGGGAGCCCATGCAGTTCCACCAGGTTATACCGAAGAAGAGTTTACAAACTATCTTATTGAAGATGTGTTGCTCCAAATTGCGGCTCATGATCAGGCGGAGTTTTGTGATGTCTTTTGCGAGCCTGGGGTTTTCAGTGTTAACTCGAGTGAAAGAATTTTAACTAAAGCTAAAGAACTTCACTTTAAGTTGAAAATCCATGCCGATGAATTAGCTGCAGCGGGAGGAGCAGAATTAGCGGCTAAATTGAAGGTAGTCAGTGCTGATCATCTACTCCAAGCCTCGGATGAAGGAATAGTAGCTCTGGCCAAACAAGGAGTCATTGCAGTACTGCTGCCGGCAACTTCATTCAACCTAGCCAAAAATACATATGCTCGAGCAAGGGAAATGATTAGTGCAGGGGTACCTGTAGCTCTGGCAACCGATTCGAACCCAGGGTCTTCCCCAACGGAATCTATGCCCTTGGTCTTAACCCTTGCCTGTCTCTATCTCCGCCTCACCCCAGAAGAAGCCTTGACTGCAGCAACTATTAATGCGGCTCATGCCGTTGGAAGGTCTAATCAAGTGGGGAGTCTGGAAGTCGGGAAACAGGGAGATCTTCTCATCCTTGATATTCCCAATCTAAATTATTTGCCTTACCATTTTGGTAGTAACCCGGTTGGTACGGTTATTAAGCGGGGAAGAGTAGTTTGGAATAGTTGAGAAGAGATTGTGATAGCGTCTATACATCAATAAATGGAAGAACTGCTTTTTGTGTCTAAGGGTAGCTCCTACGAGCGAAGACAGTGTCTTCGTGGGCGCCAGCCAAGTTTCTTTATGGGTTCGTAATAAGAGAAGGTGAACAAGGGGTGAAGGTATTGAACAAGGATTTGAAATATGTTGGGCAGACGTTTCCGATTCACGACGCACCTCAAAAGGCGAGAGGAGAATTAGTGTATGTCAGTGATATGAGTCTGCCAAATATGTTGCATGCAAAGTTACTTTTAAGTCCGATAGCACATGGATTAATTAAAAGAATTGATACTAGCAGAGCTGAAGCACTTCCGGGTGTTATTAAAGTGTTTACTTATTTAAATTCACCAAACAAGGCGTATAGCCGCTATAGAATTATACCTAACCAGGAATTTTGCATAGAGGATGAGCGTCTTTTTACTGAAAAGGTAAGGTTTGTTGGAGATCGGATTGCGGCTGTTGTAGCTAACAGCCTTGAAACTGCCAAGGAAGCTATTGCTCTTATTCAGGTGGATTATGAGGTGCTGCCTGTTTTAAGTACTCCTGAGGAAGCGCTGCGGGATAAGACTACAAAAATCCATCCTGCGGGTAATTTGATCTATCAGTATGAATCTCAATTGGGGGAGCAGGCGTTACTTCTTCATGATTGCGTCGATGTGGAGACAGCAACACATACTCAAAAAGTGCATCATGCAACGATAGAAACCCATGCCTGTGTGGCAGATTTCAATAGCTCAGGAAAGCTTACCATTTGGGCAGGTTGTCAAGGTGCGTTTGGGGTTAGAACCATTGTAGCCGATTTGCTGGAATTAAGTTATAACAAGGTCAGGGTCATTAAAATGCCCATGGGAGGTTCTTTCGGAGGAAAACAAGAAGCAATCATAGAGCCGATTACTGCCTTTTTGGCTAAGGAGGTCAGACGTCCTGTCAAATTGATTTTCGATAGGAAAGATTGCATTATTGCAACAATGACCAGACCTGCAACGAGTTCAAGGATAAAAACAAGGGTTACCAAGGATGGAATTCTGATAGATTGCATGGTAGATACCGTTGTCGATGCCGGAGCCTATGCTACCAGTTCCGTAGACAATGCCTATGCCATGTCCAAAAAAATATGTAAATTATATCGAATTCCTTACTACAAACATCAGAGCAAGATTGCTTACACCAATACGCCTGTGGCAGGTGGAGCCAGAGGGTGGGGAGCTCCGGAAATAATGACTGCTCTAGAAATTCATATGGATGCAGTTGCCAAGATGTTAGCTATGGATCTTGTAGAATTCAGGCTCAAGAATCTTGTTCACCCGTATGACAGAGATAAAGCATCCTCTCTTTCACTGGGAAATGCTCGCGTGATTGAGTGTTTGGAGAAAGGTGCTGCCATATTTGGCTGGAGCGAAAGATACAATAGGGAGCCGGATAAAGGCAGGTATCGCCGGGGTGTAGGATTTGCCTGTGCAGCTCATAAAAATGGTATGTATGGCGGCTTTCCTGAACATAGTACAATGACTCTGAAGATGAATGAGGACGGCAGTTTTATTTTGAATACTGGTCTGCATGATTTAGGCTGTGGAACGCTTACTTCGATTAAACAGATTGCGGCAGAGGTATTAGATATTAATCCTAGCTATATTACCGTTTTGGAAGCCGATACGGAATACGGTCCTTATGATTTCGGTTCTTATGGTAGCAGAGTAACCTATATTTGTGGTGCTTGTGCTTTTGAAGTAGCGAAGAGAGTAAAAGAGAAACTATTGGAATGTGCGTCTCTTATTTTTCGCAAGCCAAAACAGTATTTAGAAGTTGCAAACGGTAGAGTATGGATTATTGGCCATGAGCAACAGAAGATAAGTTATCGTGAAATCGCCACAACTGCTAAAATAAAGGATAATACGGACATCATTATTACACACACCTATCATGGGACGTCTAATCCCGGTGTCTATGCTGTCCACTTTGCTGAAGTTGAGGTTGACACAAAGACAGGAAGGGTTAGAATTACCGATTATCTAGCAGTTCATGATATCGGAAAAGCTATAAATCCTGGAATGGTTGAAGGGCAGATTCAAGGGGGCGTTCAAATGGGCATAGGCTACGCCTTATACGAAGAAGTAAAGGTAGGTAGTGACGGAAGGATACTTAACAGCAGCTTCAAAGATTATCATGTAATTAATGCGCCAGATATGCCGACGGTAAATATCCTTTTAATTGAACAAGGAGGGGATGAAGGTCCCTATGGTGCAAAGAGTGTAGGGGAAATAGCCTTTGTTCCTGTTGCTGCAGCCGTAATCAATGCTGTCAACAATTGCCTTGGGACAGCATTGTCAGATATGCCTCTTACTCCGGAAAAAATATTAGCTACACTTTAATGCACGTAGATAATTCAGAATTGAAAATCGTATGAAGTATGAGGGGTAAGCAATGCAAATTGAGTTTAACGTCAATGGAAAAGAGTATAAAATGGATATTTGCCCAACCATGAGACTAGTTGATCTGTTGAGAGAGAAGCTGGGTCTGACTGGGACAAAAGAGGGTTGTGGTGAGGGTGAATGTGGCTCCTGTACCGTGATCATGGGCGGTAAGGCAGTAAATTCATGCCTAGTTCTGGCACCTCAAATTCGAGGTCAGGAAATACTTACTGTCGAAGCTTTGGCAAAGGATGGACAACTGGACGGCTTACAGGAATCATTCATTAGTAACAGTGCAATTCAATGTGGCTACTGTACACCAGGCATGCTGATGTCTGCCAAAGCGCTCTTGATGGCCAATTCAAATCCATCTGAAGAAGAAATTAAGATTGCTATCTCAGGTAACCTCTGCAGATGTACCGGATATAACAAAATAGTTAATGCGATCAAGGAAGCAGCCGAAGGTAATTAATGCTAAATCAGGATTGTCTTCACGCTTTAGCTTAGGAAAAGAATCTTGCGATCTTGTATAAAACTTAAAAACTTGGTTATACTATGTTTTGAGATGAAGTTCATGGCAAATTCAGATTGATTGACAAGTTACATTATTGCCTCGGCATTAAAATCGCTAAAAGCTTATTGGCTTGGTCCAAATCCTAAGTAGAACGTGAATACGTCATCCAAACAGAGTCCGGATTTTTCTGGGCTCTGTTTTTTATACTAGTCAGACCCCATGCCGCTGCGTGGCACCATTGATGAATGTAATTGAGCTATTTACTGCAGAAAGCATAACCTAAGAGGTGCTTTTTTTGTAAAGAAATAATCTGATTAGCAGGAGATTCGTCACTTAAGGAGAATTAGTGTTGGTTGGAGAGGAGGGTGGAAAAATGGAAGAACGTCTTGTAGCTCCCCAAGAACAGCTTGCGGATCAGGAAGTGGAAGTACTTCGTCCTAGCCATATGTGTGACTATATTGGGCAGAGAAAAGTTAAAGAAAATTTAAGTGTCTTTATTCAAGCAGCTTCCACACGTGGAGAAGCTTTGGATCACGTCTTATTATATGGACCGCCCGGTTTAGGGAAAACTACACTCGCCAATATTATTGCTTCGGAAATGGGCGTAAGTATCCGGACTACTTCTGGTCCGGCTATTGAACGGCCTGGGGACTTAGCAGCCATTCTTACTGCCCTAGAGCCACGAGATGTGCTATTTATAGATGAAATCCATCGCTTGAACAGTACGACAGAAGAAATCCTTTATTCAGCCATGGAAGATGGATGTCTAGACATCATGATCGGAAAAGGTCCTAGTGCCCGTTCAATTCGCTTGTCCCTACCCCCGTTTACGTTAGTAGGGGCTACAACTCGTGCTGGACAGTTAACATCTCCCTTACGTGATCGTTTTGGAGTTATTAGCCGTCTAGAATTCTATGAGGTTAAGGATTTAAAAGAAATTGTGCTTCGAGCGGCAGGTATTTTGAAACTGGAAATAACCGATGACGGCGCGGAAGAAATTGCCCGACGTTCTCGGGGAACTCCTAGGGTTGGCAATCGCCTGTTAAAACGAGTTAGGGACTTTGCTTTGGTTTGGGAAGACGGCGTAGTTACACAAACGATAGCTAGAGAAGCGCTAAATCGCTTGGAAGTCGATCCTGTGGGCTTGGATCAAATTGACCAGAAAGCTTTAAAGACCATTATTGAAGTTTTTGCGGGAGGACCGGTTGGCTTGGAGACGCTCGCGGCGACGATCGGGGAAGAGTCAGTAACTTTGGAGGATGTTGTCGAACCGTTTTTATTGCAAATGGGATTTTTACAACGGACTCCACGGGGGCGCATGGCGACAGTGAGGGCGTATCAACATTTTGGATACACTATCCCCCAGAATCGTGCGGATTACGGACTTTTCTCGGAAGACAAGGTCTAAAGCCAAAGACTGGACACGAATGTTTGAGATTTAAATACCAAGTCAAGAGCCGCAGTGACAGACGGAAATGGATGAATTAAGAGCATATAAGCTGAGGAAAAAGGGTAATCTGAACATCAGAATGCTTAGCGTGATCTTCTGATATCAAGAAAGGGTGTGAAGAGCATGTCCCGGATTGTATATCGGTTACCATTTTTGTGTGCGGCTTTATTGATCCTTGTGCTGATCCAGGCTAAGTCTTGCCATGCGAAAGAGATTTCGGTTGAGCTCGTATGGAAATTGGGCGAGGCTGGGTGGTTGGAAATCGAGGTTGAAAAAGGGGACTATCAGCTAACTGTGGATACAACGACTCGAAAGTTTTCAACGGGTTCCAGCCTCCAAGTGGGCTGGGGGGGGTGGACCCCAGTACTCAGGATTAACCATGAAGAATTTCAAGTCCTTAAGGGGTCTGTTTTGGAGATTAAGGGGATCAATTCAGGTAGCCTAAGTGTAAAAAAACCGGAGGATAAAGCAGTTGTTTATCGCGGGGGTTTACATTTAAGTTGGCAGAACAGTCATTGGGAGTTAGTAAATAGGGTGGATAGTGAAGACTATTTAAAAGGCGTAGTGCCTATTGAAATGAGCAATGAATGGTCTAATGGCGGATTAGAAGCGCTCAAGGCACAAACAGTAGCTGCTCGGACCTTTTTAGTTAGACATACAGAGAATGGTAAAAAGGCTATTACGGATTCTCCGGATATTGATCAAGCCTATGCGGGTAAGCTCGTAGAGGGGGAAGCTTCAGCGGCCGTCGAGGCAACGCGAGGCGAAATTCTCGTGGATGATCAGAGCAAGCTACCGATTGAAGCACTCTATTCTTCGCATAGCGGAGGATATACAGAAGACGCTAAAAATGTATGGGGAAATTCAGATATCAATAATGTATCTCATCCAGATCCCTATTCACAAGGAGTCGGAGGCGCAGTAAATCATTGGCGATTCATCGTCTCAGCTCCGGTCCTGGGTTCTACTTTTGGGCTTGGACCCGTCCGAAATCTTAAACTTGACAAATTCCCCTCTGGTAGGGTAAAAAGTGTTAGGCTGGAAGATGGATTTGGACAGGTCAAGACCGTTACAGGTCGGATATTCGTAAAAAAGTTTTATCCTTTTGGGCAGCCAATACGAAAGTTTGCCTTTTTAGGGAGTTTATTTGAGTCCCAAGAAATCGCTACCAACCGAGATTTGTTCGGAAAATCGGGCTTGGCTGTATTTCTGGGATCCCCGGAATCTCGTTCTTCCCAATTAACTGGGATGTATCAAAAGGAACAGGGGCCCTTACTTGCTAAAATCTTTAGCTCATCCCTTGGATCGAGTACTGATACCCAACCCTTTGGAGAATTCATTTTTGAGGGACGGGGTTGGGGACATGGTGTCGGGATGTCGCAATGGGGTGCTTATCATATGGCTCAATTGGGGTATAACTATAAGGAAATATTATCGTTTTATTATAACAAGACTCATATTAGTAAAACATAGTGGGCCTTTTGAATTTAACAAAGGAGAATGATGGCTTGAACGTTTCGGAGTTTGATTTTTATTTGCCGGAAACGCTGATTGCTCAATATCCAGTTGAACCCAGGGATGCTTCGCGGTTAATGGTGCTCAATCGAGATAGTGAAAGGATAGAACATCATACATTTCGAGATCTGGGGTCCCTCTTAAGAAAAGGCGATGTGCTTGTGCTTAATAACACCCGTGTTATTCCTGCGCGTTTGATCGGCGAAAAAGAGGGAACTGAGGGAAAAATCGAAGTCCTACTTTTGAAGAGGCTGGAACTCGATGTCTGGGAGGCCCTGGTTAAACCTGGCAAGCGTCTTAAGGTCGGTCAAAAGGTTCGCTTCGGTAGTGGAATACTGACTGGTGAGCTCCTAGATATCTTGGAAAACGGAAACCGGAGGATATATTTTACCTACTCAGGAGTTTTTGAAACCATTTTAGACGCACTCGGACAGATGCCACTTCCACCGTATATTACTGCTCAACTAGAAGACCAAGAACGCTATCAGACCGTGTATGCCAAGGAAAGAGGGTCTGTCGCCGCGCCCACGGCAGGACTGCATTTTACGCCTGAACTTCTAGGCTCACTTCAGAAGAAGGGCGTGGAAATTGTGGAGATCCTTCTTCATGTGGGCCTAGGAACCTTTCGTCCGGTTAAAGTAGAAAATATCCAAGATCATCTCATGCATTCGGAATATTATAGTGTGGATCAGGAAGCGGCAGAGCAAATTAATCGAGCAAAACAAGAGGAACGCCGGGTCATCGCCGTGGGAACCACAGCAGCTCGAACCCTTGAATCAGTAGGGAACGATCAAGGACGGGTTATACCAGGTGTTGGGTGGACGGATATTTTTATTTACCCAGGTTATTCCTTTAAGGTTGTAGACGTGTTATTGACGAATTTTCATTTTCCAAAGTCGACCCTAGTTATGCTTGTCAGTGCTTTAGCGGGACGAGAATTAACTATCAAAGCGTATGAGCTGGCTGTTTTAGAGCGATATCGGTTCTATAGTTTTGGGGATGCTATGCTCATACTATGAGATGCGAGGCACGAAGCGCGATGTTCGAGGCACGAAACACGATATACAATATACTTACGATAACGAGTTACGAAAGGCGACACACGACTTTGAACTTCGAGCATCGTGCATCGAACCTCGTGCCTCGATTTAAAAAAGGGAGTGAAGGGTTTGACCGCGGTTCATTTGGAAATACTTAAAGAAGATTCTCGGACGAAGGCACGCTTGGGGAAACTACATACACCTCATGGTGTGATTGATACTCCGGTTTTCATGCCGGTAGGAACGCAGGGGACAGTAAAAACTATAACTCCTGAGGAAATCAAAGAGATCGGGGCAGGGATTATCTTAAGTAACACCTATCATCTTTTCTTGCGTCCAGGGCATGAGTTAATTCGTGAAGCGGGCGGCCTTCACCGTTTCATGAACTGGGACGGTGCAATTTTAACAGACAGTGGCGGTTTCCAAGTGTTTAGCTTGGGGGATTTGCGCACGATTAAGGAGAGCGGCGTAGAATTCCGTTCGCATATTGACGGATCTCGTCAATTCTTAAGTCCAGAAATTGCGACTCAGGTCCAGATGGCTTTGGGCTCCGACATTGTAATGGCCTTTGATGAATGCGCACCTTACCCCTGCACCCATGAATACGCCAAGGATTCTTTAGAGCGGACTACACGTTGGCTTAAACGCTGCAAGGATACACTGACGACGACTGATAACCAAGGCTTGTTTGGGATAGTACAGGGAGGTATGTATGAAGATCTACGCCGTCAAAGTGCAGCTGAAATCACAGAACTGGATTTACCAGGCTATGCTATCGGGGGGTTAAGCGTCGGCGAACCGAAGGAAATGATGTATGAAGTCTTAGATTATACGGTTCCCTTACTTCCCAGAGAAAAACCCCGTTATCTTATGGGGGTTGGTTCCCCGGACGCCCTGATTGAAGGGGTTATGCGAGGGGTTGACATGTTCGATTGTGTGCTTCCAACTCGGATTGCACGTAATGGGACTGCGATGACCCGGTACGGCAAAGTGATTGTTCGCAACGCAGGATCTGCACATGATTTTGGCCCGATTGATCCTACCTGCGATTGCTATACGTGTCGCAACTATTCAAGGGCTTATATTAGGCATTTGATCAAGGCGGAAGAAATTTTGGGTTTGCGTTTAATGAGTATTCATAACTTGCGTTATCTCCAGAACTTAATGCGAGAAATTCGCGAGGCGATTAAGGAAGACCGTTTGCCAGAATATCGCCAAAAGTGTTTTTCAGATTACGGATACGAATGATAGGGTAATTTCACTGAGTTTGTTTCCTATTTGCAATAATTTTAGAAGGATTTTAGCCATGTCATGGGGAATAGTTTGTATGATTAAAAAAAGGGGGATTAACAAAATGACACAATCGACAATGTCTTTGGTACTATACTTTTTGGTTTTTTTCGGAATTATGTACTTCCTGATGATCCGACCGCAACAGAAACAAGCAAAAAAACGACAGGCGTTACTCAGTGGTATTCGAGTAAGGGATCAGATAATCACTGCTGGGGGGCTCTATGGCAAAATCATAAAAGTTAAGGACAATTCAGTTATCCTACAAATTGCGGAAAAAGTAGAAGTTGAAGTGGCTAAATCCGGAATTATTAGCGTAGAAAATCGTGAAATTGATCTGGAAAAAGATAAATAAATGATAAAGGGGCATTAAAACCGCTCAGAGTTTGACATGCCGATAAAAGTAAGTATCATGAAAGCAAGTGGAACAGACCACTTGCTTTTGAGCTTATTTCATAAAAAATAAAGAATAGGGGGTGAGTAACTGTGCCCTTATATAATGCTCCAATTCAAGAAGAACTAACCTATGAAGATCATGTGCGAGGTGAGCTGGACCGTTGGGTTCGAAAACTACTGAAGCGACCGGGACTGTTGGAACGAACCTCAAAAGTGCTTCAAACAAAAGTGAATGATAAGATCATTCCTAAAAAGGTGCATACTGTGATCACAGCAACTGTCAAAGGGCTGGTTAAATCTGTTGTTTTCGGACTAGATTATATCCCCAAAAGCCCACCTCTTGAGCGGGTTCCTCTGCAAGAGCGTGATCAATTAGCAGAGCTTCTTCTTTCAAAATATAGAAAGATCGCCGCCGCAGAAGGGGCAGGGACTGGTGCGGGCGGTTTTGCCCTCGCCATTGCAGACTTTCCGGCGCTCATTGCCATCAAAATGAAATTTCTCTTTGAGTTAGCACATATTTATGGATTTTCGACCAACGATTATCGAGAGCGTCTGTTTTTGCTTTATATTTTCCAGTTGACCTTTTCTAGTCAGGAAAAACGTCATGAATTATTTAGGGTCATTTCGAAATGGGAAAAAAATATGGATAATTGGCCTGGAGAAAAAGGGTATTTAGAGCAAATTGATTGGGAACACTTTCAGAGGGAGTATCGGGACGCCATTGATTTTCGAAAAACCCTACAGCTCGTACCTGGTTTGGGCACCGTCGTAGGTGCATGGGCAAATTATGGGCTGGTGGATGAATTAGGAACGGTCGGAATGAATTGTTATCGGTTACGAATTTCAGGAGGGGTTTACTTTGACAAAGGTCACTCTGCAAGAGATTAAAGCAGATCCTTATGTTCAAGCACTGATTGATGCCGGAAACCGTCATCTTGCCGCCATCGGTTATACAGAACATGGACTTAGGCATGCCGGTTTAGTTTCCCACATTGCTTCAAACATTCTGATCAAGATGGAACACCCCGAAAGGGAGTGCGAACTCGCAGCCATTGCAGGTTACTTACATGACATTGGGAATGCCGTTAATCGCGTCGGTCACGCTCATTCAGGGGCGATTCTCGCAGCAGGGATTTTGGAACGGCATGGCCTGCCACCGGAAGAGATCGCCAGCATCATTGGTGCAATCGGGAACCATGATGAGTTGGATGGAAATCCAGTGAATAACATTTCTTCAGCATTGATCCTAGCCGATAAATCGGATGTTCATCTTTCACGCGTTCGCAATCCCGACCTGGCAAAGTTTGATATTCATGATCGGGTTAATTATGCGGTCAAACGTTCCTTTCTTCGCGTCTATCCAAAAGAACGCATCGCTTTGGAACTTATGATTGATACCGAAATTTGCCCGGTGATGGAGTACTTCGAAATCTTTCTTGCCCGGATGCTTTTATCACGTAAAGCAGCCGAATTTCTACTCACAAAGTTCGAGTTAAAGATTAACGACGTTAAGTTGCTTTGATGGTACCACTATTTGCCCATTTCTACAGGATTGACATTGCAATCCTGAAAGTTTTATAATGATGGTTGGTATGGGCAAGTCCCATTATATTAAAAGGGAGGAAAGCAGATGAGACGGGGAAACATCATCAAACTAGCAGCACTTGTGTTACTGGTGGTAGCAGCAGTTGCACTATCGATTAAACCCCTTGTGGATCCCGCAAAGGGTATCCCGTTAGGACTTGATCTACGCGGTGGAGTGCACTTAGTATTACAAGCGGAGCCTAATAAAAACGGTGCTCCGATTACTAACGATGATATGGACAAAGCCAAGGCGATCATCGCGAAGCGGGTCAATGATCTGGGAGTATCCGAACCCATAGTCCAAACAGACTATATTAAGAAACGGATAGTAATCGATTTGGCTGGGGTTACTGACCCAGATAAAGCTGTGGATATCCTGAAGACTACTGCCAAGTTAACGTTTAGAGATCCCCAGGGAAATGTTGTGATACAAGGGGATGACCTCAAAGACGCCAAGGGAGGGCAAGGCCAGCAGTCAGGGTATGTTGTTAATCTGACATTCTCATCTGATGGCGCAAAAAAGTTTGCTGATTTAACGACCAAGTTAATCGGCCAAAGACTTGGCGTTTATCTGGATGATAAACTTTTGACTAATCCGACAGTTAATACACCGATCCTCAACGGCCAAGCGGAGATTACCGGTTATGCTACCTTGGAGGAGGCAGCAAACCATGCTGTCCTTATGCGCTCCGGTTCATTGCCGGTGAGCATGAGCATTGCTGAGAAACGCCAGGTGGGCGCATCTTTAGGGGTTGATTCGTTACACCGAAGCATTCGGGCGGGAATCTACGGTCTAATATTTATTTATCTCTTTATGCTTGTTTTCTATCGGTTACCTGGTGTTGTGGCAGATTTTTCATTAATCGTGTATGGACTAATTGTCCTGTGGGTTTTTTGGATGTTTCGAGTGGTACTCACGCTACCGGGCATTGCTGGTTTTATCCTCTCTATTGGGATGGCTGTGGACTTTAATATCATTATCTATGAACGAGTGAAAGAGGAAATTAGGGCAGGGAAATCGTTGCGAGCTGGCGTAGAATCCGGTTTTAGCAGGGCTTTTATTACGGTTATTGACGCCCATGTCACTACTTTTATTGCCGCAATGACACTATATACTTTTGGAACCGGTTCCATTAAAGGATTTGCGATGACATTAGGAATAGGGATCATAGCCAGTTTGTTTACAGCGATTACATTTACCCGTCTTGTATTACGTTTGACTGTAGGAATTAGCCCAAAAATGAATACAACATGGTTTGGCGTTAGGAGGGATGTATAATGCAAACTGGACATCCAGCGACTTACGATGAAGTAAAGAAGATACACCCGCTCTACTTTAATGTTGTGAAGAAACGGTATTGGTGGTTTGCCATTTCATTGCTAATTATTATTCCGGGAGTAATTTCTCTCTTCATGCAGGGATTAAACTTAGGGATTGACTTCAAGGGCGGAACAATGATTGATATGACTTTCAAGAAGGCAGTGACGCAGACTGCTATTACAGATACCATGAAGTCGGTTGGGCTTGAAGGTTCTGTGCAGTTGTCCAATGGAGATACGGCCGCTTTGATCCGAACAGAGGCACTTGAAGAAAGTAAACGAAATGAATTACTGGCTGCCGTGGAGACCAAGGTGGGAGAGTACGACAAAACGAGTCTTAAAGAGGATAAAGTAGGCCCTGCTATGGGGCAAGAACTTACTCGGAATGCTATTTATGCCTTGATTATTGCCATGGGTCTGATGATCGCCTATATCACGATCAGATTTCAGTTCGTCTTTGCTATCTCGGGGATAGTTGCTCTACTACACGATGTTTTCCTAGTTATCGGGCTTTTTTCGTTGTTCCAATGGGAAATCGATTCGTCATTTGTAGCGGCAATTTTGACGATCTTCGGTTACTCCATTAATGATACCGTGATTATTTTTGATCGAATTCGTGAGAACGAAGCCAAAATGAAACGTGGAGAAATTTATGAGGAAATGGTTGATAAATCCATTTGGCAGACTATGCGCCGTTCCATTAATACGGTCGTCACGGTGCTGATCTCTCTACTATCAGTGTTTATATTGGGTGGAGAATCCACTCGAATGTTCTCTTTGGCTATGCTAATCGGAGTATTTAGTGGTGCTTACTCTTCGATCTTTAATGCTAGTCAAATCCTGGTGGAAATCAAGACTCGTATGAAGAAGCCACGTAAAGGCGGCAAACCCGTCCGCGCTTAATCTTTAACATATTCGATTTCTGAAAGATCTTGGGTTTTACGCCCAGGATCTTTTCCATACTCCTAAAGCGACGACACATGACGTCTCAATGTTGGAAGCGCCTGATTCAAACAGGATATTCGAGATTAGACCACAGCCGAGCATGATGGCGTTAGCATAGGTTCTATGCTAAAATGAGAATAATGTAATTAGTATTAAACCACCTTATATTATCGCCGTAATTGAGTAAAGGAGTAAACGATGCGAAAGAAAATCATTAGAGCGTTCCTCGTCGTTATCCTTGTATTTGGAATCAGTGGCTGCAGTACAATAAAAACGTCGGAGGATTCAATATCGAAACCCTCAAGCCCCACTTCCTCTTCTCAATTAACCGTAATTAATTCATCAAACGAAACACGCCAGGATGAACCATCAAACAATCTGTCTAAACTATCGAGTGTGCAAGAAGCACAAGATGTACAAGCTGTACAAGCTGTACCAATCCTGTACTATCATTCAGTTATGCAGGAGAATGGAAATGAATTAAGAATGCCTCCTGAACAGTTTGAAGCTCAAATGGCTTTTTTGCAGGAGCAAGGGTATCAAAGCGTCTCCTTAGAAAAGTTATACCAAGCCTTATATAGCGGGGGCACTCTTCCTGCCAAACCTTTTGTAATTTCTTTTGATGACGGGTACTTAGATAATTATACGACTGCTTTTCCCATTTTAACTAAGCATGGGTTTACAGCCACGGTCTTCATGGTCACAAGCTATATAAATGGAGACGAATTTATGTCGTGGCATCAGCTCAAAGAGCTTGTCGCAAACGGGTGGGAAATCGAAGGGCACACCACTAATCACCCTTATTTAACAAAAATTGATTCTTCAACAGTGTTAAGTGAACTTAAGACTTCTAAGGAACAATTAGAAAAAGAGTTGGGACATTCGGTGGATTTTTTCGCTTACCCTTATGGAGATTTAAATCCCACCGTTTTGAAGGCTTTGAAAGATACCGGGTATTTGATGGCAGTTACCACAGAACGGGGATGGGCAGATGCTAAGATAGATGCATGGCACGTGCATCGCGTTTATTGCTATGCATCTATGGGGATGAACGAATTCTCGCGACGTATGCTAAATCCAAATTATTAGTTTTCCCAAATTTGAAACGCTCTTCGGATAAACCGGAGAGCGTTTTTATTGTCTTTGGAAAAAATAAAAATATGAGGAAAATATTAACATTTATTTTTTCTTTACATATCTTACTGTGAGCCCAAAAATATTAATTTTTAAAAGTAGGAGGTTGTTTAGTATGGCATTTGGAGTAGGTGCTGTTGACGGCGTTGGCGGGGTTGAAAGTGTATGTTGTACACCAAACTTTTTACCTGGAATTGCAATCGTAGTTGTGATTATCCTTCTGTTAATTGCAATGGGAATAGTATTCTAAAGCTGATCAAAATCTTATGACAAGAGAATTAAAGGAGGTTATTCCATGTACGGATATGGAATGGGTTGTTGTGCACCTGTTGCACCAGTTGGCGTAGGTATCGGCGTTGGCATTATCGCCATCGCAATTCTGATTTTAATTGCCTTAGGAGTTATATTCTAAGTTGTGAAGCAAGGTAGAGTATAGGTAGGTTAATACTAAAATCTTTTGATCCAATCGTAAGACTCCCACTTCTATAAGTGGGAGTGGGCCCCCGTACTCTGCTTCGGTGGGGACTCGATGTTCAACTTTAGTTGAACGAGTTCACTAGAGATAAAAAGGAGGAGAAACTATGTACGGATACGGAGTAGGAGCTGCAGCCGGTTATGGTGGAGCATGTTGTAGACCTGTATGCCCACCACCTGTTGCGCCAGTTGGCGTAGGTGTTGGCGTTGGCATTATCGCCATTGCAATTCTGATCTTAATTGCCTTAGGAGTTATATTTTAAATTGACTAAAACAAGAATTAGAGGGAGGTTAAAACTATGTTTGGTGCAGCTGGAGTAGGAGCCGGGTGTGGATGTGGTGTTGGCGCAGGAATCGCAATTGTCGTTGTTATTATTCTGTTGCTCATCGCAATGGGTATTGTATTTTAAGAATCGTATTTAGCCGTCATAATTGGAGGTGAGTTCATGTACGGGTATGGTGCAGGATTAGGTGGATATGCTGGTGTTGGGGTTATTGCTATTGCCGTGTTAATTCTGATTGCGTTGGGAGTCATCTTCTAAAAATCTAAAAATTTAGCCCTTAGTAGGCGTAACGAAACAATGTTTCGTTACGCCTACTTTCCACATTTGGAAAGTAATACAGGTAAATAGTTTTCTTTTATTGAGAAGGGGCGCCGCATTTGAATGCAACGCCCCTTAATTGTACTAGTCAGATCTACATGCCGCTAGGCGGCACCACTGAATAATGAAAAAATTATAAGAATTCAATATGAAATCAGACATTTTAGACTTAAGGTCTACCACCACCAGCGGCGAAACCCAAACCATGGAAACCCAAAACCGCCAAACCCAAACCAAGGAAAGCCAAAACCACCCCAACGACCCCACCACATAGAGAAAACCTCCTTTAATTATCGTTCATTCTTTAATCATTTTGGTTGATGCATTGTTTTCTTTAACTCACCTAAAATAGAGTATGAAGGACATAGTATTATTGTTCCTAAATTGGTAATATATTGAATTTATGCAATGCCGTTTAGAATTGCTTTTCTCCCCTACCATATATACTATAGGCTATATGCGAGAAGGAAGGAAATCTTCATAAAGATTAGCTTGGATGTTTTTGGGCTATACTAGCAGAAAAGTATTGGCGGGGGAGGGAGGTTGCTTGGGATTCATTTTTCTAGTATTACTTGAGGGAGCACTACTTCTTTCCGCAGGAATGATTTTTTTTGGAGGAATTTGGGGAACTGTTGCGGCAACAATTGCTTTAAGTGGGATTAACTTTCTTGCCCATGATGTAGAGCAGTTTTGGAGTTGGGAGCTACCCCTTCTTCTAGGAGGAATTGTAGGAATCTTACTCCTATTGGCTGTTGGGCGAATTGCCAACAAAAGTCAGGTTGTTACTGGTTTGGTTGGAGGTCTGATTAGTTTAGTTCTCTTTGGGGCCTTCGTCACCCCTGTTGCAGCCATAATCCTTTGGGCTTTGGTAGTCGGAACCGGCATAATTTCTAAAGACAAAAAAAGTCAGGTTATTTGGAGCTTTGCTCCAACGATTCTGCGTCTGGTTTTAGGTATTGGATGGATTATCTACGGAAACATCCTAACACTTTAAAAAAACCTTGCTTTAAGGTGCAATATTTGGTATCTTAAACATAAACTATCTTCGTCAGGCAAATAGCTGGGCTTCAAAGTATTGAAGCAGCGGAGTAATCCGCGGGACTTCCTTTTAGAAGGAGTCCTATTTTTGTGTGCCAGCTAGAAAATATAACTAGTTTCTTTGGAAGGTGGGAGAGTTAAATCGTGGAAGAGAAGACGCAGGTGGCTTCATTATCTGTCGCTTCGAATACAATTTTGACGCTTACCAAAGTGGTGATTGGGTTAGCTAGTGGGTCAGTTAGTATTTTATCTGAGGGTATTCATTCTGGACTCGATCTGCTGGCGGCCTTTATCGCACTTTTCGCGGTGAGGGAATCGGGAAAACCTGCCGATTCAGGTCATGCTTACGGACATGGAAAAATAGAAAATGTATCTGGCACGATAGAGGCTATTTTGATATTTTTCGCAGCTCTAATGATTATCATCGAAGCGATACAGAAAGTTCGGGAGATTGTAGGCGGCGAAAGCGCTATTGTCGGTGACTTGGGTTTGGGCTTGGGAATGCTCATCATGGGGGTTTCTGGGATTATGAACATGATTGTATCGTCTCGGCTAATGAGGGTCGCAAAGCGGACCGATTCTGTGGCACTCGAAGCGGATGCTTTGCATTTGAAAACAGATGTTTATACTTCAGTAGGTGTGTTTATTGGTCTTCTCTTAATCAAGATTACGGGTTGGGCTATCTTAGATCCGATCATAGCGCTTGGAGTCGCGTTAATGATCATCAAGGCCTCTTTTGAGTTGACAAAGAAAGCATTTTCGCCACTAGTTGATGTCAGCTTGCCGGATGAAGAACGCAAAATTATTGCTGAAGTCCTTTTACTCCATGCGGAGGAATTTGTCGAATTTCATGAACTTCGCACTCGCAAAGCCGGAGCGGAAAGGCATGTGGATTTACATCTTGTTGTTGCTAAATACACTTCAGTCGTTGACGTTCATGAACTGTGTGACTTGATTGAACAAGAAATAAATTTGCGATTGCAGGGGACTTATGTTCTGATTCACGCAGAACCTTGCAGTACCAGGGATGTAGAATGTCCTGTTGAAGAAGGGTTAGCGCCCTCTTGTCAGCGTTGCCAATTAAAAATGTCAGTGGTCAAAGATCAGAGTCCAGAGATCAGAAGTCAGAAGCCAGAAGACAGCAACTAAAAGACAGATTATAGAGCTAACTATGACAGAAGACGAGTCGTCATGGTTAGCCCTAAAAGGCGGTGGACAAATCAAGGTTCGAACCTCTAATATCTAACATCGAACCACGAGTTGGTTGCTGCAGTTTACACTCTGTCTTATAATAATAATCTGGGGGAATAAATCGTGAAACGAATGTGGTTAATGCGACAATTATACGGACAAACATCAACGCTCCACGATTTCCTTGGAATTTCACCGGTGGTCGCTGATATTTTGGCACAGAGAGGTTTTCCCGAGCCAGAAGAGGCTATAGAGTTTTTGCGCCCTACAATTTTAAATTTGCACTCACCGTTTTGTTTTCACGATATGTTGCGATCGATCGATCGGTTGTCAATAGCCATAAAGAAAAAGGAAAAGGTTCTTGTCTATGGAGATTATGATGTGGACGGAGTGACAAGCACTGCTTTGTTATACAAAGTCCTTAGTGATTTGGGTGTTAAAGCTGTGGCTTATATTCCCCACCGTCAAGACGAGGGTTATGGATTAAATTCTGAAGCTATTGAACGTGCCGCTAAGGCAGGCGTGAGTGTCCTTATTACAGTCGACTGTGGTGTCACTGCGGTCGCTGAAGTAGCACTTGCCCGCACCTTGAATATTGATGTCATAATTACCGATCACCATGAACCAAGCGAGATTTTACCGGATGCATTCGCAATACTAAACCCCAAAGTTAAGGATTCAGGTTACCCGTTTCGCGATTTGGCTGGGGTTGGAGTGGTGTTCAAATTAGCCCAGGCTTTGTTACAAACTTTAGGAAATAGTGAAGTAGGCATACACTCTGAACTCGAACTCTCAGATTTGGTGGCTTTAGGGACGATTGCAGATTTAGTTCCTCTGGTTGGAGAAAATCGTATTCTTGTCCATTATGGACTTCTTCAGATGGAAAAGACGCTTCGCACCGGACTAGTAGCTCTTCTCGAGGAGTGCGGGTTAAGAGGCCAACATCTTAAAGCGGGCCAAATCGGCTTTATGGTTGCTCCGCGGATAAACGCGGCCGGACGAATGGACAGTGCTCGAGCAGGACTGGAACTTCTTCTGACGGAGGACATAGAACGAGCGCAGGAGCTTGCTCGTCTCTTAACTCGGAAAAATCAGTTACGTCAGGAAACTGAGAAAGAAATTCTGGCTGAAGCGATTTCTATTGTGGAGCGTGAGCCCTTACCTAGAGTGATTGTGCTTTCGTCGAAACATTGGCATCATGGGGTCATAGGGATCGTTGCATCTCGTTTGGTGGAACGTTATTATCGTCCAGTTTTTATAATTTCTGAAGAAGGGGTAGAAGCCAAGGGCTCTGCCCGTGGAATTTCCGGTTACCCTGTGCTGGAACAAATGACAACACAAGCACATTTATTAACAAGGTTTGGTGGGCATCGGGCGGCCGCAGGATTTTCTATACTCACAGAAGATATTGAACAATTTAGAGCGGGATTAAATATGCAAGCCTTAGCTTTTGCGGAAACCCTCTTTCAAGAGGAGTTGAAAATTGATCGCCGAGTTTCTCTTGACGAAGTGTCAGGAAATTTACTTCACGAACTTGAGCAACTGGCTCCGTTTGGTTTTGGAAATCCGGGTCCCATTCTTGCGTGCAAAGGAGTTTCTGTACATTCCGTCAGCGCGATAGGTAAAGAGGGTAGTCATCTGAAATTTCGTTTCGGATCTCAAGGATTACAAGAAGGTATTGCTTTTCGTTTTGGAGAACGTATGAAAGAGCTGAACCATGAAAAAATATTAGATGTAGCGTTTTCCTTAGATTGGAATACCTTTCGTGGGCGAGAAACTGTACAATTAGTAATCAAAGACATCCAAGCTGAAGCGATTTGGAGGGATTATCCTTCAATTATCGAAGATGAGACTCATTACATTTGTCAGGAAATTGCAGCAACATTGGATCAACCGGAGATCGGGTGGTTGGACTGGCGCAAATTGACCCGTAAAGAGTGGCCAATACCTGGTAATAAAGAGCTAATATGGATTTGGAATACAACCGGATGCGAGCCGAGCTTACAGCACTGGATTGATGCTGACGATAACGAACATACCTCAGAAGAAGATCCTCAGGTCAGGTTAGCATATCTGGATCAGGGAGAGGGGCTTGGTTTGATTCTCGGACTCCCACTAACGGAACAGGATTTTAGGGAAGGGATAGAGAAACTACTACAATTGGGAATACATCGCATTGCGCTTGCGGGGTTTCAAAGTGTCCATGAAGAAAGAGTTCGTCAAAGATGTGGATTCTTAACGCGTGAAGAACTTATCCAGATATACCGAGATCTATTGGTCAAAGCGAAAACTATTAACCCCTTTCACTATGAGTCTGCTTCGAAGATCTCCAATTTCAAACGAAACGCTCTTAAAATTTTTGAAGAATTGGGACTCATTCGTTGCCTTGGGGGAACGGATGAAGTTGCTTTAGAATGGGTTCCCGCCCAGAACAAGTTAGATCTCGACTCTTCTTTACGTTATCGAAATTCGAAAGAACGAGTGGACAGGGCATTAAAGTTCCAATGTGAATTATTAAAGGCTACGCTGGATATAGGAAAGTTTCTTTAAGTGGAGTCTTACTCCATCTGAAGTTTAGTTGAACTTCGGTTATCTGCTCGGGATGGGCTTTTTAATTGAATTAACGTTATTAAACGGAAGAGAAAAGTTGGCCGAATACCCCGTCTTTTCTTTGGTTAAGTATTAAGGAGCATGAATTGTTCAGTTTAGCTGAAAGTTGGATCAATATGCGATATCTCGCTATGAGAGGAGTTCGCCAATGTCCTTCGCAGAGTTAAGGATAAAACTGCAAAAGAAATCCCCACAGGGACGTCTAGACATAGTTGACAAGGCTTATCAATTTGCTGAAGTGGCACATCGTAACCAACTTCGAAACTCCGGTGAAGATTATATTCTCCACCCCCTTGAAGTCGCGCAGATTTTAGTCGAACTGGAAATGGATGAGGCAACCATTGCAGCTGCTCTGCTTCATGATGTTGTTGAAGATACAGGGTATACAATTGCGGATATTGAAAAAGAATTTGGTTCGGAAATTGCTTTGCTGGTCGATGGAGTGACTAAGCTCGGACGGATTGAGTACAAGAGTAAGGTGGAGCAACAGGTGGAGAATTTACGCAAGATGTTCTTGGCCATGGCCAAGGATATCCGCGTTATTCTCATTAAATTGGCCGATCGCCTTCATAATATGCGTACCTTGAAATATCATTCGAACCAAAAACAGAAAGAAATTGCCAAAGAAACCCTGGAGATTTTCGCACCTTTGGCTAACCGTCTCGGAATTTTTAGGATTAAATGGGAGTTGGAAGATCTTTCGTTTCGATATCTGAAACCTCAGGAATACTATGACTTAGTTGAAAAGATTGCGCTGAAACGACGGGAGCGCGAAGCATATATCAATGAAGTAATTGTTCAAATGCGTGAACGATTGGATGAAGTTGAAATATATGCAGACATAGACGGTCGCCCTAAGCATTTTTACAGTATTTATCGTAAAATGGTTACTCAGAAAAAAGAACTGAGCGAGATCTACGACCTAATGGCGATTCGTGTGATTGTAGAATCGGTCAATGATTGTTATGGAGCATTGGGAATTATCCACACTTTATGGAAGCCTTTACCTGGGCGTTTTAAAGACTATATTGCCATGCCCAAACCCAATATGTACCAGTCCCTACATACTACTCTGATTGGAGTTCACGCCGAACCTTTTGAAATTCAGATCAGGACGTGTGAAATGCACCGTACGTCTGAATACGGTATTGCTGCGCATTGGAAGTACAAAGAAGGCAATAAAGAAGGCGGTTGTAAAGAAAGTAGCTGTAAAGAAGGGAATAGCAAAGAAGGTGGTAACAAAGCGGCGAGCGTTAACTTTGAGCAAAAGCTTTCTTGGTTGCGCCAGTTGCTGGAGTGGCAACATGATTCCCGGGATGCTGGAGAATTCATGGAATCTCTAAAGATTGACTTATTTGTTGATACTGTCTTTGTGTTTACTCCTAAAGGGGATGTGGTTGAACTACCAGCCGATTCTTGTCCAGTTGATTTTGCTTACCGTGTCCATACGGATGTTGGGCATCGTTGTGTCGGTGCAAAGATTAACGGACGAATTGTTCCACTTGATACAAAATTGGCTAATGGAGACATTCTGGAAATTCTTACTTCGAAGCAAGGGGGAGCACCCAGTCGGGATTGGTTAGCTTTTGTTAAAACCTCTCAAGCAAAGAATAGGATTCGTCAATGGTTTAAGAAGGAACAACGAGAAGATAACATCGCCCGCGGTCGTGAGGGTTTGGAGCGGGAGGTGCGCAAGCTTGGACTTGAGCCGGGAAATGTCCTCAAACTAGAAAGTCTCTTAGCAATTGGAAAGAGTCAAAATTTCGTAGGGGTGGATGATTTGTATGCCGCAATAGGAGACGGCGTACTAACTCCCAATAAAGTCCTGATGCGCTTGCGTGAGGAATTGTCTAAGGAAGAACGGGAAAAGCTGCATCTTGCCGCACTTCAACAAGGGGAGGGGAAAAAGCCGAACCCTTACGGCAAAGCCTCCCACGGGGTCAGGGTTAAAGGGGTAGATAACGTTTTAGTGCGCTTTTCGCGGTGCTGTAATCCTCTTCCAGGAGACTCCATAATTGGCTATATTACTCGGGGACGTGGAGTTTCTATTCACCGTGCGGACTGTAGCAATATTCTCGGTCACTCTCAAGAAGAGTATGAACGAGTGGTGGAGGTAATGTGGGCAGAACAGATTGATGCTACCTATCCAGTGGATATTCAAATCTATGGAAAGGACAAGCCACGCTTGGTTACCGAGGTCATGAACACAGTCCTGGATACACGGACCCATATTTTAGGGATTAATGCTCGGGTAGGAAAAGACAATGTCACTCATATCCAGTTGCGTGTCGAGATACGGAACGTCGAACAGCTTAAAATGGTAATGCATAAAATTCGTAAGGTCAAAGACATTACTGATGTCGAGCGGGTTCACTCAGGAGGTAAATAGTCATGCGTAGTGTTATTCAGCGTGTTAAACGGGCCTCAGTTACCGTGAATGGAGAGAAAGTCGGGGAAATTTCTGCTGGGCTTTTGGTCCTGCTCGGTTTCAGATCAGAGGACGGAGAAAATGATTTAAACTGGATGGTTGATAAACTCGTTGGCCTTCGGATATTTGAAGATGGGGAAGGAAAAATGAACCGATCCGTACTTGAAGTGGGCGGAGAAATCTTAGCAGTATCACAGTTTACGCTTTATGGCGATTGCCGCAGTGGGAAACGCCCCAGTTTTACGGATGCTGCACCGCCAGAACCGGCTAAGGTCTTGTATGAGCGTAGCGTGGAAGCACTGCGCAGCTACGGGATGAAGGTTGAAACGGGAGTTTTTCAAGCTCTGATGGATGTGGAACTGATCAACGATGGACCAGTAACGTTACTTTTGGATAGTGAGAAGAAATTTTAGATTGGGAGGAATTGTTAATGATTGAAAGTCGAGCTTTGGGTGCCATAGGGGCAAATTGTTACCTATTCGCTTGTATGGAAAGTAAGAAAGCAGTTATTATTGATCCAGGTGCAGATGGAAAATGGATATACCGCTGGATTTTAGAAAAGGGCGTAAAGGTAGAGTATATTCTGCTTACCCATGGCCATGT
The DNA here is from genome assembly GCA_001516045.1 of Desulfosporosinus sp. BRH_c37. GTDB lineage: Bacteria > Bacillota > Desulfitobacteriia > Desulfitobacteriales > Desulfitobacteriaceae > Desulfosporosinus. Next base: position 44,484 of record LOEW01000197.1, read on the forward strand.
AGATCATATCGGCGCGGTGGATGAACTAAGAACACTTTTGGGAGATGTCCAAGTGGGGATTCATGCAGGCGACGCAGCGATGCTCACCGATGGTAGGAAAAACCTTTCCAGTTATGTTGGGTCGAACCTCGTTCTTCAAAGCCCTGATTTTCTGCTTCAGGATGGACAAGAAATTACCATCGGCAAACAAGTTTTAAAAGTCATTGCAACGCCTGGGCACTCACCAGGATGCGTTTGTTTTCTAACATCTGAAGCATTGTTCAGCGGAGATACGCTTTTTGCTGGGTCGATTGGCCGAACAGATTTCCCAGGAGGATCCTTGGACCAACTTCTTAAAGGCGTGAAGGAAAAACTACTGATCCTTCCAGATGATACACGAGTTTTGCCGGGGCATGGTGAAGAGACCAGCATTGGAGAAGAAAAGCGGGATAATCCCTTCCTAATTTAAAAGTGAACTCGTTCAACTAAAGTTGAACATCGAGACTTCGGTG
>LOEW01000198.1 GCA_001516045.1 Desulfosporosinus sp. BRH_c37
GGGGGGATATTAGGATGCCGGATTATAAAATGATGTATTTTCAGCTTGCGGCTAAAGTTGCAGATGCCATGGATATCCTTTTAAAAGCACAGCAGGAGGGAGAAGTGGAATTTATGGAAGGAGAGCCGTTTCCTGGGCTCAAAGTCATGACCATTCAAGATGGAAACCGTGATTCTGAATAGGGAAAGAGGATTTGGACTGCCGGCCCAGGGATCTAGCCGGCAGTCCAATGTTCTTCACTTTAAGACGGAAGCACAATTCAACATTCACCGCGAAAACATGATCAAAGCCTACGATGAGCTGCTGAAGATGCTCACCGCATTGGACAGAACGGATTCGGAGGTGAAAGAAAAATACAGGGAGACGGCGAGTATGATTGTTGAAAACATGGCGAAGAGCCTGAAAGTATGCAGGACAAATTTATCAATTGATACGACCCAGTCCGAGAGGGGTTAAATCCAGCGGCCACCTGGTTGTAATCCCCCTAGGGAACAGAAGAGTTCATTGTGGAGAATATTATTATTGATAGAGAAACTCTAAAATGACCCAACTGAAATAGTCTTCTTTAAAGAGTACAAGGATAAAGAGGCCTTCAAAGCCCATGGGAGTTCAGCTTATTTTCAGGAAGCAGCCCAAAAGTTTGAAGACCTACTAGAGGGTAAGATCCAGGTTGAATTTCTTGAAGAAGTTTAATAGGCAGGGATCTAATGAAGAAAGCTTAGATTTGTGGCTTAGTGTTGTAGGGTGAAACGGAAAGTTTTTGTATTTCTGCTGATGTGCTGAAGATAGTACTGGAGAGAGTTTCAGTTGAACGGATAAAAATAAGGGAGCGAAACTAAGGAAATCTTAGGCTTCGTTCCTTTTTCACATAGAATTGTCTGAGCTGAGTGTTATGCTTTACTGGTAAAGATAGCAGGGAGTTTACGATGTTTACGGTGACGAGGAATCTTCTTAATTGCTAAATTAATATCAAAGGTGATACCATACAAAAAGCGAAGGGCGCTGTTGTAGGTGTTTACCGATCCGGAAGCTAGCTTTTTTTCTTTGGTTAGATAGTGGAGATACTGTCTTATATCCTCTATGTCTAGCTCGGTTGCAGGTTTATTAAAGTGATCCTGAAAACTTTTAACTCTGGAATAGTATTCATCCTGGGTATTCTTGCTTAATCCTCGTAGTTCCACATCGAATACTAGCTTGGCTAAAACCTCATCCTTTGTCATAAAACAACACATCTCCTTTAGAATAAATATCTAATATTCTACAGGAGATGTGTAAGGGAGTAATAGTCTACAGCCATATTCCGTTAAGCAGCAAAACACACACTTCGGAAACCACCGCGCCAGCGGTTTAGTGCTATCCATAATATGTGCAACCCGCAATCAAGGTTCGCGGAAGAAAGTATTTTCATATTATTTACGGAATGGATTACTTACAGCCCGAGAATCTGGTTCGCTTGAAGCAAAGAAATGTTAAACGAAAACAGCGTCATGCCCTCATGGAATTTGCCTTAGGAGTGGAAGGGGTTAAACGTTTTGTAGGTCAGGAACCGCTCGCTCATATTCTCGAATGTGTGTTAACAACGCTGGCTTTAGAGGCTGAACGGTTGACCCAAGGTTATTGAATCGAGGGTGATAATATGGCATAATCGAAAATTGGATGGACAGAAAATACTTGGAATTCAGTTAAAGGCAACGGTTATTACGACATCTTTATTCCGAATTTGAAGGTAGTAAGCAACGCTTATCAAGCGTATTGTGAAAAAATGCAAACAGCAAACGAGCAGCTCTTAAAGGAATATCCCCAAATAAAAGGTATGTATGATTAAAGGAAATAATCATTATGTGCGGGCCTTCCAAGGAATATGATCTAAAGCCGGCAATGACGGTGGCAGGTCAAATTCGTCAGCGCTGACGAATTTGACCTGCCACCAGGCTCTTCTTCTGCTGGGGATTCCGGGAAATCGCTCTCAGTGTTGGTGATCGGTGGATGTTAATGTTATTTATAGTTATTTTTCGGCCCCTTATCCATTAAAATATCAATGATACCTTTCGGACCCATTTTTAGTAATGGCCTGTTTTCTGAACTAGGTTTACTATATAGTTCAACTGGGCTAATAACTACACCATCCAGAGTATTTAGTAGTATCCCTGGAACACAAGTATAGATTCTGTCGTTATTATTGGCATTGTCCGAAGAAATAGTTACATTTGTTCCTTGGTGATTATCGATACACATTGATACCTTGTAACGATAAAATGAACCAGTCCCGTTAGATTGCGCAGAATAGACAACAGGTACTACAGCAAGAATATTGTCGTTCAACCTAATTTTAATTATTTCAGTCTTTGCAGACTTGCTATTACGGCCAACATCACCCATATGTTCTACCGCTCCATTATCAAACCGTTGGAGAGGTGAAACCCCTTGTGCCCCAAACATAGCAACATCAACTTGCTGCCCTTTTTTGGTGTAAACCAAGGCATAAATATCATAGTCTGTCCCCGTCTTCCAAGATACAGTTGCGGTAATTTCAGGTGTCTTATCAATAAGAATAGGACCTTGGCCTTTGCTAAGATTAACTTTCCCCGTAGTCTTTTGGAGGTTAATTAAAGAGGTATTCGGCTTCTCTATCATGGTGGATCCTACAATCGTTGGCTTAGCTTCCTGCAATGTAGGTACTTGTTTTTGGTTAGATCCCGAGCTTGGAGCGCCTTCATCGGAAACCTCAACACCATAATTTTTACATAAACCATCAAGTCCGGAATCAAACCCCCGCCATATCGCACGAACCTTTGCTTTGCCACCCATTAAATATAACTCTAAAACAACGATTCCATTTTCGGTTGTAAATCTAGACGGCGCTAATTGAATAACGTCACCGCCACAGTGAACTTCTGCTTTAAGATTGCTAACATTCGAAAAGCCCGAATCATTATCTTCTGTTAATGTTACAGCAATTTTTGTAATCCCAGACGGTGCTTTATTGAGGTCAAAGTCAATTTTATGATTTCTTGTATTGCCTGAGTCATGGGGTGAAATGAACATGGCCATACCAGAAGGGCCCTCTGGATGATTATAAAACACGATACCACTATCCCCTTGCACTTTACTCTCATCAGTTACGAGGAATGCGGTAAGGGATACATCAATCGTTATAGAAATGTCGTGCGATACAATAACACTACCCTTAGAACCATTAAGAACGGGATTACCCCCTTGTTGAAGAGATTGATTCATTTATGTCATCTTCCTTTCTCACTTTCAAATTTAAACTATCTTGATCTCAATTTATTATTCTTCATTAATCTATGAAGTCCTTTCTAATCCATAAATAGATACAATTTCACACACCAGTGAGGAAAGAGCCCTTTTAAAGCAGCTTGTGCAGTGCAATTACTTGCTGATCAGCCGCTTTATTATGAGCAGCAGTAAGGAGGAAGAAGCTAGATTTGTTTCTCTCGCGCCAGTGAATATTAATGCTGCTGATGACAGCAGGGAACTATGAAAAAGACTGGAAGGGTATTATCAGAGCTTGAGAAAAAGCGACTTATCTCTCTGGACTACGATATTTCTTTAGAGGACTATGACTACACACTGTACACGAACTCGGTTCTTTTTGCTTACTTCACAGAAACGGTTAAGGAGGGGGAAAAAACCAGGTTTTCTTGGCGATACAGCAGAAATTGAACTTGGCAGCATAGCGCTCACTGAGTTGGGAGAGAAAGTCTCTGCGCTGATGAGGCATGATGATGACTCGTACAATCGAGCGAAGAGGTCAATAGTGTGATTGTGTTCACCGTTAATCCGATTGCGAAGCGGCAAGGCTATTGAAATACTTATCATAGAGATTGATTAGTTTGCTAATCAATCTCTATGATTTTTCGGCTTCCCTGGACCCGGAAAAATGAAGTGCTGATTGAATCGATATCCAAACCATACCTGGGCAAAGAGCAATATCATCATTCTAAGAGGTAATGGCCAAGTATGGGGTTAGGAAAGGTTATTTGATTTCCATAGTATGGTATAATGAGAGAAATCAGCATAGCTAGAAAAAGGATCAGGAGGCGTTAACTATTGCTTGATAAAATCCAATTGTCGGGTTTTAAGTCAATCAAGGAAATGGAGCTTGAACTTCATAGTTTAAATGTTTTAATAGGTGCAAATGGTGCTGGTAAATCGAATTTAATCAGCTTTTTTAAGATGTTTAATTATCTTATGAGTAACAATCTACAGCAGTATATTGCCACCTCCGGTTTTGCTGATATGATGCTTTATTACGGAGCAAAACGAACTCCACAGATATCAGCCACACTTAATTTCAGTACACACGCCGGTAAAAACGTTTACCACATGCGTCTGGTTAATGCAGCTCAAGATACTCTGATATTTGCGGATGAAGCAATTTCCTTTTCTCGGAATGATGTTGATGGATATGCTCCGCTCATTTCATTAGGTGCAGGGCACCGCGAATCTAAATTATTGGATAATGAGCAATTAGGTACACATGATCAACGTTTTAACCAAAGGACCGCAAATGTGATTAAATCTATTATGCAGCGTTGGAAAGAGTATCATTTTCACGATACTTCCAATGAAGCTAAAATTAAGAAAAGTGCTTACATAAACGATAATCACTATTTGCGTGACGATGCAGGTAATCTGCCAGCATTCCTTTACCAGATGAAGCAAAAGAATGAAACACATTATAAAAGAATTGTAAATACAATACAAGCAGTGACTCCTTTTTTTGGCGATTTCGTTCTATCACCTAGTGCTTTAAATCCAGATTATATTATTTTGAACTGGAGAGACAGAGGAGCCGATCCGGATATTGTTTTCGGTCCTCATCAATTATCAGATGGAACTATTAGATTAATTTCACTAATCACCTTGCTTTTACAGCCAAATTTGCCGGAGCTCATCGTAATTGATGAGCCTGAGTTAGGTCTTCACCCATATGCAATTTCAATTCTCGCTGCATTATTAAAGAGCGTATCACAGAAAACTCAAATAATCGTTTCGACACAATCGGTCGCACTCGTAGATCAACTTGACCCGGAACACCTTGTAGTAGTTGATAGAAACGATAACCAGTCCATTTTTAAGAGAGTTAATAAAATAGAATTGGAGTCATGGTTGGAAGAATACAGTTTGGGCGAACTGTGGGAGAAAAACGTCTTAGGGGGGAGACCAGCACAGTGACCTATCTTAATATTATTGTTGAAGGCCAAACAGAGGAAACTTTTGTGCGCGATGTACTGGCTCCGTATTGGGGAAGTAGGGGAATATATGCTGTGGCTCGTTCCGTAGAAACAGGCAGGAAGAATAATCGTATTTTTCGAGGTGGGGTTACGAACTATGAAAAGATACGTCGCGATATAGTAAGCTGGTTAAGCCAGAGGAAAGATACATATTGTTCAAGTATGTTTGATCTTTATAGGCTTCCAATAGATTTTCCAGGCAAAGAGAATATTAGCCCCAGTTTGAAAACATACGAAAAAGTGAATTACTTAGAAAATGCCTTTGGGGAAGACATTGGCACCACTCGATTTATTCCATATATACAACTAAATGAGTTTGAAACATTACTATTTGCTGAGATAGATAAATTAAACGTCTTTTTCTTGAAAGATCATCGTAGAGAGATCGGACGATTGTTAACTTTGGCTAATAGCTATGAATCGCCAGAGCTAATTAACGAAACAGAAGAGAACGCGCCGTCCAAGCAGATCATCAGGGAAATACCAAGCTATAAACATAATAAGGTACTGATAGGGCCGATAGTAGCGAAAGCGATCGGCTTGGAAGTATTAAGGCAACGATGTGCCCACTTTAATGAATGGATGTGTAAAATTGAGAGTTTAACTGAAAGAATATGTTAAAATCTACACATTTTACTGATTAAGCAAGAATCTTCGGTATTGTTAATTTTTCTGCTTCTGTTGGTTTCCCTGGTTATGGTGCAACGATTATGAGTTTGTGCCTTTTTAGGCATAAGAATCTGGCCGATATTTGATGATTTTCGGGAGAAGGATAAGTATGGCACGTAGGCTATTAAGCGAAATTCACCCAATACTATATTTTTTATCGGTCTGGTCTCGGAGATTAATAACCTACATAAGATGGTCTTTCGAGGATGAAAAGTTTGCTTCTTTACGCAGTCCTGAAAGATTACCATACAGAGTTAAAAAGCATCAGTCAGTGTTGATAAGGAAGCTTGGTGACACGGACCTGCAGTTGCAGTATAACAAGGTCAACAATCTTTCTATAGCAATAAAACTAATTGATAGTATTCTGATTAAGCCTGGCGAAACGTTCTCTTTTTGCAAATTAGTGGGATTAACTACTAAGCGAAAGGGATATTTACCTGGCATGTTACTGTCTTGTGGCGAAGCGAAGCCTGGCATTGGCGGAGGAATCTGTCAAATCGCCAATTTAATCCATTGGCTGGTTATTCATAGTCCTTTAATTGTTACAAAACGGTATCATCATAGTTTTGATCCATTCCCGGATGATAGAAGAGTATTGCCCTTCGGCAGTGGGGCAACAGTATTTTACAACTATATCGACTAT
>LOEW01000199.1 GCA_001516045.1 Desulfosporosinus sp. BRH_c37
TCTTTAGGGTCCCATGACCAATAAGTGCCCCAAGCATAATTTGCCCATATTGCGCCCGTGATAATACAAAGCGTTAAAAGCGGAAAAGCAAAACCCACGACTTTATACGCCAGCTCATCAAGCTTTTCTAAGGAAGGAAATCGAGAAGTAATTCCCTTTGGATTCTTCGACTTCTTTCCGTCATCTGTTTTACTCAATTTAAGCAAATACATAATCCCTAACCCAAAAGATACGGCAAAGGCACCATAGGCAAACATGGCTGTTAGAACGTGAAAAGTAAGCCACTGGCTCTTAAGGGCCGGAGGAATCGCCTGCGCAATTCGTTCTTCAGGCCCCATCGACATAATAATGAACATCAAAAGTAAGAAGGGAATGGGCATAACAAAAGCTCCGAGGGACCTTAGCTTATAGCGAAACTCAGCAAACAGATATACAGCCAAAATCCCTCCAACGAACGTTAAGAGAAATTCATAACCATTGGATAGTGGCGGATGTCCTGAAGTGATCATTCGAAGGATAATGGCAAACGTGTTGGCAATCAAGGCAATGATCGTTAGATAAGTTGCCAAACGCCCTACGAATTCGTTTTTTGAGCCTAACCAAATCATGTATAACAGCATACATAAAGTAGTTGCTATAACTAAACTATAAAACATGGCTACTTCAAGGCTTTCTAACATTCTGTGCCCTCCTAAGTTATCTTATCATTTTTGTAACTGAACTAACAAATTGTTCTAAAGCTACGCGTGTACTATCCGTCATTTTACCCGTTAACACACCTACCGTTAAATTTCCTCGTTTTTCGTTCTCGGATTTAATAATTCCTGAGATAACCAAGGGTTGCCAATAAAAGGCCAGTAACAACCCACCCAGCAACAACCCACATCCTAACCAAATAACTGCTACCCCCGGATCCTTCTTGACTTGTAATCCGGTAAACCCTGCTAAACCATCAAAGGTTAAGCGATAGGCTCCTTGCACATCGATAGTTTCCCCGGCCTTGAGCTGTCCGGTTTGGATCGGATCTGCTCCGGTACCTTTGTAAACCTGATACAGAACACCTGGTTTCTCTGACGAACCTCTCGCCAGGGTTGTTACAAGGTATAGGTCGGTGCCAGGGGCCTGATAATAACTTTGTCCTTGATCACGCAATACGACCGGTTTTTTTTGCCCCTTCATTTCCGCCGTAAAAAGGGCACCATTGGCAAAACTCGCTTGATAGAAGGTAATTCCCTTATACTTAAATGGATGATTCACCGACAACGTCTTCCTAGCCACTTCTTGTCCATTTTCTAAAACGCTCATGTCTGTATACCAATTATCCCGTTCACCGTTGGGCAAAAACCGATCCTCCGCAGAATTGATGCGAACACTAAACGTCTCGGAAACCTTCCCTTTAGAAACTTCGATTGCTTGAATCGGAATGGTAGTTCCGGCCCCTTCCATAAAATAGCCTTTAAAGCCTAAGAAGGATCCTAATAAGGCCCCAACGACTAATACCACAAAGGAAAGATGGGTGATCAATGAACCCCAGTTTCCCAAGCGGCGCTTGATGGCAATAAAACTCCAATGATCAGACTGATCGCTAAGCGTGAAACGAAATCTCTTTTGGATCAGGACCTCCTGGACTGATTCCCGCAGTGACGATAATTCGCCTTGAACCACAAGCCTATTTTTTTGCGGAACCTTTGCAAGATTTGACGGCGGGGTCAGCTTAAACGTCCGTAGATAAATACCCCTAAATCGTTGAGTACTACACACTATAAGGTTTATGCATAATAGACCTAGCAACAAACGAAACCAAACGGCACTATAAAGATGTGTAAACCCCATAATTTTCCATATTTGGCTGACTGCTTCAGCTTTTTCAGGAGCCTGTTCTATCTGTGGAACAACCGTTCCTATACTGGCCACAAAAGCAATTATTCCTAGCAGAGCTAGTCCAAGCTTCATTGAACTAAAGGCACTCCAAAGTCGTTCACTCAAATCCTTCGAATTTTCCTCCATGTAACTTTACCCTCCCAGCTTATGACCTATTGAAGTATTATTAACACTAATTTATCGTTATATGCTACGTTCGAAGGTTGACAAACCTAACCTATATTGTAACCTATCCGAGCATTGAATTCCAAGTTAAACTCGTCCTCAAACCATGTAATTTTCATAGAACTCATATTCACATTCATATTAACACATTTAAGATTTTTTCTATACCTTAATTCGACATAATTAGACAATTTATTTAAAAATAACTCCGCTATTTTTTGTCTAAAATATTTTTTATACACTCTTCCAAGAAATATCTACAAAATTCCTTTATTAAAAACCGAGAGTTTATAGTTGGGATAAAGAAAACTTTAAGTGATGATGTGCTATCTCCAAAAAAGAGGATTATTCACTATGAAGTGGAGAATAATCCTTAAATTAATATGGAATTAGATGAATGCAAATGAATTACACGTTCACCAAAGCTTCGAGGAGCATTTCTTATGGGTTTGCTTGATGGTTCTCTTTGCAATTTAATTTGATTCATCGGCTTGGATACGCGGGACTTAGCTACGCCCCACGCCGTTCCACCCCCGGCGACCCCAGCCAGAGGAAAGTTTCTTAGCTTAGAGAGCAGGTCGAGAGGAATTGCGTCAATGAAATGCCAATGAGCAGTCCCTAGTTTCATCTCCCACTCGTGGCTTCTCGGCCTGGAGGGTCCGCGATCACACGCTCCGATGCCTTTGCGGTCGTCGTAGCCAAACTCAGCTTTAACCCTCTTCCATCGGGTCCCTTCTCGCCATCCTTGGCTACAGGGACACTCGTCCATCCTTGGACAGCGCTCTAATTCTGATCGGATGTGTTCCGCCGGCCCTGCGACAAGGATGTCGCATTGGCTGAAACACATGTGTTTCACCCTGCCTGCTTGCATCAGGGGTTAAAGCGCTAGTTTGGCACGACGATCGCATGGCCGAGGACGTGTCTCGCGGACCCTCCTCATTAAGCGCCCCCAGCTGTATGACAGTTTGTTGTACATGAAGAATACTCCCACATACCGGTTGTTGCTCCACTATTAATGGCCAGAATCTGGCTTGCACTGGCTAATGGATCATTATCTGCAATAGCACCGACCATCCCTTTCCGGAAATATCCATGAGATACGGATACATGACAAGAAGAACAAGAAATACCTAAATGCCCAGTGGGACTACCTGAGAAATTATGGAGGTTTGGTTGCAAAACGTTGGAGAAACCAGACGTAGTGTTATCTGTTTGATCTGGAGTTCCATATTGTGAAGACGTATGACACTTGAAACACAAAGCATCGCCTGGTCTAACCGTTATATTGCCTTGCTCAAGCGCGTGAGGATCATGACAATCCACACACTCTGCATGGCGATTAGACATTAAGTCGGTCGAAGTTTCTGTATCTTTGTGAACTCCGGTAATATCCAAAGTAGGATGACGATACGTCTGTGAAAAGTCGTTTTTGACATTTAGCGCAGACTGATAATTGGCTGGTGGATTTCCTCCATGGCAACTTAAACATTCATTATCGGCTGTTGGGGTGTCTTCAGACTGTGTCTTTAGTCGTGGATTAGGAGAACTGTGGGAGGTATGGCAACTATTACAATCCATTCCCTTATTATAATGAGTCGATGACTTATAAGCAGATTTATTCCAACCCATGGGGTCATTTGAGCTATGGCAAACGATACAAAAATCGACACCTTGATATGCGGTCGTCGTACCATCTGTGGCACGCAGCAAGTTAGGATAATACTGTCCTTGCCCATCTTTATCCCCATGAGGGTTATGGCAATCTGTACACTCCAGTTTACTGGTAACGTTCGGGTTACCAGTATCCATAATCGGGTGATAACTCTGATCTGTTCCAGTTTGGTTCATCATTTCCTTTAAGTTAGTACTACTTCCAGAACCATCATGGCAAGTATAGCACACTTGAGTCTGAGTACTTTTGTTCAGGAGCCCCTTGCCTTGTGCTGTATGGGTTTGATGACAAGATTTACAGGCAGCACTATTTGATAAGTAATTTCCATGAGGACTAGAATAGGGCGTTGATCCCGTTGTAAAAGACCACTTGAATTCTTGAGCTAAGGGTTCCCCGATACTATCTTTAACATCTGTGGTAATCGTAACTTGATAGGTCTGATTGGGCTCTAGGCTTGTTGGTATGAATGTAGCCGTTCGAGTTAATAAATCATACGTTATGCTTTGAGCAGCTACTAGCTCTCCAGCTGAATCTTTAAGGAGAAAGGTAGAATCGTTGATAGTAATTGCGTCCATACCGCGATTAAAGCTAGCTTGAATGGGTTTACTCAAGCCAACCAATGAATCACCCGGCAACGGGGTTGTTACAACCACTGAAGGAGCTAAAGACTGAGGTGAATCAGCAGTTTGGAAGGACCAAGTATAATCTTGGACTAGGGGAGTATTATTACTATACTGTACACCTGTAGTAACTACAGCCTGATAGTTTGTTGATAATTTAAGAGGAGCCGCGGGAATCAACACAGCTGTATAGTTCGTCGCATCATAATGAATACTTAGAAGGCTGACTATTTGCTGGGTCGAATCTTCTTTAATACTACAGGTTGCTGGAGTAAAGGTTGATGGATTCATGGCTTGGTCAAACGATACAAAGATCGCGCTCTCCGGGTCGACTTGCGTTTGTCCAGAAGCTGGGTGAGTCGATATTGCAGCTGTTCTAAAGGACCAATTGTAATCTTGGGCTAAGGGTGTATTCGAGCTATCCTGAACACCCGTTGTAATAACGACGTGATAGTCTGTCGATAATTTAAGAGTTCCAGCTGGAGTTATGACAGCTGTATTGTTCGTAGGATCATAATATATGCTTAAAAGGCTAACTGTCTGCTGAGTCGAATCTTTCAAAACAATATTTGCTGGAGTAAGCGTTGCAGAATTCATCGCTCGGTCAAACGTAACTTTGATGACACTCTCTGGATCCACTTGCTGTTGTCCGGAAGCTGGGAGAGTCGATATTACTGTAGCTGTTTCCGTCGCATAAGCAGGGGAATGTAGACAAAATAGGATAATAATCAAAGTTACTACTAGGGTAAAGCAAAAGTTTAATCTTAGGTTTTTCGGATTGTTCTCGACTTTATTTTTCCCCTTATTTGCTTTCATCTATATCACCCCTTCCACATAACCGGGTCAGGCTAACTAAACTTCATCATCTTAGAACTACTTTGATCTAGTTAGTGGTTCTTATTTTTTATGGCAGTCTTGGCATACATTCATGCCTTCCAATCTCTTTAAGTTTGATGATACCTTTGTCTCAATACTAGTTCCATCTCCTGCTACAACAGTGGAAATATTCGTGTCTTTAACTAAAGAACCATGAGAATAGTGACAAGTAAGACACATCATTTTGTCCGTATTATCCCTCGTTATGCTCGTTCCTTCGAGGGGAAGTGTGGTTGTCAAAGCCTTCTCCGCTGGAGCAATATTCACAGGATGTCGAAACATTCCTGGAGTACCATGCTGTGACCCTAACGGTGTTCCAGGTCCACTCCCTCCAGCTCCAGCTGCAGCTGTGTAATCAGCGTGGCAACTTTGACAAAGGGTTTCCATCCCGGAAATATACACTGGAGTTTCACCAACGCTTGGATCATCAGTCTTTGCACCCGCAACCACGCTGATATTGATGGAGGTCAGGGTGTTCGGAGCGGTTGGTACGGTAATTGTAGATCTTAACATGCGGTAATTACCTGTCCCATGCGCACTGTGACAAGTTGTACACCCCATGGTTTGGTTGACATTCATTCCCCCGGGGGCAGATACAGCAGTAGTCTCATCGAAGCTATGAGCAGACGTGGTTGAAGCACCATTCCAAGGGTCTCCTTCTACTCCGTTATGCGCAAAAGCCCCGCCTAAAGAACGCGCAATTCCACCTGCTGTCCTGGTATAGCCATTGGTCACATCATATTTGGAATTTGTTAACCCTTCATGGCAAGTAAGGCACACTGCCGAAGCCGTCGGTTCATTCAGGAGCTGAGCTGTTTCTCCGTTATGAGTGATATGACAGGTCTTACATAGATTAGTATTGCTCATGTAGTTGTCGTGGACATTTACGCTGGGCGGGTAGACATTAACAGGTCTACTGTAAGAACTGACGGTAGTAGTTTCACCGACGGTTTCTTTGCTTCTAAGACGGTAAATAACATTGGAATAATTCGGAACGTTGTCCATCCATGCTAAATCCGTAATATTGGTTAAAGGCACGAACGTTAACCCACCGTTTGTACTCTTCTCGATATCATAGCTAATAATTCCACCGTTAACTGGAGGCACGGATAACCATCTTAGTTGGATCTGACTTGTATTGACAGGCTGATTATCCGGTGACGCTATTTCGACTGAGACATCATTAATGCTTTGTAAAACATCTGCTTTAACCACTTGAACCTGCAAAAATATAGATAGGCACATTATAACTCCCAAAATGAGAAGCAACAGAAAGCGTTTTGCGAAAATCCTCATCATATCCCACGCCTCCTTTCAAAACGACGTTAGTAGCCGAAAACCTCTACTCTGTTATTCTCACGATCAGTCACATAAATTCTCCCTCCTGAATCAAGGCAGAGACCGTTAGGAAAGTCGAATCGTCCATGATCGCTACCATTTCCTCCGAAACTCCACAATTCAAAACCCGCCTCATCGTAAGCCCTTAGGCTATGAGAAAAGACATCAACAACAAAAATAATCCCTGAATCAGTGACGGCCAAACCTCTCGGCAGGGCTAAAGGTCCACTTTTTCCTTGAGAACCGTTAATCATGTATAGGAATTGCCCTTTCTGATCAAAGATCTGAATCCGACCATTATTGGAGTCTGACACGTAAACCTTGCCTTTCTTTTCGACGTATAAGGCATTAGGGTATTGAAACTTACCTTCAGTTGTCCCTGATCCACCAAAATATCGCAAAATTTTTCCACTACTATCCATAACTAACACCACCTGATTGCCTACGTCAGACACATATATCAGGTTATCTGCTCCCACTTGAACCGCGGTCGGGCGAATAATTTCTCCTTGTTTACCACTTGTCAATTGAAGCCTCTGTTTATTTAGAAGCGACTTTTGCATATCGCCTCGATCATCGAATACAAATAATTCCATCAGATTTGGGTCAGCAACATAAAGTCTTCTATCAGCGTACGTCATCGCAAATGGATAATTCAGCTTCCCCTTCCCCCAGGTCGAGATCCATTCACCGTCATGGCTATACACCTGTACCTGAGAGCGTCCTGTATCAGCTACAAATACATAGTCTGAGGAAACAGTTACTGCTAAGGGGCCCATAAGTCCTTTACCTGAATTGATCGCATCGGTTTCTTCAGTTTTTCCATCTATAGTATACAGATAACGAGGCACCCCTGCTTTCACCGTTTCCACTGTTAAAGGAGCCACCTGTCGTCCCATATGAGTTTTCATCCACCAATATCCACAAATTCCAATAGCCACTAACAACACTAAAAATAGAACAGCGAGTAAACGATTTCTCTTTCTATTAGGAACAATTTTCAAGACGAATCGCGAAAAAGTCATATCTTCAACCTTCTTCCCCAGCTCAGGGTGATCAATTTCCGTTAGTAGACTTTGTGGAACTGGCGTACTTTCAGACTAGTGTATACATTTACGCTCTTTCATAAACTATAACATATTCAAAATACAGCTCCAAAGTTGCCGAGTGAGCATTAAGGATATTTTAACTACTAACTATAAAGAAAACTTGGCTAGCGCCCGAAGACACTGTCTTCGCACGTGTTAACCTTCTTACAGCCTTCAGGCGCCGGCGGTCGCCTTAGTTGCACTTATGCGCTGGCCATGACGATAAGCGGACGAGCTTATCGCCACACTGCAACTCATTACGCATACTGCTGCAGTGTGGATTAGGCCGAGTGTCCCTGTAGCTAAGTATGCGAGAAGGGACCTTCCAGAAAGTTATCATTTCTGACTGGTACCAGTCAGTTCATACTTTCTGACTAGTACTAAAAGGAGCCAACCGCCCAGGAGCAATTGGCTCATATAATGTTATTTCCGAATCTTATAGTTGTCTAAGAGCAGAGCTAATTATATTCATATTAAGGAGTTACAAATATTGCATCATTCGGTGTGCTTAACGCTCCAGGCATATCAGGTTGTGGTGTTAAACCGTGAGGATCTGTTTGACCGTCATCATCGCCAAAAGAGAAAGTATTCTTCAACTGTTCAGCTTTTGAATCGGTATGACATCCCCAGCATACTGACATGTTGGTGTAACGCTTAAGAGCAGAAGAGGGGTTTTTGTCAACCATGTAAGCATTTGCTGCTTCAATAGTTGCAAATGTGCCATCGGCAACTAGATCTGTAGTTTTTTCTCCATGAGCGTCCATCATTACCTCTACGTCAGTACCGTGAGAATAGTGACAACGTACGCAAGTGTAGCTATCGCTGGTGGTGGTATGACGATACGCAGAGCTGAATGTACCAGTTGCTGTACCTGATTTAGCTAGATAGTCAACGTGGCAAGATGCACAGTAAGTGGACATTGCAACACCTTTACCAGAGACATAGCCTACTGCAGCAGAATCAAATAAAGTATTTACATTAGATGTGTAAATCGGTACTCCGTTAGCATCGCCAAACTTAGCGATTTCAACTAAGTCAAGGTCAACAGTGTAAGCACGACCTACGTCGCCGGTTTGTACATCATCCAGATAACCAGTCGTAGAATAGATGAAACCTTTACCAAAGACCATCTTAGAATTCCCCAACTCGTCATCATGGACGTCTGCGATATAAACGTAGTCCCCATCGACTACTAAGGTTTGACTGTCTAAACCTGGATTTTTATAGAAACGAGTATAGTAGTTTTTAGGGCTACCATAAACATATCCATATAACCAAGGGGTAGACGATTTGGCGTAGGTTGTACCTTTATCTTCGTAGACCGTGATTACTTTGGTTGCAGCGATATCATTGCCATCGATATCAGTAGTTGCCAGACCGAATTGTTGAGCAGTACCTCTTACTAAGATAAACTTAGCTGCATCGGCAGCGCTAGCACTAGGTAATGTTCCAAATTCAGAAATTACACCGCCTTTAATACCAATACCGCCGTCAGTTGTTTTTGCAAGACCCATTCCATTTGGATTGTAGTGCAATAAGCGCTCGGAGTAAGAACCGTGTGGTGCGTGGCAGCTTGCGCAGTTGAATTCGTTGACCCAAGAGCCAGAGTTAGCGGACAAGTTACCACCAGGAGCAGCTTTCAATTGTACGGTTCCGTCTGCTAAGTGAACAGACATGTTGCCCATAGTAGTTCCGCCGAAAGTACCGGCGTTAGAAGATTCAAATACGTTGTAGAATCCTAGTGTACCATCATGACAAGCAGTACAGGTGTTATAGACACCATCTTTGAACAATAAGCTTTTTGAAGCACCGGTGTGAGTTTGGTGACAGCTTGCACAGGAGTTCGTGTTGTTTTGGTATTCTCCATGAGTCCTTTGAGTTCCTGTCGTGCCGTCGTTCTTAACATCACTTGACTTGATAACGTCAGTATTTGTTGATCCGTCGTTGGTAGTAACACCTTTACCAGTTTGGTTGGCGTTAAGAATTCCGTTGTCTACGTCAACCAGAACCAGTTCCCTGTTTGAAGCAGGAGTGAAAGCATTGAATACTGTTTTAGCAGTAGCGTTTACTCCATCTACAGTAACAATAGTAACTTCATATTTGGAGCTTGGAGCAGTAGCTAAAGTAAGTGTAGTATTAACCTCATCTATTGTAGCATCTGCGGTTTTATCAACGGGATTAGCTTTGTCAGTTACATCTTTTACAGTAACGGTATAATCTGTGGCACCAGCATCAGCAGTCCAAATTACCTTTAATAACCCTTGATCGTCAACTGTTGCTTTAGTAATGGCAACTCCTGTAATTGCTGCCAGTGCTGTCACACTAAATATGAGTACCATTGCTAGTGCAGTCAACAAGGACAAACCAAATCTTTTCTTAGACATTTAAATCCTCCCTCTTTTCCTCTTGTTCTCTTGTTCTCTTGTTCTTTTGTTTAGATAAAGATTAACAAATTTCCTTGCCTATCTTATGGGCATACCCCCTCTCAAGTAATGACTCCCCCATGAATTATTTATATACGGCCACGCGAGAGTTCAAGGTGTCTGTAATATACACCTGGTCATCCTTATCCACGTACAGTCCGTTTGGGAGCGAAAATTGATTGTTAGCTTCGCCGTTACCTCCGAAGCTGAATAAATGTTTACCTGTAGTAGTGTCGGCTTGATCATAGCCGAATACAAGGTGAGTCAGATTACTAACAATGTAAACTATACCCCTTGTATCAACGCCGAGTCCCCTTGGGTTAACTAACACTGAGCCGTCCGCACCGCCTGCGACAACTCGGACAAACTTACCCTCTTTGTCAAAGAGCTGCACGCGTTGGTTACCGGAATCTGTCACATAGATGTTACCGTCTTTATCTGCGATCACTGCGTTGGGTGCTTTAAACTGACCAGGTTTCTGACCCGGTTCTCCCATTTCCTTGAGCTTTTTCCCTTCCATGTCGAAGACCACTACTTTGCTTTGTCTAATTTCAGTAACATAAACCTTGTTATCAACAATCCGTATGCTGCCTGGGAATTCGATTATTTTTTCACTGGGATCTTTCTCCGCAAAGTATCTTAGAAACGTGCCCTTGGGATCAAAGATAGAGATGCTTCCGTTATAAAGATCTGAAACGAAGACATTTCCTTCGCTGTCCCCGGTAATTCCGTAAGGAAACTTAAACTCTCCTTTTGCAGTTCCTTCTTTACCAAACTTATAAAGAGAGGTACCACCAAGATCAAACACTTGAACTCTTTTATTATTAGTATCAGTTACATAGACAAACTCATTAATAACCGCTACATCCATGGGCTTATTCAGGGCATCTTCCCCGAAACCACCGTATATCATGTGGCTATAAGCGGGTTGCGCCTTAGGGTTAAAAACTTTCTGAGCCGAGGCGAAAATTGCCTGATTCTTTATAAAAAATAGATACAGAAAGAGGGAAGAGATTATTAAAAATATCACAGGCATTGTTAGATAGACCTTTTTCTTTTTGAATAGTGTCTTTTGCACATTCATTTGCGTATTGGTTTCCATGTTCATGTTTGTATATTCACCCCGTTCCTATTATTTCAGTCGTTCTAAAGCTTCTACTGCCTGTTTATGCAATGGATCGTATGACAAAGCTTCTTTGTAAACCGTAATTGCACCCTCTTTATCGCCCTTCGCCTCTGCTACCATACCTACTTGGTAGATAACTTCAACATTGGCAGGCATCAATTTATTGGCTTGGTTGAGGGATTCCAATGCTTCATCGTACATTTTAAGATTCCGGTAAGCGATACCTGTTTGCAGGTGGGCTTTATACTCCCTTGGAGATAGTTCTAATGCCTTTGAGAGGTTAGCCAATGCTTCATCGTAGCGTTTTTCGTCGAGAAGTACTAAGCTAAGGTTATAATAAGCATCAAAGTTTTTGGGTTCAATAATCAATGCTTGGTTAAACTCTTTTACAGCCTCGGGGTTTTGTCCTTTGACGTAGTAGGTATATCCTAATTCCACCCGTGCACTGGCATTGTTGGGTTCGGACAGCACTTTTTGCTGGAAGAACTCAAGTTGTTGATTAGCCCTTTGCATATCGATGTCAATCCAGACGTATTTTTTTCCAACTACGTACCACCCCCCAGTACTAATTGTAATTGTGAGCAAAATCAGCAAAATGGTTTGGAGAATGGTAAAAGAGTCGCTTTTTTGTCTTTTACCCACTGTTATAGTTGCAGTTGCTGGTACAGTTGCAGATTGTGAAATAATTTCTAAATTGTTTTCCATTATGGGTTTCCCTCCTAGTTTTGTGATCTATTTTTAATGCTGGCCGTGTGACAGTTCGCACATCTTTGGCTGTGACAGGAATAACAATACTCAGTTACTTGAGGCTTAGGGGGTAATTCAACCGGATGTGTTTTTTGCCAGGGTTTTTTATAATGTGTGGACGGATGACAGCTTCCACAGGAAATCGCGATCGATATCGAGGAGTTCGAGCTTGTCCCTGACTGCGGTCGATTATCGTGACAAGTAAAACAACTGTCTTTATTTTGCTCCGCAATAGTTCCATGCTTCACCTGGAAATCTTCACTATGACTTGGAGGTCGCTTTTTATGACAATCCGTGCAAAACGTATTCGCTTTTGCATAGTCCTTTACCGAGATCGTCCCTGGCTTCCCATTATCTTTGGAAAGAAACTGCTGAAAAGCACTTTGACCACCTTTTGATACTTCAACGGTTTCTTTACTCATATAAGAATGACAAGAATCACAGGAAATGATATCCTTGGCAGCCTCTGCTCCGTGTGCTCCGTTTTTGAAGGCTTCCTCTATGTGATTGCTTGGAGTCATCGAAGTCGTATGACAAGCGCTGCAATTTAAGGGCGCTTTTCGTATTTTGTGACAGTTCATGCAGACATCCATGTCAGGTCGGAGGTTTTTGGGATCAGACATGATACTTTGTCCGATTGCTTCATCCCATTTGTCATAATCCGTTCTAAATGTCACTCGCTTCTTTACAATATTTCCATGAGCAACTCCCGTGTGGCATTGAGTACAGCTCACATTTAGTTGCATATGCTTGCTATGAGGGATAATAAGATCGCCTGAAGGTGTTACCTTCCGAGTATTCATATCATGACATTGAATACACGTTGCATCAGAGATAGGAGTTGTGGATGTTATTGTAATCCCATAATTACCAGTAAGGGTCACGATCAATTCTTTTACTGTAAAGATTTTGTACTTTACTTTCGTCATGACCCCAGGTTCAACATGGCAGGAGACACAGGCTACTTGGCTGTGTGACGAAGCTTGCCAAGTGAAAAACTCGGGCTTCATCATGTGACAAGAAGAGCAATAATCATTGCTGGACGTTTTCTGAAACGTTCCCCAAAAGAGGGCCACTACGCCAACAAGGATGAAAAGGAAGACTAGGAAGTACTTCTTATTTATTTTGAACAGTTTGATGTTCATTAAGCATCCCTCCTTCCCGCAATACTTTGCCCCTTCCATCACAATTTTAATCTTTCGTTTTGTCACATACTTCACATGAGTAACGATTAGAAAATCCGACGCCACGGGCTGCGCTTTCATCCCTTGGCCAGGAGCAGAAACAGGAGGCTAGTGGGAGCAGTAATGCGCAGTGGATTACTGCTCCTATTCTGAGGAATACACCTCATATCATTTTCCGGTTTTAAATTCGACCGTATTGTTTTTGAACCAGTGGCATTGGTTACAGTAGACTGCATTGGGGCTGGGAAGAGCTTGTCCGGGAAGTTGGGTTAACGGGGACTGAGCCTTAATGATTGGTTTTTCGATATCGTGACAAGTCAGACAATTTGCTGGACCTGTATTTCGTACAATTATGGGGTGCGCCGGTAACCAAGCTTGTTTATTCTCTAAGTGCCCCGCAGGCCGCTTCGCGTGGCAATTCGCACAAAAAGTGTTACTTCGAGCATAATCTTTAACATCAGAATCCTTTGTTAGCAAAACTCGCTCTTTTTGTCTTGAATGGCAGGAAGCACAATTAAGAACATCCTGAGTGGCCGTAATTCCATGCGTTGATTTCCAGCTGCCATTTTTATGGGTATCGGGGGTCATGCTTGCAGAGTGACAGGCACTGCAATTCATAGGGGGATGCATTCCGCTTTCGGTAGCAACTGTCGTGGTCTGGGCAGTCTCAGAAAGTTTGCCTGTAGCATCTTCTGACTGTTTTTGCAGATGTCCCTGTGATTCTTCCATTCTCTGTTTTTCTGATTGACCTAGGCCTTCATGCTCCAGCCAAGGCTTCTTCCCGTCGTTCACTTGTTCATGGCAATTCATACATACTTCCATAGCCAGCTTTGTTTCATCAAAGTTCATCACTTTTTCTGCCTTCTCGTTGGTCCAAGTCGAAAAATCCTTTTCCCCGTTTAAGCCCCGTTCTGCGACAAAACCATGCGCCACACCAGCATGACAGGCCACGCAGGCAATTCCTTGTTCGAGGTGCTTATCATGAGGGATAAGAATATCTCCTGATGACGTTACTTTTCGAGCCATACTATGGCATTCTATACACGACTCATTTTTTATGGGGTGGGGCATCACAATTGGATCTGGGACTGTTCCTGTAATGTGTTCAAATAATTGAGTAAGAGAACTTATTTTATGCTTCACTAAGCTCTGGACGCCGGGTTCTATGTGACAAGCAACACAAGATACCTTAGAATGTGAGCTGACTTGCCAGGTAGCCACTTCCGGCGTCATTTCATGGCAACTACTACAAAATTGGGGTGTCGATGTAACTTTTAAGGCCACTCCGCTGAGCAAGATAATCCCCAGCACTCCTCCTAAACCGATCAACAACAGTTGTTTGCGGTTCATGCTGAACAACTTCTTCTTCACGCCGGAAAAAGGACGACTGGCTTTTGCCAAAAATTGTTTTACCCTAGTCCCTAGTTTTTTAAAAATCACTTACTTGTCCCCCGTCCTCTCATATATAGTTTATATCTCTAATTTCACTCACTTCGATTCAGTCACACTTGTTGATATGGTTGCGGCTTTGGTCATTGAATAATATTATAGTTGTCCATAAACGCACTTGTTTAACGACAATACACGACATATGTTTTTATTAGTTTTGCTTTTTTCGACATTTTCTCCTATTAAATTTACTTTGATTCTAGCATATGTTATCAGTTTTGCCTATACCTAATTTCAACCCTAAATGTTACAATTTACCTTATTCTCGCCATTAATTTACAATAATTCCAGATTATATATTTACGGTTTCTAAAATATCTTTGAGGCAATATTTTTGATCATGCCGACGCCATGCGTGGCGCACTAAAAAAGCCCCGTAATTTTACAATTACAGGGCTTTACTTATTTGCTTTATGATAAAGTTGCTCACTTCAATGGCCGGCTAGAACTTCCGTACCCGAATAAACTCAGCTAACTCTTCTAAAGCTTTACGTGTTGGAACCTGAGGAAGATCCTGCAGATGCCTTTTTGCCTTTAAAACATATAAATCGACTAAATGCATCGACTCATCGATCGCCCCACTGTTTTTGATCAGTCCGATCGCTTCCGACACTTCTTCCTCAGTTTTGTCCACTTTTTTAAGTAACGCCTTTAAATAGGATGGGTTCGAAGACAATTTTAGCGCCAAGATCATAGGTAAAGTCATAATTCCCTGGTGCAAATCTCCCCCAATTGGCTTGCCAAATTCGGAGGGTTTGGCCGTTAAATCTAAAACATCATCGACAATCTGAAAAGCCATTCCCAGTGAATGCCCATAAGCACCCAGTGCCCAAACCTGACGCTTTGGAGCTCCTGAAACCAAAGCACCTAGTCTGCAACAGGCGGAGATCAATAAAGCGGTTTTACGTTTTATTCGGTAATAGTACTGTTTTAAGTTTTGCTCTACGTCAAAACAACATTTGATCTGCTGTATCTCCCCTTGGCACATTTCAACACTGATCTCTGCTAAAATGCGTGCGACCTCTGGATGATCAATCTTGGAAATAAGCATCAATGATTTAGCTAACAAGTAGTCTCCTGTTTGCACGGAAACGATATTACCCCATTTCGCCTTAACTGTCGCCCGCCCTCTTCTGGTCATAGATGCATCAACGACATCATCATGTACTAGCGAAGACATATGAATGAGTTCTAAAGCCATCGCCACTGGCATTAGCTTTTCCAAGGGATAGCCATAGAACTTCCCGGCTAAGAGCGTAAAAGCGGGACGTAAGCGTTTTCCTCCTGCAGCCAATAAATGAATAGCGGAATCCTGGAGAATCGGATAATCCGTCTCCACGAATTTAGTCAGTTCTTTTTCAATCCGTTGCAGATCTGAATTTATTTGATTGAAGAGCCAGAGTTGTTTCAAAAGCGGTTCACCTGCTCGCACCCTTTTCTTCATAAGATACCATATCTAATGGCAATTCCGCCAGTGGGTCCTTGGAACTTTCATCTTCGTACTTTAACAGTACTTCGTCAGCTATTGTAGCTTCAGCCCCACTTTGCGGTGTGTTTACTTCCTGTTCGTTACCACGTGACGAAGTAGTCTGCTCAAACGCTTTGTTTAGAATATTAGTTGGTGTATCCATTGAACCTTGAAATTCTTTGGTCAACTCATTGGTTGCTTTACGAATTTCAAAAACTACTTTGCCAATTGTTCGAGCTATGTCCGGTAAATCCTCAGGCCCAAACAAGATAAGCGCAATAGCCATAATCAATAAAATTTCTGTAAAACCCATACCTTTTCCCCCTTTAACCAGTCCCTCAACTGGACGATTTCACTTCAAAGCTAGGTCTTTTTTCCTTCTACGGGCTACGAGATAACCCAGCCAAATGCTGATTTCATAGAGGATATACATGGGTCCCGCCATGAGGAGTTGTGTCATTAGATCTGGGGTTGGAGAAATAATAACGGCCAAAATGACGATCGTGAGGATTGCCCAACGCCTTTTTTTGGCTAACGTCCTAGGAGACAAAACCCCTATGCGAATTAATATTAATAAGACAATTGGTAATTGAAATACAAGTCCAAAGGTTAAGAGAAAGGTCAAGAGAAAGCCAAGATAAGATGTTTTGGTCACAAAGGGCGTAGACTGAACTGCCCCGCCACCGGCATAAAGCAAGAATTTTATCCCTATTGGTAGCACTACATAGAAGCACAGGGCGGCCCCACCAAGAAAAAGAAGTACCGAACAAGGAACAATAACATATAAATATTTCCGTTCATTTTGCTTTAGAGCCGGTAACACAAAACTCCAAATTTGCCACATGAGAACTGGAAGCGCTAGGGTGATTCCAATGAACATGGAAACTTTAAGCTTCACGAGCATTGGTTCCATGGGCGTTGTCGTAATGAACCTGATATCTTCCAACAAGGTTACTGGTCTTGCTAAATAAGCAAAGGTTAGATCACTGAAGAACCATCCGATTATGGAACCTAGTACTATAGCATACGCAGATATTACTAACACTTTGCGTAGGGCAAGTACATGTTCTAATAACGGCAAATTGCCATCATTTTGGGGTCGCCTGCGCATTAGCCTACAACTTCCTTCCTATAGACCTTTAGCAACTCGTAGTGCGTATTGCGTTGAACAGCTTGATAACCCGCATCTTCAATGCAACGAATAATTTCCTGTAACGGAACACGAGTTTGTACGCCAGCGGCACGAACAACATTTTCCTCTAACATTGTACTACCAAAATCATTCGCCCCAAAACGTAATGCGACTTGCGCCATCTTGGCTCCTTGAGTAACCCAAGACGCTTGGATATTAGGTACATTGTCGAGCATCAAACGTGCGACCGAGAGTGTCCTCAGATACTCGACCCCTGTACTTCCTTCTCCGCCTAGCAATGTGTTGGTAGGAGCAAAACTCCAAGGGATAAAGGCGGTAAATCCCTTCGTTTGATCTTGAGCATCTCGAACACGAACTATATGTAAGATTCGCTCCTCAAACGTCTCGACATGCCCAAACATCATGGTTGCTGTCGTCTTCATGCCCAGCTTATGTGCAGTAGTCATCACGTCCATCCATTGTTGCCAATTTATTTTATTGGGGCTAATTAAATGGCGAACCCGATCATCAAGGATTTCTGCCCCACCTCCGGGAATTGAATCTAAGCCTGCGTTTTTAAGGCGAAAGATGACTTCTTTAATTGGCAACTTGGATTTATTTGCCAGATCCCAGATTTCAGGAGGGCTAAACGAGTGAATGTGAATGGAATAATGAGCTTTAATATCGCGTAAAAGATTTTCGAAGTATTCTAGATCCAAGTCAGGATGCAATCCCCCTTGAATTAAGAGCTGAGTCCCCCCTACGTCAATTGTTTCTTCAATTTTAGCATGTAATTCGGCCTGTGACAAAATATAACCGTTTGGGTCTCCTGGTTTACAATAAAAGGCGCAAAATTTACATTGACAGGAACAGACATTGGTATAATTAATATTCCGGTCAATTACAAACGTAACCACTTTTTTCGGATGCATCTGTTCTCGGACGAGATCCGCCCCTTGTCCTAGAGAAAGGAGATCTGCATCTTGAAATAGTTTGATCCCATCCGCGATGGATAACCGTTCGCCCGCTAGACGTTTCTCAATGATTCTCAAGGTCTCCGTTTGCATATAGCTCCCCCTAACCAGTAACTAATCGGTTTTCAGGATACGATAGAGAGTATCTCGTTCCACCGCATCTCGTCCTGCCTTTTGAATCATGTGGATCATGGCTCGTTTAGTTATTACTTGACCTGTTTCGGACTCTCCAGTGTGACTGATTTGCTCCTCCACTACGTTCCCTTCTAAATCATCTACCCCAAACTCTAAAGAAACTTGGGTCAATTTGAGGCCTAACATTGTCCATAAGGCTTTAATATGATCGAAATTATCTAGTAAGATCCTTGAAATCGCCAGCACTTTCAAGTCTTCAATACCCGTTGTAGTTCCAATACCCATCGTTCCGTCTAATAATGAATCTTTAGGGTAATACGGCAGCGGTATAAACGACAGAAACTTACCTGTTTGATCCTGTGCTGTCCGCAATTTTAACAAATGGTTTATCCGCTGCTCCGTGGACTTTATGTCCCCGTAAACCATCGTTGTCTCGTAGACGTTGGCATAATTAAAATGTCGCTTGACTTGAAAATAAGTTTGATCACCATTTTTTCGTTCGCGTACAATATTAGCCATATAACCAAGAGCCAAGATATCTTGACTGTTCATCAAGCGAACACCCGCGTCATAATCTAATCGTTCCCCATTTTCGACTTTTTCTATTAAGTCAATGAGTTCACTTGAAACAAACAATGAAGACAAAGCATCCCCCCTCCTTTTCGTTAGTGTAATAAGATTAAATCCAAGCTAGAAAATACAAAGAGCAAAAGACTTAGGTAGCCATTAAGGTCAAAAAATGCTACACCGATCTTAGAGAAATCGTCAGCTGAGACAAGGCGATGCTGTCGATAAAGTAACACAATCGCAATCGCGACACCCACATAATACAGCCAACTCATTGACATGACCACTCCGACGGCTATAAAAAAAATGGGAGCAAGAATATGCAAAACAGATGAAATCTCTAAACCTCTCCGTAAACCAAAAATTGCTGGAATTGAGTGAAGCCCTTCTTGGCGATCAAACTCAACATCTTGACAGGCATAAACAACATCAAATCCCGCTACCCATGTGATAACTCCTAACCCTAAAAGTATGGGCGCCACAGCCCAATGACCAGTTACCCCAATCCAGGCTCCAGCCGGGGCCAAACCCAGTGAAATTCCTAATACGATATGGCAGGCCCAAGTAAACCTTTTTGTGTAGGAGTATAAGACAAGAAAGAAAACAGCAATTGGCATCAACAACAAAGCCAAAATGTTAAGCTGGTAAGCTGAATAGCCAAGGAGCAGGAAAGAGAGCACTGTATAAAGGTAGACTTCCTTTACTCTTAACTGACCTGCTGGCAGTGCTCTTTGGGCCGTTCGTGGGTTGCGCGCATCAATATGCCGGTCAATCAACCGATTCAAAGACATTGCTGCTGTCCGAGCCCCTATCATAGACAGTGTAATCCAAAACAGTTTTAAAACAGGTGGAACACCGTTTGCAGCTAAAAAAGCACCTAGGTATGCAAAAGGAAGTGCAAATAGAGTATGTTCAAATTTAATCATTTCAAAAAAAACTTTAAGTTTTTGCATATTCCACTCCGTTCGTTACCCTCCTACTTCTTGGGAATTTTAATCAGTGTTCAGTTGCTTCGTCATGAAAAGATATACTTCGCGGAGTGGGTGTAACTGAAGCAACTGAGACTCAGCCGAAATCTCATTCAAGATAGTATTCGCCCGCGCGAGAATCGATTGAACCTCGATATTCTCTAAACGTTCTTTCCATGCTCCCCATGCTAATCCTAATTCCCAGCCAAAAGCTTCAATTTGATGCTGTAAAGGAACTGAAACCCCAGCTAGTTCTGCACTCATACGGGCTGCTAAGGCAGTTAAGGACGCACTTTCCATTTCAATAATCTTCAATGACTCGGCCATACCTAGTTTTTTATCACGGGTAAGCCATCGGGAAATCCCCCCCTCACTCATTGTTTCCATGACTTGAGCCAGTGGGTCCAAGAATGAAAGTAGCTTCTCACGGCATAGCTTTAAAAAAAACTTTCCATATAATAAATCCCCAACAAGCACCGGGAATTGTCGGAGCTCTTCAGCGATATTACTATCATCTTTCATTAATTTATGGACCTTATTGGCCATAAATACAAATTGAACAATACCTGCCAAAGCTTCTGATTTTTGTTCATGTTCTTTAAAAGCCCTGCTTACAGCTAAGACAATCGCTGGGTTAACTGTTCGATCAAGTTCATCCATGTCTAGCTGAACCAATTCCTCAAAAGTAGCCGACTTAAAGTTTATTTCTTGGCGCAAACGCCTTTGGACATTGTTTAGTTTCTCCAGAAAGCAAAATTCTACCGGAACCATGTTATCGCTCCTTGTCTGCCGTTTTGACATTAACCTATTACTTATTCTATATACTTATGTAAAGTCCTGCCCTTTTTATATAATGTACCCTGATAATATGACATTATTATTGCAAGAGTATGTAAAACACCCCAAAATTGAAATACAATAGACCCTGCAACTTATCAGTCACAAGGTCTATCTAGTCCGCACTTGTCTTAGTCCGGAGTAAAATAAATATCCCTCCTAAATATTTACCGCTTCCTTTGGATCTTCAACAATTCCCCGCTTGATTTCCGTTGCTGTCATATGACCTGCTTTGAAATGATCGGTTAAAAAGTTACAGGCATCCCAGGGATTGACACGGTCCCCGCAAGTAAAGACGTCAACAGCTGCATATCCGAGTTCTGGCCACGTGTGGATGGCTAAGTGTGATTCAGAAATTACAACAACACCACTCACCCCTTGAGGACTAAACTTATGAAAAACTACCTCACGTACCTCGGCACCTGCCTCCAAAGCTGCGTTGACCATAATTGCTTCGACTTTTTCACGATCGTTTAAAATGTCGAAACTACATCCATAAATTTCAGCCAACACATGACGTCCAAGAGAATTTGCCAATTGTGATCGTTGCCCCCTTTTTACTACAAAATAGGAAGGAATCCGAGCCGGATATCTCGTATCCAGTATCCCCAAATTCCCACCAGATTAAATTTTAGCACAAAGTTCGGGGTTGTCAATAAAAATTTCTATTGACTTAAAATCATTTTACTCCTCCATACGCTGATTTGCTCCAACGTATGGATAAATTTATGCTTCACTTTAGCTCATTCACTTCATGATCAATTTTCATTACTGGGATTATTGAGTTTACTTTCATCTATTTGAGGCCATAATTCTAAGTATAACTAACTTAAGCAGCTTAAACCCTCTTCTTTGCAACAGTTCTATTGACTTACAAGCCTCACTATTTTAAACTAAACAAGAAGAAGGTTATGTCTGGAGGTGAACAATTTGAGCTTAACCTTGACGGCTGCTGAAGCGGCTAAAATTCTTAAAATCTCAAAATATACCTTTTATGAGCTTGTTAAACGGGGAGAGATTCCTGCTCAGCACATTGGTCGCCAACTTCGTATTGATCCGACAGTTCTTGACCGTTATTTACAAGGAACCCTTAGTCTCAACACCCCCCCCCCTACTGCTATGCCCGCCG
>LOEW01000200.1 GCA_001516045.1 Desulfosporosinus sp. BRH_c37
GGTATAACGGATGCCCCCGAGAGTCTGCACTATGGTTCAATTGAATACCACACTAAGGCAATCTACATGGATCGGTACGATGGAGATCAAATCTTTGATGATTTGGCCACCAAAATCCACAATGGTGCCAAACTTAACGAACTGGATCAACTGCACCTTGCATTCTTACCCTTAATGAAAAGTGTCCTGGTTAAGTCGAAACGAGCGGTGGAAGCCATCGAACTTGCTAGTGATCTTAGTGACGAGAGGCAGCGGACTTTTCTAACGGGTTGCTTAATTGCAATCTCCGATAATTTCATTGATCAGGAATATGTGCAAAGGACATTGGAGGTGTTAAGCATGAGTAAAATTCTCCGTGAATTTGAAGAACAGGCAATAAATAAGGGACGCCAAGAAGGACGTCAAGAGGGACGTCAAGAGGGACGTCAAGAAGGACGCATTGAAGCATTACGATTAACTGCTAAAAAGTTTTCCTTAAAGGTTTGAGTATTGAGGACATTGCCGAAATAACTGGTCTACCCAAAGACGAAGTTCGGCAATACACTGGTATCAACTAACCACCCTCCCTTGCGAGTGTTCGGTTAGGGAAAAGACCTCCGAAGAAGAATTGATCGAGGGAGCTTCCTCCGGTCGCTCCCCTCGGGGTCTGTAGTATGCTCCCCTTATAGTAGACACAAACCTTTTCGGGGTGTAAGTGAAAGGTACATGGTTTGAAGATGCATAGAACTGAGATAATATTTATTATAGGTTAATCAGATCTTGTAGCTTAAACGAAAGTACTTGGCGCCTGTCAAGGGCGGCGAAGCCATCTTTGCCCTTTACAGGCTAACCAAACCAAAACCCTTATACCTCAGTACAGGTGAATACCTGGACTGTTGCTACCGGCGAGGGCGGGGTTTGGGGCGGAGCCCCATTACGTGTCTTTCTTAAATGGATAATTACGAAGGGGAAAAACAATGAAACGGCATCCTAAAGAACTAAAATTAAAAGTTGTGCAATTTTATGATGAACATCCTGAACTAGGTTATTTGAGTGTGGCACGAGAGTTCAATATTCCTTCTGATGAAACGGTTAGGGGGTGGGTGAAACTTTATCAAGCTCATGGAGAAGAAGGATTTGAACTATCACAAAAGGTTTCTAAGCACGAGTATCCTAAGCGTTCTTCCTGGATCGACCCAAAAACTGCACAGGAACGAATCTTATTTGGAAGCGGAGAATGCATACCTAAAAAAGCTAATGGAACTTCGAAAGGTGGACGAGTAACCCAAGAACAATGTTTCCAATGGATTAATGGCCTTAAAAATAAGTGTTCTATCTACAGCCTTTGTCTTTCTGCACAAGTGTCGAGAAGTGGTTACTATAAATGGCTGAAACGACAATCGAGTGCTCTGAACAGCAGAGAACAAGAAAATCAGCAAATTGGGCTTCTTTTGAGACAAGGTTATCAACACGTTAAGGGACGATATGGTTACCGTCGTATGAAAATATGGCTGGAACGTGAACATGGCATTCAGGTAAATCACAAACGAGTGTATCGCCTGCTTAAATCAATGGAGCTCCAATCTCTTATTCGCCGGAAAAAGAAACGTCGGAAGAAAGAAGAACAGTTTGCTCCGAATGTGCTTAATCGTCAATTCAAAGCGGACCAGCCATTCCAAAAGTTGGTAACTGATATCACCTACGTGTATGCAGGAAGTCGACGTTTTTACTTGTCAGTAATTCAAGATCTCTTCAATAATGAAATTGTCGCTTATCATTTAAGTGACCAAAACGACACAGACTTGGTCCTCCAAACTTTGGAGAAGGCTCTGGAAAAAGGAGATGTAAGGGGTGTCCTGTTACATTCGGACCAAGGACATCAATATACATCTAACCTATACCATGACGTCCTTCAATCACATCAAATCATAAGAAGTATGTCCAGACGAGCTAACTGTTGGGATAACGCAGTAGTCGAGAGCTTTTTCAGTCACTTTAAAACAGAGGGACTTTGGCTAGAGCGTCCTCGTACTCTGGATGAACTTCACATGATGATAGACAACTACATTCATTTTTATAACATTGAGCGTTTCCAAGAAAAATTAGGAAACTTGTCACCTATTGAATACCGTAAAGCGGTCGCTTGACCCAAATTTGCACTGTCCACTTGACAGGGGGCAGACCACTGACCCCCTCAGGATTCGACAAAATATAACATTAACTAAGAATAGCTGGAAGCCTGTAACTGTAGGCATTCCAGCTATTCTTAAATGGAACATAAAATATTGTTATGTTCTACAGAGAAGCAGCGATAAGCCACTAGCTAGGTATGTCCTATGCTAGTGGCTGTTCTATATGCTCGTATATCAAGAGCTGCTCCCAAATTTGGTTGAACGAACGATTCCATATTTAGGCGCAAGTGGTATTAACGATTTTGGATATCAAGCCTTTCTTTCAAGCCTTCCTGTAGAACCTGTGAAAAATTTACGCCAGCTTTTTCAGCTAGATCATTAAGCCAACTCGGCAAAGTTAAATTTTTTCGGATCGTGCGATTATCGTTTGCTCTGCGGTATGCGTCGATATCAATATCTACTAGGGTAACAATCTCATCGTCTGCGCATACAGGGTGAAGAGTAGATGGTGATGGAATAGACCGACCCATATCCTCTTCACAAATCCCCCAAAGCCCGATTGCGTCGCGGGCCATTTCGATAGCGTTGGCTATATCAGTGCCTTCAGTGTTAATTTGCAAATCAGGGACAAAGACAACATATCCAACGTCTGCCGGGGTTAAAACAACAGGGTATACTTTTTTCAATAAAAACCCTCCAAACATTTCCAAATATAATTAGGCTTATTTCAGCCCCTGTCGCTTAATGATAGCTCTTGCTAACTTTTCATCGACTTCTCGATGGGAGGAATTGGTTCACTCTTTATTCCATTGGTATATAGGTCATGGTTTGTACCGTTTCTTAACAACCACCAACCATTATCAATTAACTTTTTTATTAAGTCCTTTCGTTTCATTCCCTCACCTCTCAGTAAGACTATACACATTTAATGCGTATATATCAAGGAGAGATTGTGATTTAAAATCTGACCACCTCAAAATTGACAAATTCTTACTTGGCCAATAACACCAGGCATTCCAGAGTTCATTTTGCTCCGCCGCTCCTCCAAGGTACACAAACAAATTCGACAATTGCTCGAGGGACTTCCTCCGGTCGCTCCCCTCGGGGTCTGTGCTCGATGCGAGCTTCGCTCGCCCGGGGTCTGTACCCTTTCAGGATTCGCCGGCGTCAGACTGCCGACAAATATGACTTTGTCGGCAGTCTGAATCACGGTTCAACCAGGGTTGCGTTAACGCTGTCTTAAAAGCTGCCAATTAAGCCTGCGGCAGATTGTAGAGGTCGTTGGTCGTGGTATCAATAACCCTTATTTCCCGCTTTCCGTCAACGCGCCGCTGGACGTAATGAATATATTCTTCTGAATAATCGTGTCCATAACGGCTTCGGCCTCAGCTTTCTGCAGGTCTTCCTTCGGATTGGGGATGGTGATTGCAAACGTTTTACCGCCGTCGGTTGTGAAAGTGAAAGTGAAAGTGAAAGTTAACCTTATCACTTTATTAGCTGTGACGGCCATGGTATTACCTTTAGATCAGGTTTTCCGGACGGTTACTCATCGAGCAGTTCAAAGTTTTTCCTTACAATATGCAGCCCAAGCTATAATAAAGTACACTCTCTTACCGCCAGCCATGCCTGTCCCAGAATCGCCTGCACAGGCGATTCCGGGATAGGCCGTTTATAGGAAATTGTCACCCTCGTCAAGCTAATCCCATATTATGCAAATAAACAGAAAAAGGATTAGTGAATAACATGAGTGATATCATCGTCGTCGAACGTACGCCTCTCGTCATTGCGGCTGAAATTAACATGATTAAATACCAGACCGAAAAAATAGTGATTACCAACGCCATCGAGATCGGGCGGCGGCTGACGGAGGCCAAGGCCCTGCTTAAGCATGGGGAATGGGGCAAGTGGCTGGAGGAATCGGTAAGCTACTCTCAGAGCACGGCCGATAAACTGATGCAAATCTTCAGGGAGTACGGGCCCAAACTGCTCGCCTCCCCCGGCGGGGACGGCAGCCTAAATTCGGAAACGTTTCCGAATTTAACCTACTCCCAGGCGCTCATCCTCTTAGGCTTCCCGGCAGAGGAACGGGAGCAATTTATCACAGACAACGACGTTGAAAACATGGCCGCCCGGGAACTGCGGCAGGCAGTCAAGGGAAAAAACCAGGCCCTACAGGACAAGGACCCGGATCTTCAAGACAAAGACCAGACCATTCAAGACCTCCAAACAGATCTGGACGGCAAAAACAGCGAAATCAGCCAATTAACCAATAAGATCCAAAGCCTGGAGAATGAGGTGTCGGAATACAAACAGAAATACGAGGGTGAGCAGGATAACGTCACGCAAAAGCAAAGGGAGCTGGATGAGGCAATAGAAGAGATCCCATCCGCCAGGAGAATCGCCGAACTGGAAGATGAGGCCAAAACCTCGGAAACCAATGCCCTTGTCATGAAGTACGAAGCGCAATTCGCCATTCACCGCGAAAACATACGCAGCGCATACGAGGAGATGCTGAAAACTCTCACCGCATTAGCCAGAACGGATCCTGAAAAGAAGGAAATAAACAGGAAGGCGGCACATGAGTTGCTTCAGAACCTGACCAAGATGCTGGAAGTGTGGCCTCCCGCTATCAAGTTTATTGTCCAATAATAGAACCAATCAGCTATTGGAAATGGTATGAGATAAACTGGAACACTAAGATAAGAGAAAAAGGTTTATGAGTAGGAGAAGTTATGATCGTCAATTTAAAATTGCTACAGTAAAGTTAGTGTTAGAAAACAATATGTCCCTTTCCGAAATTGCAAAAAAATTGTCCATTCACTGCTCGGCACACCAGACAGAAGATGGAGAAATGGTTTAGGTATCTCTTTATAATTATTGATTGGTACAGTAGGCTGATTGTGGATTATTAGCTGTCGAGTACACTGGAAAAGGAGTTCGTTATGACCTGCCTAAAACGAGCCTTTAGTCGAAACAAGCCAGAAATCATGAATTCGGATCAGGGAAGTCATTTTACCAATCCGGATTATATCAAGCTTTTAGAGGAAACCGGGATCAGAATTTCAATGGATGGCAAAGGCCAGGCTTTAGACAATGTTAGAACGGAACGGTTCTTTCGCAGTATCAAGTATGATGACCTCTATATCAACGACTATCTCACCCCGAGAGAGCTACGAAAGGGCATTAACTAGTATATGGTCATGTACAACACTTATCGTCCACATGATTCCCTTGGAGGTGAAGTCCCCGTAAATGTTTATTATGGAAAGTCATCAACAGAAGTTGCCTGAATTTCGTCGTCTCTTGACCCAAAATCAAGGCTTTACATGGGGACGGCAGATGCTACCCTTAATCTGGGAATGGGGCAACCTCAGAGGAATACATCATAATGAGCCACATTCCTCGACCCATACAAGCATCCGACGTAGGGTCCCATGTCAAGCCTAACCCCAGAGGTCTATT
>LOEW01000201.1 GCA_001516045.1 Desulfosporosinus sp. BRH_c37
ATCGTATCTCGGGCTCGTAAAATCCAACGTTTCTTGTCTCAACCATTCAGCGTTGCAGAAGTATTTACAGGGACTCCTGGAAAGTATGTTCCTTTGAAAGACACAATTCGTGGCTTTAAAGAAATTGCGGATGGGAAATACGATGACATTTCAGAGGGCGACTTCCTAATGGTGGGTCCCATTGAAGACGTAATTGCACGAGCCAAGAAAATGGGGGCGTAAGCCAT
The DNA here is from genome assembly GCA_001516045.1 of Desulfosporosinus sp. BRH_c37. Classification (GTDB taxonomy): domain Bacteria; phylum Bacillota; class Desulfitobacteriia; order Desulfitobacteriales; family Desulfitobacteriaceae; genus Desulfosporosinus. The sequence continues at coordinate 228 of LOEW01000201.1, forward strand.
GGCAGCTACATTCGCGTTGCGCATCGTCTCCCCTGAGGGTGACATTTTGAAAGAAGAGGTTGAGTTTGTTGTTCTTCCCGGTGGAGCAGGCGAATTAGGAATTTTGCCGAACCATGCACCCTTAATTGCAGGGTTAGATATCGGTGTTCTACGTTATACCTCGAACAACGCTGTTAAACGAGTTGCTATTGCGGGAGGATTTATTGAAGTTATTGATAATTCTGCAACAGTTCTCGCGGACACTGCTGAACTGAGTGAAACAATCGATCTTAACCGTGCAGTAGAAGCCAAACAAAGGGCGGAAAGGCGTATTGAAGCACGTTCTAATGAAATCGACTTACGTCGTGCTGAGTATGCGTTACGAAGAGCAGCAGCTCGCATCAGTGCTGCACAAGACAAAAAATAGTTTATTATTTGGTTTGAACTGATTAATATTTAGAAAAAAGGCCTCCAAAGCGAGGCCTTTTTTCATTTTTTTAGGGTGCGGCACGCATGGCGATCAACTTGAAGTTGAAAGTCAAGTCCCTTCACCACAGAAAATATGATCTTAGTGACGTATAACTCCGTAGTTAATATAATTAGCTAGATCAAGTATGTTAGCTTTCTCGCTATTTGGTAAAACTATTATTATATCTATAGAGATTGAGAAAGAGGTTTTCAGCATGCTTGTTAGTCATATAGTGACAAAACCGAGTCCTTACAGTAAGGTGAAAAAGATATTCATCGCATGTATTTCAATTATTGGTTTGGTCTTGTATTTTTATGGGATGGAGTTACCTTCTAAAGATCGTCAAGTATTCTCTCAAACAACAGTGCCGTTGCTTTTGAATTCTGGGGAGGTACAGAGCAAGGAAGCGGAAGTCAGTATTATTCTATGGTTTGAAGATGGAAATATTCCACATGGGGCTTGGACAAAACGACCGATGCAGGATTGGATATGGAAGTATGACGAGTTACAGACCGGAGGAGAAAAGGTCACTGTAACTTTATCTGGATCTCAAATGATTAATAAAAACGAGGAAAGTAATCTGTATAAATGGTATACTACTATGCAACAAGAACTCGCCAAAACAGGTGGGTTGATCTATATAGATGAGCGTGTTGATCAGGCGATGGATATTTCATCTTATCTGAGCAATACGAATGCTCTCCCTGCTCAGTGGGCTTTGGTAGGCAACATGGTTTCTATAGCTGCCTTTCAGAATTTCTTCTTGACAAGTGTCATAGCTGGGCAAGATAGGATTAACATACAATTGCTCAGTCGTGGGAAAAATACCGAGGGACGAACTGTTCTGGCTATTCCGGCATTGTTGCAAGAGTTTTAATAATTTCAGCAGAATATAGTCGAAATAGCAGGAATAATAGCCAAGCGGGGAGAATAGTAGCTAGTCAAGAAGTAATAAGAGTCTAGGCAGGGGGTGTCTTCAACATTTGAGTAAATTTATTATTACAGGTGGCAAACCGCTTGAGGGAACAATCACCGTGAGTGGGGCAAAAAATGCTGTACTCCCAATAATAGCAGCGAGTTTGCTGTGTGTCGAACCCATTCAACTAGATGATGCACCAGACTTATTGGACGTTAATGTAATGAATCAGATCATTTCGGCGTTGGGTGCAACTGTGGAGCGTAACGGCTCGACTCTGAAAATCCAGGCCCGTGAGATAGATTGTATAGAGGTTCCATATGACCTTGTTTCCCAAATGAGAGCGTCGATTGTCACCATGGGACCGCTTTTGGCCCGTAATGGTCATGTGCGTATTTCTCATCCAGGTGGGTGCGCTATCGGATCTCGCCCAATTAATTTACACTTAAAGGGATTAGAGGCCTTAGGTGCAGAGGTTAAGATGGATCATGGATTCATAGATGTTTCGTCTAAAGGTCTAAAGGGAGCCCGCATTTACTTGGATTATCCAAGCGTTGGAGCCACAGAAAATATCATGATGGCTGCGGCGATGGCCCAAGGAACAACCCTAATAGAAAATTCTGCGCAGGAACCGGAAATTGTTGACCTGGCGACCTTTCTGAACGAGATGGGTGGTAAGGTGCGCGGCGCAGGTACTAGCATTATTCACATTGAAGGGGTACGAGAGTTTCATGGCACCAATCATACCGTTATCCCTGATCGTATCGAAGCAGGAAGCTACTTGCTTATAGTGGCGGCAACAGGTGGAGATGTCTTAGTTCAAAATGTGATTTCTGATCATTTGAAACCCTTAATCGCCAAAATGGAAGAGGCAGGTATTTGCATGCTTGAAGAAGGTGACGGAATTCGCATTAGCGGAAATGGTATCTATAATGCTGTTGATATTAAGACTCAAGTTCATCCCGGATTCCCGACAGATCTACAGGCTCCATTCTTGGCCTTTCTTACTAGGGCAGGCGGTACGGGTATAATAACAGAGACCGTATTTGAAAACCGCTTTATGCATGTTGATGAGTTGAAACGAATGGGAGCGGATGTTAGAATTGAAGGGCGAAGTGCCATAGTTCAAGGGATACAACGGCTGAATGCTGCACCTGTGACTGCCACAGACTTGCGAGCCGGAGCCGCTCTAATTTTAGCAGCATTGACTGCGGAAGGGACAACAGATATTCGTGGGATCCATCACATTGATCGTGGTTATGAGAAAGTTGAGGAAAAAATTTCACGTTTAGGTGCAAATTTTGTCCGTGAAGAGTAGGAGGAAGTGTCTTAGCACGTTCGCACACGTTTCATTGCTATTCGCTTGTCGCTAAGGCTAAAACGCAAAACCTCTTGGCTGTTCTGCATGTCAACCGTTGCGTTTCTTAACGCCTTATCGCCTGCTCTCATTGACGCAATTCCACTCTCCGTGCTCACTAAGCTAAGAAACTTCCTCGGGCTTGGGTCCCACGAGGATTTGGAACGACGGAGGATAACATTGCGCTGTTTGCGTTTAAACGCAAATGCGCTTTGCGTGCTTACTGAGCTAAGGTGCGATCGTGGACCCTCCGGATAAAGTGATGAAGAATAGAAATAGAAATAGGAATAGAAATAGGAATAAGAATAGAAATAGGAATAAGAATAGAAATAGGAATAAGAGGCTACGGCGTTTGTCTGAGTTTTATGACTCAGAGGCGCTTTTTTTGCGTTCTAACAGTTTAAGCTCCTAATTCGACTCCAGTTAGGGAAGTAGTGTGACACGATCGAGAGATCATTATGTTAGCCGACTAATAACTACGCCTAATGAAGCACAAGAACCGCCCCAGGACTTACTTTAACGCACGTATCATTCTCAAAAATACTCGAATTGGACAGCGCACATGAAATGTGCCGTCTCCAGAATGCCCCGGTCCCCGTTTCACGACCCAAGCCCGGGACGCAGTGTGACATGAGCGCGACGTCTTTACGTAAGCAGTATAGCAAACTTCCGTGTAAGCGACCCCAAATACGGGGCTGAGCACAGGACGTGCGAAGCCGACATAGCACCAAGGTTCCCTCCTGGTCGTCCCCCCGTTTCTAGCTCGGAACTTCGCGCTTACAAAAGTGAAGCTTTTTTGATCGAGCAGTAATCAAACTTGACTGAAGAGCGCTTTCATACAGCGGGGCAGTGTACAAGGACGTACACTGCCGGCAACTGGACAGGGTCTCCTCCCGCCATCCATGGCTCCGGTGACACTAGACCTAATCCACACTGCAGGAGTATGCGTAATGAGTTGCAGTGTGGCGATAAGCTCGTCCGCTTATCGTCATGGTCGTCGGATGTCCATGATCGATTTGCCACGATAGTCTCCAGTGGAGATTATCGCCGTAGGCGGGTTCTTTAAAGAATACTATCGCCGAAGGATGAACCCTGCCTCTCACTGAGCAAGCTCTTAAGTCTTAGTTTGATCTGCGAGAGCAAGCAAGTGAGCGTTGTAACGCAAGTTCCAGCACCGAGCGCTGTGTCACACAAGTCCACATATTCTAAATCCCTCCCGCATAGATTTAAGCATCATGCTTGTACCCGAGGAGGGGTTGAATGAAAAAAGAATGGATATGGCTTGTCGCAATATCTCTTTGCATTGTGTTGGTAATTCCATGGAGCGTCTTACGTTGGCAAAAGGAGCGCGAAATAATGGATGATGTAAAAATCCGAGTTTTAATGCCCAATGGTGAAGTTGTAAGATTACTTCTTGAGGATTACCTGCTAGGGGTTGTTGCAGCGGAAATGCCTGCAGAATTTGAGGTGGAAGCCTTAAAGGCGCAAGCAGTTGCAGCTCGGACCTATGCCGCGAAAAGATTGAGCCAAAATAATATTTCCAGTTTAGGATATGATGTGGATACTACAGTACAAACTCAGGCGTGGCTATCTGACACACAAATGAGGGAAAAGTGGGGATGGTTAAATTACTGGAGGTATAAGAGTAAGTTAAATAAAGCTGTAATTGGAACGAGAAGCATGGTCCTCGTGGCCAATGGGGATTATATCGAGGCTGTTTACCATAGCAGTAGTGGAAGAAAGCAAACTGAGCGATCTGAGGAGGTGTGGAGTTCACCCCGTCCTTATCTGCAAAACGTTAGTTCGGGAGAAGCTAACTTACAACGATATGTTAAGAGCGTTAGCTTTACTTACCAAGAACTATATAAGAAATTGGGAAGTATGGACTCCCCTCGGTCTCTTACTTCAGGAGATTTTCAAGTTCTAGTTAAAACCTCGGTGGGAAGAGCCAAGAGCGTAAGAGTGCTAGGAAAAATTTACACTGCACCCCAACTGCGAATACTGTTAGGCCTTTCTTCTACGGACATGGAATGGGTTGTCCAGCCGGAGCGCCTCACAATTACGACCTATGGCAATGGGCATGCGGTGGGAATGTCTCAGTGGGGAGCAAATGATTTGGCCAAAAGAAAGATAAAAGTTGAAGAAATTTTGATGCATTATTATCCTGGAACTAAGCTCATGGCGTTAGGGTTTAATAAACACTAATTCGAATTGATTTATGTAATCGATAAAGGAGTCTAAAAGTAGAATCATTCGGCAAAACTAAGACTTAGAGGTGAGTCGAATGAACCGTTGGAAAGGGTCTACAAGTTGGGCTTTGGTATGGGGTTTCTTTTTATTAGTTGGAGGCATGATTCTTTATTCCGGGTACAACGCGTCTATATATTTCTCTACCCCTGAGAGAACATCAATGATAATAAATAAGACCGAACAAGCTGAGTCAGTATATACTTCGCAAGCTAAAGTGACAGAGGGATCGGCTAGGATAATGCAGACTCAGACAGGAAAATCAACTAAGGAAGATCAATCAGGTGTCTCCGATAGCTCCAAAAAAGATCAAGTGATCGTAAAACAAACCCTTCAGGATTTCCCATGTCCAGTTAAAGGGATTCCACTGCGAAGCGTTGGAAATTATTATTGTGAGGCCTTTGATAATTACCTCTTTCATGCTGGCACAGATTATGCAGAACCAGAGGGGACAATGATCCGGGCAACGCATGGGGGAAAAGTTATCTACTCAGGGGCAGATCCTATCCTAGGTCAGAAAGTGACTTTGGACTGTGGCGAGGGTTGGATAGTTACCTACGGGGGTCTAGCTAACCTACGAGTAGAAGTCGGGAAGACAGTAGAGATTCAGGATGCGCTCGGTCAAGTCGGAATTTTTGCTACTGCAAAAAGCGAAAGCGATCAACCTCAACTTCACTACGAAGTATGGCATGGAAATGAAGTGCAAGGGTTAAGGCTATAACAAATCATAACATCACAGTATTTACCAACTGAGGACATCCTTTTATGGATGTCTTTTTCTGTTGAGAACGCATATAAATGTACTACACTTGTAGGACGAAGGAGGGCTCTGCGTGCAAGAATATATACGCAAACGGGTGCTCGATATTGGAACTTACATATTAGAATCGAGTGCAACTGTTAGGCAAACGGCTGATATTTTTGGTGTTTCAAAATCAACAGTTCATAAAGATGTGACAGAACGGTTACCTTTGGTAAATGAGAAGTTATCCATGGAAGTAAAGCATATTCTCGAAATCAATAAGGCTGAACGACATATTCGGGGGGGAGAGGCGACTCGGAAAAAATATCAGGAAATTTAGAAGTACATCGACGAATTTAGGAGATTAGGCAAAATAATTAAAAACCACAAAGGGATTAGCAATTTTATCACGAATGATTTTAGTACTAAACTATAAATAGCGAATCTCCCGAGAGGGAGATTATGCTATTTGTTTATATATTGAGTCGAGATGGACAAGCTAATGATGACGAAAGGGGTATCTCCACTGATGTTTGGAATTGAATTAGGAATTGATTTAGGTACTGCGAGCGTATTAGTTTATTGCAAAGGAAAAGGGATTGTTTTGCATGAACCCTCAGTGATTGCTATAGACAGCAATACGAATAAACGAATTGCTGTAGGAGAAGAAGCACGGTTAATGATCGGCCGAACACCTGGGAATATTGTGGCCGTACGCCCGATGCGTGACGGTGTGATCGCGGATTACCAGACTACAGAACTTATGCTGAAATATTTTCTGGAGAAAGCAGGCGCGAAAAGCTGGCCTTTCTTCAGAACACGTGTTGTAGTTTGTATTCCATCAGGAGTGACGGAAGTGGAACAACGGGCGGTCAAACAGGCCGCTTACCAGGCTGGCGCCAAAGATGTGAAAGTGGTTGAAGAACCGTTTGCAGCAGCATTGGGAGCTGGACTGGATATTTCTGGCCCAACCGGAAGTATGGTTGTGGATATTGGGGGAGGAACAACGGATATCGCTGTACTTTCGCTTTATGGTATAGTTGTAAAACAGAGCCTACGTGTTGGCGGGGATAAATTCGATGAAGCTATTAGCCGTTACATTCGTCGTGAACATAATCTTATGATTGGAGAACGTACCGCTGAAGAAATTAAAATTGCGATTGGTTCGGCAATACCGGAGGGGCGTCCTTCTGCGGAAATCGATGTGCGCGGACGTTATTTGATTACTGGTTTGCCTAAAACCATCAAGGTGAATTCTCAAGAGTGTTTTGTTGCGCTTGAGGAATCGATTGAAGCGATAGTTGCTGGGGTAAAGGAAGTTTTGGAACGAACCCCGCCGGAATTATCCTCAGATATACTTGACAAAGGGATTATAATGACTGGTGGAGGGGCCTTGATGTACGGGTTTGACACTCGCCTCTCCCGCGAGACGGGATTGCCAGTCAGTATAGCCGAAGATCCAATTTCCTGTGTGGCCTTAGGTACAGGTAAGGTATTGGATGGAGGATTTTAGGCTTGACAGGCTAGAATGAATTCATAATTCAAACTTAAACCTTCAAAATTGTCCGAGGTTAGTGACCGGATCCGAAATGAAAATCTGTTCGGGTAAGGCTTCTTTCCTTGGACTTTCTCAATTAGGAGTCTGTGGGATGAACGGAGATGAAATTTCACGTTCACAAACCTCAAGAAACGGTTGTTTTTGGTTGGCTTGACCGACGAGGCCAAAATGAAGATTTTGAGAAAACGAGGCATACGACGCGGAAGAAATCTGATTTCCTTGGCGTAGAGAGCACGCAGATCGAATTTGCGTCAACGAACACAAAAGCGGCAAGGGATTCTCAGTCGCTCCAAACCTCCATGAGGACCCAAGCTAGAGGTAGTTTCTTAGCTTAGTGAGCACGAGAAATTACATCAATGAGCGCAGATGATAAGGCGTGCAAGTCAAGAACCGTCCTAGACTTGCGTCCTGGACCACAAATCGCGCCTAATTCCCATTGACCCAGGCCAGAGGAAGTTTTTCAGCTTAGAGAGTGCGGAGAGAGGAATTGCGTCAATGAGCGCAGATAATGAAGCGTTAAGAAACGCAATGGTTCACTTGCAGTTAGCCCAGAGGTTTTGCGTTTTAGCTCCATTATCAAGCGAATAGCAATGGAACGTGTACGAACGGGCTGAGAAGCTTCCTCTCAACTGGAACGTGTGCGAACGGGCTAAGACACTTCCTCCTAGAAAGGGAAGGACAATCTATGAGAGTCGATATTCTCGGGATTACAGTAGATACGTATTCCATGCAAGAGACGGTGGAGCAGATCCGTCAAGCGGTTGATGGTAATATCCCGCTACGCGTTGTTACTGCTAATCCTGAAATGATCTATGCCTCAGAACGAAATATAAAGCTAAAAAAGCTTATAAATTCAGCAGATATAGTAACCGCGGATGGGATTGGAGTGGTTTGGGCAGCTCGGAGGTTAGGGGTTCCAGTATTAGAAAGGGTTACAGGGATTGATTTAGTCCAAGCCTTGTTCCCTATTGCTCATGAGGGTAAATGGCGGATTTTCTTTCTAGGTGGAAAACCAGGCGTGGCAGAACAGGCGGCAAATCAAGTTGTCCTGAAGAACCATGGAATAACTACGGAGGCAATGCACGGTTACTTTAGCTTGGAAGAAGAACCTGATGTATTAGAACAAATCCGACATTTTCAGCCTGATGTCTTGCTTGTAGGGTTAGGCGCACCCCGCCAGGAGTCTTGGATTGTAGAGCATCCAAGATTAGCATCAGTGAGTGTAGGTGTAGGTGGGAGTTTTGATGCCCTGGCTGGGATTGTGGTCCGCGCGCCGAAATGCATCCAAGACCTTCATGCTGAATGGCTCTATCGCTTGTGGAAAGAGCCCTGGCGTTGGAAACGCCAAGCTGTATTGCCCTGTTTTGTAATAAAGGTTCTTGGGCAAGAATTTGGGTTCAAGACCCCCTAAAAGAAAGAATATGCTTCGTATTAGGGAGTAGGAGGAAGGAAACATGCCAGAATGGGAGGATATAAAGCAGTGGCAGCGTTTGAAAGAGGACCCAGAAGTCCGTGAGGTTTTCTTGGCCGAATATCAGACGTTTATTCGTCATGTAGCTATCCAAGCGTGTTTTCACTCTCTGGAATGGGGTAGAGATGACGAGTTATCGGAAGCTCTGATTGCCTTTAATGCAGCGATAGATTTATTTGTTATGGATAAAGGGGTTCCATTCTTAGCCTACGCCCGTGTATTAATAAAACGTCGACTGATCGATTATTATCGTAAGCAACGCTTGAGGCAGGCTATATCTCTTGACCAAGAGGACGTCGGACGAGGGATTGATATATATCTTGGCTTAGATGAGTTTCGGGAGAAAGAGCAAAATCGAGAACGGGCAGAGGAAATTCAACAGTTTTCTAAAGCCTTAGCTACGTTTCAGTTAACATATCAGAACCTAGTAGAAGTCTCTCCAAAACATCGGGATTCCCGCGAGACATTACTCCGTGCGGCGCGAGAATTAGCCTTTGACTCTGAGTTATGGCCCCAGGTTGAACGACATGGTAAAGTTCCTATGCAAGCCTTAGCATTGAAAACTCAGATTCACCCAAAGGTCTTAGAACGGGGACGAAAATATATATTAGCTGTCGCTTTACTGATGGCGAACCAACATGACTATGTTTATTTACGAGAATATGTACTCACGCGGGAAAAGGGGGCGAAAGGATGAGTAAAATGAAGGTCGTGGTGTTGGAAAAATCCGGATCACGTTACACTGTGCTTGGTCAAGACGGCTCCTTTCGCCAAATTAATAGACGGCTTAACGCTGAAGTAGGTGAGGAAGTTCTAATCCAAATCTGGCCTGAGAGTTTTAGTGGGGTACGCTTATGGGCTGTGGCTGTGGCTGTGGCACTTTTTCTTTTGGTATTTACGACCCTCTTAGGCTGGAATCTGTATCAAGTTCCAACCGCGGTAGCTCTACTTTCGGTCGATATTAATCCAAGTTTACAATTTGAGCTGGATAACCAAGGGCATTTATTAAAATTTCAAACTCAAAACGAGGATGCTAAGCGCATGCTGAGTCAGACTTACCTTAAGGGGAAACCGATAGAAGAGGTCTTAGAACAAATTGTCACCCAAGCATATGATCAAAAATTTCTTAGTTCTGAGCAGAATTGGGTGGTAGTTGGATATTCTCCCATGAACAATAAAACCTTAGAGCAAATGCCGAAGGAACTTAATGAGAATCAAATTATCTTATGGGTTACAGAGATAAGTGAGAAAAAAGGGTTGACCCCGCAGGTTGCGGTCTTCTCTCTGACTTCTCAGGAACGGGAGCTTGCTCAAAAGGGGGATCTAACTTTAGGGGAGTATGCTCTTTGGCAGACCGCAGATAAGGCGGGTGTCGTGACCCAACCGGAGAAACTAAAAGATAATTCAGAACGGGCTCGGTTACTAGAAAATCCACAGATTAATGTGCAGATCAAGGCGGAGAAGAATGAGCGGCAATCAGTTATACCTCAAAAGCCTAGAACTTCGAAGCAAGACTCGGGATTAATAGGTAAACTAGATGAAGACGGCACGGGGAAACTTTTGCGCGGAGGAAAATTATTCTTGCCGTTCAAGGTTCTAGATCCTTGGAAAGATAAGAGTAGAAGTAGAGATGCCGATAAGGATGGGCAAAAGGATAACGATAATTACACGCAGAAGGATCAGGATAACGCTAAGGATAAGCAGAAAGAACAGAATAATGATAATTACATGCAAAAGAATCAGGATAACCCTGAAGTTGAGGATAATAAGAAGGCAAAAGATCAGGAGAACTATCAGGAGAACTATCAGGGGAAGTATCAAGAAAAGTATCAGAATAAAGATCAGAGTACTGAGAACAAAGAGACACAACGGACAAAGTATAATAACAGTTACGTCCCACAGATACTGACTCCGAGGAATTTAAGACATGACGCATCCCTGACCAATAAATTACCGGAGAACGGTCGGGATAAACAACAAAGACATTGATGGTAAAAGAAAGGTCGCCTAGCACTCAATTTCCATTGAGTCTGAGCGACCTTTTCTAATCCTTAATTATGTGGTCTGTTTTTCAGTAGATTGAGTAATATTATCAAGTATGCGGGTGTAGACTTGCTCAGTTTCGCTAATCATTTTATCTATGGAAAACTGAGGCCAGCGGCCTAGGCCAGAGAGAACAAGAGATTTCGCAAAATCTGGATTGTCGATAATCTTAGAACAGGAATCACTTAACTTTGCCACATCGCCTGGGGTAACAAGCAGCCCGTCTTTCCCGTCGCGGATGACTTCTGGAATTCCGCCAACAGCACTGGCAACAATCGGAACTAAAGCCTGCATAGCTTCAAGAAGGACTAACCCCATACCCTCACTAACTGAGGGTAATACGAAAAGGTCCATGGCTGGAAGTGCTTCATAGGCCTGGGGAAGGTAGCCAGTTAGAGTATGGGGGATATTATTGCGTTTGAGTTCGAATTCCAGGTCTTGACGAAGGGGACCATCTCCAATGAGCAAAAGGTGAAGGTTAGGATACTTCGAGCGCAGTTGAATTACAGTCTTAATTAAATACGTCTGTCCCTTTGAAGGATGGAGTCGACCTATCGTTCCGAGGACGAGAGCATCTAATGGAATTCCCCACTTTGTGCGGAATCGCCGACGAGAGAATGAAGGAGGAGCATCAAAAGAAATGGGAGCTTGGCCGTTATAAATTGTTTCAATATGCTGACCACCTCTCAAAGCAACTTCTTTTGCTAAATATTCGGAGACGGTGATAATCCCAGAGGTCAAGGGAAGAGTCAGGCGGTCAAGTACTAGAGCTATACGGGCAGACCAAGGGGAAAGATAATCGTGGGCCAGTGAGCTATGGACCGTGGTCAGGCAGGGGGTACTCATCCATCTTGCGCCCAGGCGACCTAGGAGGTTGGCACGAGAACCATGGGTGTGGACAAGATTTATCCCTTTTTGTCGAGTCCAGCGAATGATACTGGGGAGGGGAGAAAGGTCAAGCGGGAAATGCATCGGGAGAGTTATAGTAGAAATATTGGTTTCACGGACAAGGGTTGCGAAAGGTCCATGGGTTAGGCAAACCAGATGTGGGATAAAACGAGTCCGATCTAATCCATTAAGCAGAGTTAATACATGATGCTCAGCTCCGCCGATCTCTCCCCCACCTATAATATGTAAAATTTTGTAGGGTTTCATGGCTTGTCATCTTCCCTTCAGCCACTAACTTGGGTATACTTGATGTTAGGCACATTCAAGAAAATAACCAGTCAGTATGCCAGTCTATTTTGTGTCATACTGCGTCAGCATGTTCACCTAATAGCCCCGCTATGAGGTGAACATACCTCCTTGTCTGACGCAAAATATCCTTGGCATCTTTGCCTTGTATTTTCTTTCATATGCCTTAGTAGTAAAAATACCCACTCTTATCATAAGACAGATTGGTTCATATCTGCAAGCCATACTTGAAGTTCGTAGTTCGATATTCGTAGTTCGACCACAAGATATGACCCTATGATTGCAAGTCGAGAACCGTCCCCAGCTTGCAAAGACAAAGTGGTTAATATCTACAATACCAGTGTTCTAGTACGATATTTGTAGTTCGAACTACGAACTACGAACTACGAACCACGATTAGTAAGGAGGAGTTTCAGTGCTACAAAGCCAGGAGATTCAGGAAATTATTCCTCATCGTTATCCTTTTCTTATGGTAGATCGTATCATAGAATTGGAAGAAGGAAAAAGGGCTGTTGGAATTAAGAACGTCTCAGGCAATGAACCGTTCTTTCAGGGCCACTTTCCAGGTCACCCCATTTTGCCAGGAGTTTTGATAATGGAAGCACTTGCCCAAGTTGGGACAGTAGTCATCCTTAAAATGCCAGGATATGCCGACTATTTGGTTTTGTTTGCAGGTTTAGATGACGTTAAGTTTAAGAGGCAAGTGATTCCCGGAGATCAGCTCCGTTTAGAAGTAGAGCTTATTAAATTTCGAAAAACGTTTGGTGTCGCCCAGGGAAAAGCGTATGTCGGAGAAATATTGGTTGCGCAAGGCACACTCAAATTCTTCCTAGAGCGGAAGACCCCACCCCAGTGATCGGTTCAACTTTACAACAAGTCAGCAGAGCTAGGAGCAACACAGCACGCCTCCTAGCTCTTTTTTTAGCCCTAAGCGTTTTTGAAGGGCTTTATTTTCCAAAAGAATTGCTGATTTTCGGATTCATTCTATCAATGTATGTTCTGATATCTTGTTCACACAGGCGGTTTAATTTCGTAACCGAAACCTCTTCCCCCTTTGGTCTAACAGACATCTTGCTATTGGGAATGCTCCTTTTTTCGTTGTTAGGGCTTTTACATCCCATCAAAGTTAAGGAGGGATTGATAGAAGCCTTGCGTTGGGGAATTTTTTGGCTCGCCTATCGGTTGGGGACGCGGATTTCTTCGCATGAAACCGAAAAACAAAACCTGGTACAATATATAGTATGGATTGCTATCGTTGTAGCTTTCATAGGCTGGTTACCTTATGTAAGCAAAGCTGCGGGAAGGTTAAGCTCCGTCTTTGGTTATCCTAATGCCACAGCAGCCTTTTTAGGAGCAGTGCTCTTACTTCATCCACAGAGGAAAATGGTTCAAATCATCCTGGGTATTTCATTATTAGGGACGGGTTCTCGTGCTGGAGTGGGACTATTCTTAGCAGTTTTCACTGGCCAGCAGATCTTGTTTGGCATCCCTCCATTCTTTGAGTTGAAACAAGGATTTTATGGAAAGGATCTAAAAGGATTGGGGTTAATTTTATTGGCTCTTATAGGCTCAGTCCTTATGTTAGTATATAATAGATCGGCTTGGGACAATCTTACATCTGCGAATTTTTCGTCTTCGAGTTGGCAGGAACGGTTGATCTATTTTAAAGACGGAATAAGCTTAGCTTGGAATGGAGGGGGCCTTCCCCGAGCCGGAGGGTGGATGGCCTTTCCCACCGTTCAACGCTTTCCGTATTGGACGTCAGATCCCCATTCTAGCTTCATCCACATCTTATTAAACCAAGGAGTACCGGGTATCTTGAGCGTGGGAATTTGGCTCAGCTATAGTTTTAAACGGGCCTGGAAGTGTTGGGGAAAGAACCGTCTGCTACTTAAATCAAGGGCAGAATTCAATGAAACAAAAACTCAAGTACGAGCGTGGGGGGCCTTGTTCTTATTAGGACTACATAGTTTGGTGGATGCCGATTTCTCTTTTGCTGCTTTGGGATTCTTATTTTGGATGCTTTTTGGGAGTATTCAAAAAGGAGAAGACGGCAATCAACCTTACGTATTAAAGCACAAATTAGCAAGTTTGAGCAGTAAAGGAATGCTTGTTCTAAGTCTGGTTATGTGTCTTTTCAGTGGGAGCGCACTCTTATATCCTAAACTCTTAGAGAAAGAGCAGAGCTGGAATATACAGGCTGTACAATGGTATGAACAGGACCCTACAAAAAGTAATGCACTTTGGGACATGAGTTTGAATTGGGATCAGACACAAGTAGGTACGCGGCGAGAGCAGGCGGAGCATATTTTAAGTGGGGGAAACGTCGAAACCGGACTTACCAAAGTTGAAGAAGTAATTCACTGGCAGCCTCATAATCTAGAAGTGTATGAATGGGCTCAGTCAATTGTTTGGGAAACTGCGGAGGTTCAGCGTCGGATACACCCAGAAAAGGCGACTATGCTTTATCGCTGGGTCGAATGCGTACCGCAAAAAATTGAGGATAGAGTGGCGATACTTACCCCAATAGATCGATTGCTGTGGCGTGGTTACCAGGATTTTAAACCTTCTCAACATATTAAACTCTTGGCTGAATATGCTCGGCTAAGACAACTTACCCAACTTACGCGTCTCGTGCCGAATACATAAATTATGAGGGGTAAAGCGGGTGGAATACTGATTGGTGGGAATGTGGAATAAAGATGGAAAGAGGGTTATTTATGCACTTCTTTCTGACCTTAGATAAAAACGGTAGCGTCGGTTTTTCTCCCTTCAGGGAGGGGAACGATCAAAATTCAAGTGTGGTCAGCTATCTTAGTGTACCCCTCTCTTGTGCGACTATTCAGGCAGTTCAAGGGCAGCTGTGTCGGCGGGGCCCCTTTGATTTTTGGTTTAAAGGATCTAAACGGAAGGATACTAAACTTGAAATACTTAAGATACTTAAAGTATTTGGTTGGAATGAGTCAGACTTAACTTGGAAGGAATGCAGCCCAGCTCCAGTGATTGATCAAGGTCCACCGGAGGAACAAAATAACGAGGTCGAGAAAGCATTTAATCAACTGACTCGGGGAAGGCAATTATCCACGGGGGATCTTCGGGGTCTCGCCCGCGAGCTCAAGATTAAAGAGGATGATATAAAAAGGCTTGCCCAAGCCAACGTGGAAAAAGGAAGGGCCAAGTGGGTTCCTGCGGTGAGCCCAATCGGTAAAGGTTGGCGGTGTCAACGATGTGGGGAAAGGGATGTTGAAGAGTGGCCCAGTCAGTATGAAATGGCCGCAACCTGTCGAAGTTGTGAGAGTATCGGAGCTAGCACTTCTCTGGATGCTCTATATCGAGATGAACATTCACTCTTGGGCGGTCCTTCTGAGGTAATCTTTCGGCCACACTGGGTTTTGACAGATGCTCAACATTTAGCTAGCGAACAAGTGTTTGAATTTATCAAAGATCCTTGTGAAGAAACTGCACTTCTGTGGGCTGCATGTGGCGCGGGGAAAACTGAGGTTTGTTTCCCATCAGCCGCTTGGGCACTGAAACAGGGGAAATCTATACTTTTTGCTGCACCGCGTCAAGATGTCATTAATGACATCGCCCCAAGGCTTCATCGGGACTTTCCAGATTATCCGTTTCAAGTGTTGTCTGGGACATCATCGGCCAAATTTCAGGGTGGAGGAATGGTACTGGCGACCACGCACCAAGTATTAAGATTTTGGCGGGCTTTCGATGTGATATTTATGGATGAGATGGATGCCTTCCCTTATTCTGGGAGCCGTGCTTTGGAGTGGGGATTGAACCACGCCCTGCGTCAAGGTGGTAAAATACTCTACTTAACTGCAACCCCCTCGTCTGAAGGCTTAAAGGCGGTCAGGCAAGGCAAGATGCGGCTCATCAGGCTTCCGGCACGGCACCATCGCACCTCTTTGCCGGTACCGATTTGGGTAAAATCTCGAATCACAATAGATCCAAACGGGTGTACAAGCGAATGGGCTTCTCAAAGCATTTTATTAAGGGCACAGGGACCTGTGTTAGTATTCGTCCCCAAGATCGCTTGGATTGATCCGTGGATCAAATGCTTCCGGCAGTGTTTTCCCGGTTGGCAGGTTGACGGTAGCTACAGTGCGGACCCGGGTCGTTCCTCAAAAATCGAGCGATTGCGTCAGGGTGAATTCGATATTTTTGTGAGTACGACTATCTTGGAGCGTGGTATCACATTGTCTCGTATACAAGTGGTGGTGCTAGGGGCAGATCATCCTGTTTTTGATGAGCGTGCTTTAGTGCAAATGGCTGGAAGGGTGGGTCGAACCATAGAAAGTCCAGTGGGAAGTGTCTTATTTATGTCTAAGCGAATGACGAAGGCCATGAAGACTGCAGTTCAGTGGATTGAGGAGCAAAATAAGTGTGCATTGGAACTAGGCCTTATCGAAGCATGATATCGATTTTCGATATTCGTGATTCATAAACGATGAACCATGATAGGGGAAAAACGATATTAGATCTTAGATTCGAACCTCGAACATAGAACATCGAACCACGAGTAGGGGGTAGAAGCCTTGAAAGAGTTTTGGAAGGGAGCGATCAAGTTCACTAGAGCCTTATGGTATGAAGAAGCTCAAGCATGTGTATTTTGCGGCGCAGTGGGCGATTTAATCTGCCCAACTTGTACGGCAGGCTATCTTCATCCTGAGCTGGGACGCTGTAGGGGGTGTGGAAAGTTAATTCTCAAAGAGAAAACAAGCTGTCTAGATTGTAAAGCTGGAAAGGGTCCGAAACATCTTGATCAGGTTACTGCCTGGGGGCATTATTCTGGTGGATTAAGAGAATTTATTCATAAGGTTAAATTTGAAGCTCACCCTCGGCACTTAATGGAAATCGCCCGCCCCTTTTCCAATTGGGCGATCAGCCAACTTCCTGCCGTTGACGGTGTAGTTGCTGTGCCAATGCATGCTTCCCGTCTGGCAGAACGAGGCTTTAATCAGGCCGAGGTATTGGCATCGGCTATACACTGGGAATTGGGATTACCGATTATCGAGGGGATTGAAAGGATAGAACTAACATCGTCGCAAATTTTGCTTTCACGTCATGATCGCCTGCATAACTTGAAAGGAGCATTTGCCGTACGGGAACCAAAATTAATTATAGGGCGAAGTGTATGGATTGTGGATGATGTAACGACTACAGGAGCAACGCTTGAAGCAGTGGCAGAGGTCCTTCGAGGAAGTGGAGCCCAAACAATTTATGGATTGTGTTTGGCGGCTGGACTTGAAAAAAAACTTGTGCCTTTGGGTGATTAGCGTTATAATAATTATTGGATGGGCAGAGCCTATTACATTTTTTTACGTAAGGGGAATATCTTTCATGGCCTTTGAAGACAAAGATCTAGTATGTAAAGACTGCGGAGCTACTTTTATTTTCACTGTTGGAGAACAAGAATTTTACGCTGAAAAGGGATTCGAGAACGAACCTCAACGCTGCCGCGAATGCCGCAACATACGCAAAACAAACCGTAATTCCCAAGAAGGAAGATCACGTGAAATGTTTACTGTAGTTTGCGCAGATTGCGGAGTCGAAACACAAGTTCCTTTCCAACCAACTTCTGATCGCCCAGTATATTGCCGTGAGTGTTACCAACACCATCGGCCTGCTCGCGAACAATATTAATTCAAGTATCTTAAATTTAATAATTTGACATGACGAGCATTAGTTGACTACTCTTTTAGTCAGCTAATGCTTTTTTCTTGCCAGAAGTTCCCTTTCCGCCATCAAGGCATCTAACCAATCCACACTGCAGGAGTATGCGTAATGAGTTGCAGTGTAGCGATAAGCTCGTTCCTTCGCCACGAAGTATCATTTTGGGTGT
>LOEW01000202.1 GCA_001516045.1 Desulfosporosinus sp. BRH_c37
CACGAAGACACTGTCTTCGCACGTATTAGCCTTCTTGCAGACACTGTCTTCGCACATGTTAACTTTGCGGAGAAGCGATGGCCACGAATGGCCCCTAATAAATCCTAAAAATACTTGCCCTCTTTGGAACGTAGTTGTACTTCTCCAGCAGAAAAGCTTTTTACTCCATCATCTGTTTCAAGAAGTAGTGCTCCGTCGATTGTGATGCCCTTAAAAGTACCCTGTATTATTTGTTCTCCCCGCAAGATTCTTACTTCTTCGCCCAAGCTGATTGCCCTCTCCAACCAACTCGTCCTTAACTCCTCAAACTCTTTATTTTCGAGAGCAATTACTTGCTTTTCTAAATTTCTTAAGATTGTGGCTGCCAATATGTTTAGGTCCACTTCTTTCTTTAAGATTTCAAAAAGTGTCGTTGCGTTCAATAAAGGACCTAATTGTTCACGAGGGAAATTTACGTTTATCCCCATTCCCAAAATCAACGTTCTGACGGCGTTCCATTCTCCTACGACTTCACCCAGAATTCCGGCAATTTTTAAACCATTGAAAATAAGGTCATTCGGCCATTTGATACCGATACGAAGATCAAAGAGTTTCTCAAATGCGTCGACAATCGCAACACTCGCCGCAAGGGTTATTTTTGAGGCGTCCGCCAAAGACAAATTCGGTCGAAGTACCACGGACATCCACAGACCACCACTTGGAGCTTCCCACTGCCGCTGGAGCCGCCCTCGCCCCGAACTCTGGCACCTTGCTAGGACAACTTGACCATGGGCTCCTCCTTGTCGAGCAAGCTCTTTCGCCCGCACGTTTGTGGATTCCAACTCATCCTCAAGGTGTATCTTTTTCCCCAATGAAGTTGAGGTCAAGGCCTGCTTTAAAACCCACTCATTTAAAGAAAAAGGAGTTTTCAATAGGCAATATCCCTTCCTTGTCTGCCCTTCAATTTGGAAACCTTCTTCTTTTAAAACCTGAATCTGTTTCCAAATAGCCGCCCGCGTGACTTTCAAATGTTGACTAATACTTTCGCCAGATACGTACTTTTCTGGGTGCTCGGCGAGGAGATAAAGGATGTCATGACGTAACATTTAAATTCCTCTTTCCCAACTTGCCCTCGTCGAAGCTTTGATGTCACCAAGATCAAGACTAAAGTCTAGAGCCTGAACCGAATGGGTCAAAGCACCGATCGAGATCAGGTCGACCCCCGTCTCAGCCACTTCACGGAGGCGTTCTTCCCCCATCCCTCCTGATGCTTCGACTATTGCCCGCCGGTCGATATATTGGACAGCTGCCCGCATTTCTATTAAATCCATATTATCCAACATAATCACATCGACACCACAGGCTATGGCTTCTTGGACCTGTTCTATCGTTTCACACTCAACCTCAATCTTAATCATATGTCCCACTTGAGCCTTGATTCGCCGGACAGACTCCGTTAAACCACCCACAGCTGCAAGATGATTATCTTTTAACATAACAGCATCATATAGCCCAAAGCGATGGTTCTGTCCCCCCCCAACTCTGACAGCATATTTCTGTAGAGTGCGCCATCCCGCGAGGGTCTTTCGTGTATCAACAATGCTAACCGAAAGCCCTGCAACCTTATCAACCGCTCGTTTTGTGGCTGTGGCGATTCCTGAGAGATGTTGTAAAAAATTCAAAGCCGTCCTCTCCCCTTGCAAAATGCTACTCAAGGGACCGCTTAGCTCAAGTACAACCTCTCCAACCTTCACTTCATCCCCGTCGTTGAGTAACCTATGGACACTAATCCGTGTATCCAAACGCTGAAAAATCTGCTCAACAAGTTGAAGACCTGCAACTACACCTTTTTGCTTAGCGTAAATTTTTGCCAACCCTGTTAATTTTTCAGGCAAAATTCTGGTGCTAAGATCGCCTGATCCGATGTCCTCATTCAATGCTCGATCAATCAGTTCCTGAAACTGGAACGTAGCGCACATGATATCCCTCCTTATTTTGCAGAGAGTGCTTCTGCCAGGGTTCGTCAAGTCTCGACGGATAGTCCGATCGGAAATGCCCCCCTCGACTCTCCTTACGCTCTAAAGCGGCTTTGGCAATAACCTCGCCCACTGTTAACAGGTTGGCCGTTTCAAAATCATCCACAGAGTGCATGGACAGATCGTCTCTCCCCCAGGCCTTCAGCAACTCTGTGGCTTTCTCAAGGCCAGCCTCATCCCGCAAAATTCCAACCCTGCTCCACATCAGATCTTGTATCCGGTTCCGCAAACCTCGATCGCCTAATTGTTTAACTGATCCATTTATTCTAGTACTACCTAAATTTCCTTCAGGGCCAAGAACCTCCTCCCATGTAGGACGTTTGGCCTTGAGCTTATTTCTTATTTCCTCTACGATACGTGCTCCAAAAACCAAGCCATCCAGCAAAGAGTTACTCGCTAAACGATTTGCGCCGTGAACACCGTTACAAGCGCACTCCCCTGCTGCATAAAGATGTGGTAGGCTTGTTTCCCCAAATGAGTTGGTCGCAATCCCGCCCATCATATAATGGGCAGCCGGTGCAATTGGCAAGGGCGTAGTCAATACATCTATCCCATAGTTTAAGCAGGTTTGGTAAATGGTAGGGAATCGCTCAAGGATTCGTTCCTTCCCAATAGGACGGAAATCTAAAAAAACCGAGCCTTGGTTCATTTCCTGCCAGATCGCCCGAGCGACAATATCGCGAGGAGCAAGTTCTTTCCCAGGTACATTTTCCATAAAACGAACCCCTAAGGCGTTAATTAAATGTGCTCCTTCTCCACGCACTGCTTCCGAGATTAGGAAACGAGGTGCCTTAGGAATTAATAATGCCGTAGGGTGAAATTGCACAAATTCCATATCCATCAAATCTGCCCCAGCCCGAATAGCTATTGCCATTCCATCCCCCGTTGCAACACTAGGATTCGTCGTAAAACGATAAACTTGTCCTAAACCCCCGGTTGAGAGGACCACTGCCTTGGCTAAATGCCCCTCGAGTTCTCCAGTTTCCTCATTAACGACTAGGGCTCCTACTATTTCCCCAGCGTGATTTTCCAATAGGTCTACCACAAATCGTCCTTCTAGAGCGTTAACCATTGGGTTTTCCTTAACTTTTGCAACTAAGGCCCGCTCAATTTCCCACCCCGTGGCATCCCCTTGCGCGTGCAGTATTCTCCGCTGGCTATGTGCAGCTTCACGGGTGAATGCAAGAGCCCCATTCTGGCGGTCAAATTGAGCACCCATATCCATAAGTTCTTCCACACAGGTTGGTCCCTCTTCAACTAAAATCCTTACTACAAAAGGGTCGCAGAGCCCGGCACCTGCTTTTAATGTGTCTTCAAAATGCAAGGTCGGGGAGTCTTCTTCATCGAGGGCTACCGCAATCCCACCTTGCGCATGCCCAGTATTACTTTCTTCAAGCGTTTTCTTGGTAAGAACCGTAATCTGGAATTGTTCACTCGCTTTGATCGCCGTATACAAGCCTGCAATACCACTTCCTAATATAAGTACGTCCGAATCAAAGACCTTAATCCCAGATTTGGACCAAGAGTATAAATAACGTCTCAATAAGCCCATCCCCTGCTCTAATGCTACCTACAAAGCTAGCATTCTATCTAGTGCCTCTTTGGCTCTTACTCTTATCTTATCTTCTACCGTAATACGGGGAGAGAGCGTAGTCAACGCATCTCTTACTTTAGCCAAGGTTGTCAATTTCATATTTGGGCAAACCAAGCGTTCTGAAGCAAGATAGAATTCTTTAGTCGGACAAACTTGATTAAGCCGATGTAGTATTCCTGACTCGGTCCCCACAATAAACTCTTGCTTCTCTGAGTTCTGAGCGTAGGCGATTAATCCTGCAGTTGAACCGATGTAATCAGCCTCCTGACAAACGTCTACCCGACATTCCGGGTGTACGATGACCTTAGCTAACGGATGTTCTCTTCTGGCCTTAAGAATATCTTCCTTTGTCAATCGGTCATGCGTTTTACAGTACCCCGGCCAAAACTGAAGTGATTTATCAAGGATATTTGCAGCGTATCGACCCAGATTTTCGTCTGGAATAAATAGGATATCCTTTCCCTTTAAAGACTCTAATACTTTTACCGCGTTGGCGGAGGTACAGCAGATATCGCTCTCAGCTTTGACTTCTGCAGATGTATTAACATAACAGACCACCTGTACTCCAGGAACCCTCTTTTTATAGGCTCTCAAACCCTCAGCATCAACCATATCCGCCATGGGACAACCCGCTTGAGCTTCGGGCAATATCACAACTTTATCCGGTGATAAAATCGCCGCACTTTCCGCCATAAAATGAACACCGCAAAAAACAATGACTTCTGCATCGGTTGTTGCTGCTTGTTGACTAAGTTGCAAGGAATCTCCCACAAAATCGGCAATATCCTGAATTTCAGGCCTTTGATAATAGTGGGCTAAGATAACTGCTTTATGTGCTTTTTTAAGTACTTCAACCTCTCCGGCTAAAGTCTGAAACAACTCTTTGCTAATCGTATACTTCATAGATTTCCAACCTTTCTTGAGAAACAGAATCTATTCCAGAATATTAGGACTTATGACACATCTAGTTATGATTTTTGTCCATGAACTTCTTCTGAAGTAATCTTAGTCTGAAGGTTTAGATCATTGACAAAGATAACCTTAGGGCTATACTTATGAGCTGATTCATCGCTTAACATTGCATAAGAAATAATTATGACTTGATCACCCACTTGCACTTGACGAGCAGCTGCACCATTTAGACAAATCACCCCTGAGTTTCTCTCTCCGGGAATGACATAAGTCTCAAATCTTGCCCCATTGTTATTGTTCACAACCTGGACCTTTTCATTCGGTAAAATATCTGCTGCTTCGATCAGCGCAGTGTCAATCGTGATACTTCCCACATATTGAAGATTCGCCTCAGTCACAGTCGCTTTATGAATTTTAGATTTCATCATCATTCTAAACATAATTTTCAACCTCCACCACTTTGTTATCAATCAATCGCGTTGATCCGAACTTAACGGCTAAAGCAATAAGCACAGGGCGCTCTATTGTGGTTACTTCAGACAAGTCTCCCGCATCCCGGACTTCTACATAGTCAATTACGCCATGACACTGACTGGAGATTCTATCTCGTAACTGCTTTTCAATTTCCCGGGCTGATCGTTCTCCAGCTCCTAGAGACCTTTCCGCCTCGTTCAGACTCTGGGACAAAACCCTAGCTTCTTGACGTTGTTCTGATGTCAAAAAGACGTTACGCGAGCTTAAGGCAAGCCCATCCTCCTCTCTAACAATGGAGACAGGACATACCTCAATGGGAAGATTCAGATCGCTTACCATACGCTGAATGACCAAATATTGTTGATAATCCTTCTGTCCAAAAAAAGCTAAGTCGGGTTGAACAATATGAAACAACTTACTTACAACCGTTGCCACCCCCCGAAAATGTCCGGGACGGGTAGCTCCGCAGAGCACTGTATCCAACTTGCCCACTTCAACATAAGTGATGACCGACCTAGGATACATTTCTTCAACAGTTGGATGAAAGAGGATATCGACTCCAGCATCTTTCACCAAACTGGCATCTCGTTCCAGATCCCTAGGGTAACGAGAAAGGTCTTCCTTCGGGCCAAATTGTAAGGGATTGACAAAGATGCTCACCACAACGACTGCCCCAGTTTGTTTAGCCTGCTCTATTAAGGACAAATGCCCCCGATGTAAATAACCCATAGTCGGGACAAGGGCAATATTCCGTCCACGCTTTTTCTCTAATGCTATTATTTCACGCAGTTCCAAAATTTTTGAAGTTCTTTTCACCTCTATCTCCACCTTCCAGTAAATTTTTCAACAACTTATACTCTTCTGACGGGAAGGTTAAACCCTGTCGAGCCTTCTTGTTTTCTCCTAGCTCTAAAGCTTTTAACCCTAAGCTCTGATAAATATCTACAAGTTTCGGCGGCAAATGCTCTAAGTGACCTTGCACCACTTGCACATCTCCCCGAGCAATCGGCCCTGTTAAAGCTTGAGGTAGTCCTACCTGTTCCAAATTATAAAGTGTCCCTTTCATTAACGGCAACAATGAGGCCAAGGCTTCCTCCCCTTGTATCCCTGCTTCAGCAAAAAGCTCGACAGCTAGCGAAGTAAGAACAACCAAATAATTAGAGGCTACGACTGCACCCACATGATAGAGTGTCTTCTTTTCCGCCAAGATGTGATGTGGAATTCCACCCAGATCCTTGACGATACCCTCTCCCAGTTCCTCGTTATCACCCTCGATCCCAAAATGTGTTCCCGAAAGGATAGTTAATGCCTCCTCAACGCTCGCAAAAGCCTGAAGGGGATGTAGCGAGAGGCAACTCACTGGTAAACTCTCCTTGACACGTAATACCTCTGAAGGGAGTGATCCAGAACAGTGGATCCATACTTGTCCTGATTTTAGGAGTGCGTTTTTACTCAACTTCTCAGCGATCGATCGAATCACTCCATCCTGAGTAGTAATAAATAGAATATCGACGGCAGGAACAAGCTCTTTTAACGTAAGATGATCAATCTTTAAATAGCTACGAAACCGCTCATATGAGTGACGACTCCGAGTATGAACCCCCATACATTCATGCCCTGCTTCTTCTAATCGCACAGCTAAGGCTGTGCCTACGATTCCAGCCCCTATAATCCCGAATTTCATCTCGTCCCTCCTAATCGTCAGTTTATTAGCATCCTACGGCGATAAGTAATCGTTGTAGGTCTGCGCCTTCGGCGATACTCTCCACTGGAGACTATCGTGTTCGCACACGTTCCATCGCTATTCCCTTGTCACTAAAGCTAAAACGCATAACCTCTGGGCTTTCTGCATGTGCGACCAATGCGTTTCTTAACGCTTTAGCGACTGCGCTCATTTACGCGATTCCTCTCTCCGTGCTCTCTAAGCTAAGAAACTTCCTCTGGCTTGGGTCCCCAACGGGGGTTTGGAACAACGCTGGGCACCCTATTACGACTGTTTGCGTTCGTTGACGCAAAGGCGCGTGCTAGTGCTGGGACGGTTCTCGACTTCATTAAGTAGTAGCCAATCCAATGAATGAAATGAAATTACAAAGAGACCATCAAGCCAACCACAAAGACCCGCTACCCGAAGCTTTGGTGAACGTGTAATTCATTTCATTCATCCAAATGTGCTTGCTTGTCCACTAAATTAAAGAAAACCTTCACTGAGAGTGAAGGTATTTTTATACTAACCCTCCGTCTCGGTCATTGGATCCAAGCGGTCATTATTCCTGTATTCATTTTAGTGTCTTTTCGATTATTCTATCCGTCCTGTCTTTCGCTAATCCGGATAAATAAGTCAGCCACCTATAACAGTACAATTCTTTCGATATCGTCTGGTATTTAGTGTTTCAAAAGTGTATTGTTTCTTTTACCCTTCCCAAGTAAGGGGGTGTACCTTGCCTTCTCCGGATACCTCAGTAATGGACCTTCCCGATGGCAATACCAGCTCAGGCGCGATCTCTCGCAAAGGGGCAAGGACAAAAGCCCGTTCTTCCAGATAAGGATGAGGTAAGTTTAATTCTTCAGAATTATCTACTACATTATCATAAATTAACAGGTCAATGTCAATAGTTCGAGGACCCCAATGTACCTTGCGTTCTCGTCCCAGCCGATTTTCTATCTCCTGACAGACATGAAGGAGTTCCAAGGGCTCTAGTGACGTTTCAACTTCAATAACCTGATTCCAATACAAGGGTTGATCCATTAAACCCCAAGGCTCTGTTTCATAAATTTGTGAAGCAGCCTCAACCTTTATCATGGGGCCCGCCAAGGCAGAGATCGCCGCTCCAAGATAATAGGCCCTGTCTCCTAAATTACTGCCCAACCCTAAAAATGCCCTCATGCCTGCTCTCCTATCTTTCGCCAAATCTCCACCGATACATCTCTAAAAATCCCAGGAATCGGTGCCTGGGGTTTATGCACTTCAACCCGTACTGACGTACAGGCAAACTGCCCCAAAACTCTTTGAGCTATCTCCTCTGCCAAATGTTCCAACAATTGATGATTATCTCCTGTGACACAGGCCCTGATTACTTGATACACCTCTCCGTAGTGGACAGTGTCCCCCACTCGGTCTGAAGCTCCCGCCTGTCTCAGATCAGAATAAAGATCCATATCAATTAAAAATCTCTGCCCTAAAATTTGTTCCTCCGGCAACACCCCATGGTAAGCATAAAATTCCAGTCCACGCAGATGAATAACGTCATGCCCCAATATAGTGAGCTCCTCTCTGTCCCCGCACAATGGCATCAGCCATTTGCACAGCCCTACAATTTGCTTGAACATCGTGGACACGTATAATATCTACGCCCGCAACAACCCCTAAAACGCTCGTCGCAAGCGTCCCTTCTAAACGCTCGTCCACCGTCAGGTTCAATGTATTTCCAATCATAGATTTACGAGAAGTTCCCAGTAGTAGCGGATGTCCAAGCGTTCTAAATTCTGCCATGCGGGCCATGACCTCAAGATTCTGTTCCGTTGTTTTCCCGAAGCCAATCCCTGGATCAAGGATGATTTGATCTCCGGATAATCCATGGGCTTCTGCCAATTCGATGCTTTTCCTTAAAAAGGTCAACATTTCCCCCATGAGATGATGATAGTTTGTGCCTTCTTGATTATGCATTACGATAACAGGAACCTGGTATTCTCCGACAACCTTAGCCATATCTGGGTCTCTTTGCAATCCCCAGATATCATTAATTATGTGGGCACCAGCTTCGAGCGCTTTAGCTGCGACGCTTGCCTTATAAGTATCGATCGAAACCGGGATTTTAACCTGCTCCAAAAGAGTCTTGAGTACAGGTTCTAAGCGTCGCCATTCTTCTTCCGAACTTACGCCTTCATGTTGAGGTCGCGTTGACTCAGCTCCAATGTCTAAAATATCTACGCCTTCTTCAACCATGAGTTTTGCTTGAGTGATTGCATCTTCAATATCAAAGTACCTGCCCCCATCTGAGAACGAATCTGGCGTTACATTTAAGATTCCCATGACCAGAGTACGCTGCCCCAGCTTTAGTTCCGTACCCCGACATTTCAAGATACGGGTTTTGGAAGGCTCCAGGTCTGCAAGTAGCTGCTTGAGGTCATACCCTATCTCCTTAAGCCCAAAAGGTTGGGATAATAGCTTACTCACGAGTTGCACAAGTTGTCGTACCGTACCGAGCAACATAACATCAGTGGCCTCAATTTTATTGACAATAACATTTCGATGTACAGCTGCATCTCCGCCTACCGATAGCATCTCTTGTTTTAGGATATGGGCTACCCTTAACGGTACTTGTTCCAATTTAATCGCACGCCCTAAAGATTTCCCCGCCATATGAGCAATTCCGCCAGGATCAGACCCAATTTGAGTCAAAGCTAGCTTGGCTTCTTCTAAATTATCTAGAGTGACCCAGCGTATACCATATGTTTTCATTATTTAATCCCCCTTAATACACGACTTGATTCATGGTCAAGTTAAACTTGTAACATCGGGCTTGAGCAGAACAAGAATGGCAATCTCTTGCCCAATCGTCGGCTAAAGCCAATGCTGCTCCTAGCAAGCTCAAGTTGTCTTCAGGATGCCGACGATGTTCACGGATTCCTTTCAAGATCACTTGAATTTCGTCCAAACTAAAGCTACACGCTTCAAGCAAGGGGAGAGCCAAGCGTGTGCTTGCCTCAGCGTGATCTTCACCCGTTTCATATTCTACCCAACGACCTATATCATGAAGCAATGCAGCAGCATATACAATCTCTTTGGGGAGCAGCAATTCTTCCTTTTCCAGTAAGTATGCATAGGCGACACGAGCAACATTCAATCCATGCTCAAAGCCATGCTTACAAAAAAGGCGTTCCCTTTCCAAGAAGTCAATCTTGTCCAAGTAGGAAATATAATCTTCATTTTCTATTAGCTGATTGACGCGAGCCATTGAATATAAAATATTGCCCCACTCCCAACGCAAGTAAAGTAAAAGCCCCGGGGTTCACCCAAGGCCCTACTATTCTTTTCCTTACATCCGGTAATTATTTCTTATCATCATTAACAGATGTTTGGCCATCCTAACATCTCATATTATTGATTCATTCGATAACATAACGGTTTTTCCTGCATAAAAATAAAAATCTAGAATTTTATCACTAATTAAGGGATATCCTTGGATTCTGACTCCTTAAATGTATAAACCCCTTTATAAGACGGGATACGCACTGTTTTCCTCGTGATGCTTACCGTAACCCCATGCCGCTTAAGCTCTAAAGCTTCCAACTTGGAGAAATAATCTAAAAGTGTGTCTTGATTCCCGATTGTACCCAATTCATATGGAATCCCCTCTGTACGGTTAATGGGTACCTGATTCACCAGAATGGTCGAGCTACCGCTCAGCACAATGGCTGTCGTGCCGACAATCCGCTGCCCGTTCAAGCTGATAGCCTCAGCATCGGCAAACTTTAAAGTGTTGATCATCCGTGCAAGGTCATCAGGGCTGAGCGGAAAAGGTGCCTTACGATCGTCAATATTAATTTGAATTCCCGGTCCTTCCACTTCTTGCGTTCCTTCCATAATTTGCAGTTGTTTCAATTGAGCAAGTAGTTGAGGATCTGTCCCCATTCTTTTCCGTGCTGCGTCCAATTGTTCTAATAGGTCGCGCCGTTCTGTTTGGAGCCGGATATTTTGAGTCTTTGAATTTGACAACACTGATTTCATTTGAGCCATACGATCTGAACTAATTTGTTCCGCTGCCGATACATTCTTTTGGGTTTGAGCTTGAAGAGATATCAGAAAGCCAAGGGCAATTGCCACCATAGTAACTGGCAAAGCTAAGCTTCTTTTCCAGCGATTCATCATGTTCCCTCCTTAACGGGTTCGGCATAACGATAATTGTACAATTTGCCAGTCGGAATCATGACCTTAGTTAAGATCTCGAGTTTACGAGTAATTCCGTTTTGCTGTTGGAGATCGCCAAGTTTAAACCAACCATAGAAGTTAAGGGCAGCCGATAAGTTGCGAGAATCTCCAATAGCCTCAATCAAATAAGGGGGCATTTGACGGGTCCCGTTGATCTGGATAAAGGATCCTCCACAAAACACCTCCGTATGAGTCGTCACGCGTTGACCATTGACAGCGACGGCTTCCGCTCCGCCGTTCCATAACGCGTTAAAAATTTCGCGGATGTATTGTTCATGAATATAATAGCTATTCGGATCTTCCTCCCCAATTACCTCGCGCTTCGAATCATCCAACGTAATCCGAAGACCAGAACCAGTTAGTGCAACCAAACCAGCATTCATCTTAGCTTCTTGCAACTGCTGATTCGCCAGTGTCGATGCGCTTTGACCTTGAGCATACTTCACCAATTCAAGTCGTATCTTTGCATTCTCGTCAGAAAGCTGTTGATTTTCTTGTTCTGTCTGTATCAGGCTAGGTACAGCGGTTTCCTGCACCACCTGACTGCCAGTAACTCCCTGAGCTTTAAGCAGGATAATAAAAAGAAATCCAAGCAAAATAGAAGCGATTCCCAATAGAGACCGTTCTCTTTTATCCAACTGCATTTTCGCGCCTCCATACCAGCAATTTTGGAAAAGGGACACCCTAACGGGCGTCCCTGATATTTATTTATTTATTTACTCACTCAACCATTCATCTCCCACTTTGGGATAGTCTATTAGTTCTTCGGGTTTAAAATAAAGTGCAATCTCACGTTCAGCACTTGCAACCGAGTCCGAGCCATGAATAATATTACGGCTAACATCCATCCCATACATCCCCCGGATGGAACCAGGACTTGCCTCCAATGGTTTTGTTGACCCCATTAGTTGGCGGGCTAATGCCACTCCGTTTTTCCCTTGCCATACCATTGCAACGACCGGAGAAGACATAATGTATGCGACTGTTGGCTCAAAAAACCCTTTGCCCCTATGTTCAGCGTAATGCGCTTCTGCCAAAGCGCGATCCACTTGAATTAACTTCATTCCAACGAGCTTAAAGCCTTTTTTCTCAAAACGTGTAATAACTTCTCCCACTAACCCCCGCTGAACCGCATCCGGCTTCAACATGATAAATGTTTTCTCCATGCATAACTCTCCTTCAAGTGTCCCTAGGTACCTTTTGCTAGGTCACTTTTAATTACAGCCCTTTGCTTAGATGCATCTTTAGTTCCACCTAAACATCTTGCTGACCTTTAGTTTCTAAAGTATCTGGCGAGCTTTCCAAAGTCTTTTCTAGCTTTATCGAAACTTCAGAAATGTCCTTTGAATCTGCCTCACCATCAAATTTAGCCATGAGAGCGGCAAAACTAGTGACATCTAGTGTTTCCTTTTCCATCAATGCTTCGGCGATAGCGTGCAATTTATCAATATTTTCCTTAATTAGGTTTTGAGCCTTTAGGTAACACTCATCGATAATTTTGCGAGCCTCTTTGTCAATTGAATAGGCAATAGTATCACTATAACTACGGTCACGTGAAATATCTCGACCAAGGAAAACTTGTTCTTCCTTATGGCCAAAAGTGAGTGGACCAAGTTCCTCGGACATTCCCAACTCAGTTATCATTTTACGAACTATTCCAGTTGCCCGCTCCAGGTCATTTGAAGCACCAGTACTGATTTCTTGGAGCACTAAAGCCTCGGACACTCGGCCACCGAGCAACATAGTCACCTGGTCGAGCAGTTGAGATTTCGTCATATAATTACGATCTTCTTTTGGAAGAAGAAGCGTATATCCCCCTGCCCTTCCGCGAGGGATTATCGAAACTTTGTGTAAGGGATCCGTATGAACGAGAAGCTCTCCGAGTAACGCATGCCCTGCTTCATGATAAGAAACAAGTTTCTTTTCGAAAGGACTAATTACCCTGCTCTTCTTCTCAGGCCCTGCGATTACCCGTTCTATGGAATCTTCCATCGCCTGCTGTCGAATTTGAGTTTCACTTCGACGAGCAGTAAGAAGTGCTGCTTCGTTAATCAAGTTGGCTAGGTCTGCGCCTGTAAAACCGGAGGTGCGTCGAGCAATAACCTCAAGATCGACATCTTTTGCTAACGGCATACCTTTAGCATGGACTTTAAGGATCTCTTCGCGTCCTTTAACATCCGGAACATCAACAATTACTTGTCTGTCAAATCGACCTGGGCGTAAGAGAGCTGGGTCAAGGACATCCGCCCTATTTGTAGCCGCGATAATGATAACGCTATCATTTCCATTAAATCCATCCATCTCCACAAGAAGTTGGTTAAGCGTTTGTTCACGTTCATCATGTCCGCCACCTAAACCAGCGCCCCGTTGTCGTCCAACCGCATCGATCTCATCGATAAATACGATGCAAGGAGCACTTTTCTTAGCCTGTTCAAACAAATCTCGAACCCGTGAAGCTCCGACCCCAACAAACATTTCCACAAAATCAGACCCACTTATACTAAAGAATGGCACGCCTGCTTCTCCAGAAACAGCGCGAGCAAGTAAAGTTTTACCTGTTCCAGGAGGCCCAAAAAGCAATACCCCCGTGGGAATCTTCGCTCCTAATTCTTGAAACTTCTTCGGAAACTTCAAAAATTCAACCACTTCCTGAAGCTCCTCTTTTACCTCGTCCGCACCAGCAACATCCGCAAAGGTTACCTTTTTCTTATCTTCTCCGACAAGCCGTGCTTTGCTTTTCCCAAACTGCATCACTCGATTGCCACCACCCTGGCTTTGTTGCATCATAAAGAAGAACAAAAGAACGATGACCAGAATCGGAAGCATTGTGCTAAGTAATCCCATCCACCATTGAGGTTTCGGAGGCTCTTCGACGTGGTAAGGGAGACCGTGGGTATACAAATCTGTCATAAGTTGTGTATCCGTACCAAGTCCAACCACCACATACTTTTTGTCGTCTCTCATCGTGACAGTATACTTAATGGTATTGTCTTCAACAACAGCCGCGACATCTTTGACTTGATCTTCAACAACAGCCTTTTTAAAAGCGTTATAATCTAGTCCTGCATCTTTAGTCACGGGAGGGGTTGACCATTTTATTAACATAATTGCCATGAGGATTATTAGTATATAAATTGTTGCGTTCTTAAAGACCTTCAAATACGGTCCTCCTCTCTTGATGGGAACCCGCCTCATTATGAAGCAATTCTACACATTATACCACGCAGTATTGGGTTTTACAATGAATTCAAATTAGAACCAAGCCGTGGTTTAAGGATACAATAGACCCTGTCACTATTCAGGTCTGGTCGAAACAAGTCACACTGGCGAACACCTGGAATCCAGAGCACCTCTGATCCGAGAGCAATCAGTGGCAGCTCATTTCTTACTTTTGCAGAAGTGTTTTCTTCTTGAAAAACCTTTTTGAGGGATTTATGCCCCACTCCCTGAAACCACATTTTGTCTCCCTGTCGCCGAGTACGACACAACAACTGTCCAGAGAATTGGGTTAAGAGATCACGGCAAAAGACAGCTACTTTGTTCTCTTGTCTGATGCAAACACCGTTCTCTGAAGAGATATAACCTTCCCCCATTAATCCTATATCTACATTCAAACTCGGAATATAAAACCATCGTTCCAATTCCAAGGTTATTTCTGGAATATGATTAATTTGCCGGTCGTGTGATGGCTCTATATTTGCATAACTATTAAACCAAATCCCCTCATTCGTAATTTGAACAACCATGCCCGGTAAATCCTGCTTCCAACCAAGCTTCCCTTGAGAGCACATGATCTTCTCGACATAGGCAAAAGCCAGCCCCCGAGGTTCTCCCGTAACTATCATCGCCGCCCTACGCAATAGGCGAGAAAGAATCGCTGCTGGCTCGGTAAAGACCTCGGGTTTTAGTCCAACCGCACCTAAAGGATCTGACAGACAATAGTGTTCCCATGCCGTTTCCACTTGCTGAACCAAATATTCTTCATCCCAACGAAGAAGTTCTCCAGTTCGGCCTAGTGCTTCCTGAATTCGAGGATTATAATTTTTCTCCAATTCAGGTAATAACTCTAGTCGAATCCGATTACGGACATATACTGGCTCTTCATTCGAACGATCAAGTGCATAGGGCAACGCTTCTCGCACACAATAATTCAAAATATCCGCTTTTGCAAACGTCAGCAGGGGTCGGATGATCAAGTCCTTGGTCGGATATATCCCAGCTAATCCTGCAGTTCCACTCCCTCTAAGCAGTCGATATAGAATGGTCTCTGCTTGGTCACCGAGATGATGAGCTGTTGCCAGAAGGGTAGCTCCCTCCTCGCGCATATCCTCTTTCCAACGGGCGTAACGCCATTCTCTGGCAGCTTCTTGGAACGATTGTCCCATAGTTTTTGCATACGCTTTAGCATCGAAACGATGAATAATGCAAGAAACACCCCACTTTGTTGCCAACTGCTGAACCAGTTGTGCTTCATAATCTGACTCTTTCCTAACCCCGTGATGAACATGCGTCAACACTAGGGAAATCCCTCTTGAACAGTTTTCTCGTATATATCGCCAAAGGATATGACTTAAAGCAATTGAATCTGGTCCCCCGGATACCGCAACCATTACTTTAGCATTTAGAGGAATCAAGCGAGGCAATATGTTTGTGCGCAGTTTTTCGTACATGCCCTTCCCTCTTTCCAAACCAAACGCAAGGGAATGGTCCGTAATTTCAACGCAATTGCGCTCGCTGCAAAGGTTCAATTAAGATTCATTAATTTCCATGACATTTTGAACTTGCCAACATTAACTCCCTTAACATTCTCTCCATTTTAACACAACGGCATACTTAACGGAAATGGCTGAGCTCCCAAATAATTAGTTTTAGCTTCCGACAAACTATTTTTGGTTCATCCAATCGTGTTATCCCGTGGAGAGTATCGCACTGAAGATTAGTATTGCCGAGCCGCCTTTCCCAATAGGAACACTATTTTCACCTTAGGGAATAGAAAAGGCCCTGATTGCTCAGGGCCTAACAAATCTTTCATGTAAACTACCGCAGTAGAGGAAATTCTTGTAATACTGTACAGGCAATTCATGAATTGCCCCTACGACTAGAACAAGCCGCTAACTTTACCGGTTTTAGTATCAACGTCAATTCTTCTGTAAGCGGGATCTGAACCTGTACCAGGCATTAAACTGATCGTACCTGCCATCGGGCAAAGGAATTTTGCTCCGCCATAGACTAAGATGTCACGGATTGGCAATCTCCAGCCTGTTGGAACGCCTTTCAGTGCGGGATCGTGGGACAAACTCAAGTGAGTTTTCACCATCATAGTGGCGAAATCAGCGTAATAGGGATCAGATTCAAATTTCTTAGCCTTAGCTTCCGCTTCTGGCGACCAATCCACGCCATCTGCCCCGTAGACTTCTTTAGCGATAAGCTCAACGCGTTGACGGAGCGGCATTTCCAAGGGATAGAGGCACTTAAATTTGGATTCTTCTGTGCAAGCATCCATAACAGTATCTGCTAATTCCAAAGCGCCGTCTCCACCGTTCAACCAGTGATCGGAGTGAGCACAGCGTGCTCCTGTAGCTCTAACAATTTTCTTAATTAAATCAATTTCTGCTTGAGTGTCTGTGTAGAAACCGTTAATGCAGACAACTGGTACAATTCCGGATTTTTTAATAATGTTAAGATGGTGAAGTAGGTTAGCACAGCCTTTTTCGACGAGTTCAAGATTCTCTTTCGTGTACTCTTCAGGTAATGGACGACCAGGTACCACTGCAGGTCCGCCACCATGCATTTTAAGAGCACGAATAGTTGCCACGAGAACGGAAACATCTGGTTTTAAGCCGCCCAAACGAGCTTTAACGTTCCAGAACTTCTCAAATCCGATATCTGCGGCGAATCCACTTTCCGTCACATGATAATCAAACATTTTGAGACCAACCCGGTCCGCAATAATGGAAGATTGTCCGATAGCAATATTAGCAAACGGACCAGCATGAACCAAGACAGGTTGACCTTCCGCTGTGTAACAAATCGTCGGATTAATCGTGTTACGCATCCAAGCGGTCATTGCGCCATCCACTTCTAAATCTTTAGCAGTGACAGGTTGACCGGTTTTACTATAAGCAACGATAATTTTGCCAATCCGTTCTCTGAGATCTGGAAGATCTTTAGAGACAGCCAAAATTGCCATTAACTCTGACCCAACGGCGATCCCGAATTTAGAGGTCATTTGGAAGCCATCTTTTTTACCGCCAATACCAATGATAATATTTCTCAGGCCCTGCACTGCATAGTCGATAACCCAGCCCATTTCAACATTCTTAGGATCGATGTCCAAGCGTTTTAAGCCACGCTTAGCAAGCTCTTCATCCGTATAGTTTGCTTCATGCTGCATCCGAGCATTCAAGGCAACCATGCAAAGATTATGAGCATTCATAATATCATTAATATCCCCTGTGAGTCCTAAGGAAAACTCAGTCATAGGAATCAACAGAGCATTTCCACCGCCAGCAGCAGTACCCTTAATATTCATCGTCGGGCCGCCGGATGGTTGCCGAACTGCGCCACCAACGTTCTTGCCTCTCTTAGCGAGTCCTTCGATAAGGCCCATAGTTGTCGTAGTTTTTCCTTCACCGAGTGGTGTAGGAGTAATAGCAGTTACTTCAATATATTTACCATCTGGTTTATCTCCAAGGCGCTCCATCATTTTCAGAAAGTCTACTTTTGGTGTTCTTCCGTATGGGATTATTTCGTCTTTTTTGAGAGATAACGTTTCGATCAATTCTTCTACTGTAGGCATGTTCTTTTCGGCCGCTTCGGCAATCTGCCAATCCTTAAGTACTGTAGCATCCCAAGCCATTAAATCCACTCCCTTAATTAAATTAATACTCTTACCAAAAAACACTTTACCCATCACACCTTAGTTATTACCCCGGCATATCTAAAAAAGCGAAGGTCTATCCCTCTGCCTAATCGATTCTGATTAGTATATCCACAGAAGTAATTTTCAGTAAAATATAGTTAAGTTTCCTTTACTTTATTTCAAAAATTCGGTTTTTTAACTAAGGGCAGGGCAACCCAAATAAAGACATAATAGTTTGATTCGACGCATATTTCCATTTTCCTGCTTTAAGTATAATTTAAGTAACTGGTTTAGCCATAGTATCACTCGTTCCAATAGTTTTTTCGTATTGCCAATATAATTCCATCATCATCTAATGTTCCCCCGCTCAAGCGGCGGGCTTCTTGTCCAATTAGATCAGCGATGTCTTGAGATTTTTCGATAGTAGTTTTCTCCAGAAAATCCCCGATCCAATCCGTCCCATCTTTTAAAACGTCTTGTACCCCATCCGTCAATAATATTAACGTTTCTCCGCTCTGCATCTCCACCTCAATAACTGGTATATCTATCTGGTTTAAGATGCCCGCTGGAAGGCTAGATGATGCAAAAGATTTCACACCATCGTGGCCGATCAGATAGGAGGCAGACGCTCCCACTTTAACTAATTTGATATTAGCAGATTCTAAATCTAGAATTGCCATATCAATAGTTACGAAGCTTTCTTCTGGGGAACGCAGTACCAGGATCGAGTTTAGGGCTTGAATCGCCCCTTCAGGTTCAAACCCCGTCGTAAGAAGTTGCTCGAGGAGGGTCAATGCAGTAGCACTCATCCTAGAAGCATTTTCCCCCACACCCATTCCATCACTTAGAATAAAGGCATGCTGGGTTGTCGAAAATGCTATAGAAGCATAGTTATCTCCACTCATTCCGTTACCAGTTTTCGTAAAAGTAGTTACACCCACATCAAGAAAGTGGCGGCGGCGACGCGCTAAATTTGATGGTTTTACTACCTCCCAGTTATGCTGTGTATGAAGTTCTTTGGCAAGATTCCCGATGACCTGCGAAACGTTGAGAAACTGACGAGACAAAGCCTCTTGATTGAGAAGCAGACGACGACGCCATGTCTCTTGGCTTTTCTCTTGTTCAACTATAAATTGCACGCCTAATAACATTTCCTTTAGTCGTCCGCAATGACGTTTCCACTCGATCGGAAGAGTCTGTAATTTGATATCAGTTTCATTCTCAACCAAGCTGAAAAGTTCAAAGAAAATATGATAAGTTTTATAAAATTCTCGATTCCAACAGGCATCCATGGTTGGGCATGAATAACACACCCGCTCAACCAAAACATTCATAAGTTCAGGAACTTCTGGACGCATCTCAAAAGATTCTGCCTCAGCCGCTTGATAGCTAAGCGCAATTTGATCAAAAATTTCTGCCAATGCCTTCACCTTGGAAACAGTGGTTTCTACTTCAGGAATCGCCTTAGGTTTTAAAAAATTCCTTTGGGGAGTTGCACCCGGCCAGAGCAGAAAGAGAAATAAACCAATTGTAGCGGAAATGAGTTGAGTATATATTGCATCTTGTCTCAAAAAAACTGTTAGCATCAGCATAACAGCAATAAAAGCCGTTCCTATTCCTAATTTGCCTAACCGTCGAAATGCACCTGTACAAAAGCCAGCTAAACCGTAAATCCCAGCATCCATTAAATTTTGAGTATTTATAGAGGTTAACTGAGGCATAAAACCCAATATTGCTCCAACACCCGCTGAAGTCCCAGCTCCATACCGTTCCGAAACAAATAAAACGAAAAAACTTAATAAAACCACCGAGAGATTTATCTCCATTACTTGTACACCTTGGAGACCACTAATCAAACCGATAAGAATAAAAAGCCAGGCAATTCCTTGTTCACGCTGGAATTCGCCCCTCCAAATAGCCTCCTGATGACACATAGCATACCAAAAAATACTCGCGAACCCTCCAGTTAGCACACTATATAGGCAGACTGAGGAAATTACATAAAGATCGGGCTTTGCTAAGCTTATAGCTAGAGAAGAAATGAGAGCTACCAGCAAACTTGTTAAGGTAATCAAATATATCCCCTTATTCTTTTTTTTGCGCAAACTGGGTACAATCACCGTCAAGGCTACTAACATAACCATAACTTGTAAGACAAAGGATACATCACCCAGTGAAATCACTCCAATGAGAATACCAAGGATACCAAATACTGTCCCACTCTCTCCTCTCATAAGCAAGGCTGCCCCGAACGCAACTCCGAAGGGATGAAACCCCAAAATGCCCCCCCGCGCCAACAAGCCTCCCAATAACAACGGAAGAAACGTACTTTCGATTGAAATCTTGCTTCGCAGTCCCTGATCTAATTTCAACGTTGCCCATTCTGCCATAATATCACCTCTCACCCATTTTATGGTAACATTATAGCCTACTAAGATGGCAAAGCTTGTCTAGTAAAGTCACTTATACACAACAACTTTCGACGTGGTTCATAATCAATCTCTTTATACTGTAGTATTAACCCCATGGCTCTCTTAAATGTAACGGCATTTTCATAAAAGAAACTTAATTAGTAAAACCTTTCTGACAAAAAAATAAATAACCGCCTTACGGCGGTTACAACCTAATACCTACTTGAACCTCTGCCTCCACGTTTAGAGTCTGTAGCTCGGCGAAATTCTGTCTGGCGCTCATCACTGTCTTTTATAAACTTAGCCAACTTATCCTCAAAGGACACAGTTGGAGGAAGACGGCGTTCACGACCCACATTACGAACAGTGGGATTTGCCTGTTTAATTGAAAGTCCGATCTTTCCTTTTTCATCAACATGAATAACTTTTACTTTAACATGATCCTGTTCCTTTAAATAATCTCGGACGTCCTTGACATAGGCATCAGCAACTTCCGAGATATGTACGAGACCGGTTACTCTATCCGGCAACTCAATAAATGCTCCGAAGTTCGTGATCCCAGTAACGACTCCTTCAACAATACTGCCAACGTCAATGGCCATACGAAGTAAACTCCTCCTTGTGATGATCTATCTATACCTAATCTATATTATATGCAGCACATTTCACGCCTGTCAAGGTTAAGAAGACCATTATAGGGTACTAATTCTTGGGAGATATAAGAATTTCGCCTCGTTTTACGAGTCCTAACTGCTCGCGTGCCAATTTTTCGATAAAACTTGGAGTGTTTAACTGAACAATTTCAGCTTGAAGATTCTTTTCCTGTTCAAGTAATGTTATCTTTTCCTGATTCAAATGGGCTAATTGTCCATCTACCTGAGAATGAAGTTTCCATATTTGCCATGCGGAGCTTCCGACTACAGCGACCACACAGCATAGAATTAATAAAGTCCCGCATCTCAATCGAACCCTCGGCCGGTTTTGACCGTTAATCTTCCGACAAGCCCTCTTCATCCAGTTCCTCTCCCCCTAAGCCAAGCTCACCGCCCGGAATAATACAAACAATTTCATACCCTTTGCTTCTTGCACGGGTTAATAAAGTTGCCACAGAACTTTGACTAAGATGGAGTTGTTTGGCAATGTTTTCAAAGGATTTCCCACTTTCTTTGAGAATCACTGCTTGGCGTTCCCGAAAACTTAGTTTTTCCAAACCCCGAATTTCTATTTGCACTGCGGCACACCCTTGCTGAAAAGTTATACACATGTGTGGATAATATGTGGACAAATTGCCTACAAAGCAAGGACAAAGCAGGGACAAAATTATTAAGACGACTCCATTATAGCTATTCTACATTAGGTAATCAATCCCTGTTTAAAAATTCACCCATTAGTCCTAGGTGGCTTAAGACTATTCCACCACCCTTTCAGCCTCTTTTTAAGATACATAATTAGCTCATGAAGGAAAAGCTCTATGATCCGATAGAGAAGCATGCTAAACCATTTCAGTATCATATAGGGCGGTCTCATAAAAAGAACAAGTCCCCTAATTGGAATCTTTATCCCACTGAGGATAAGTCCTATAAGGTAATTTGTAACCCGATATAATTTAAAATAGAAGCGTACGGAAAAACGGCTCAATACCCTTAAATATAGGATTAACCCCAGCAAGCTACCCCAAACAATATAAAAACGAAATGCTAAAGCATTTGCCCTTTCAAAAAAAAGGAAAAGAATATACAGGGCAACCAGCGAAAAGAGTAGATCTCCTATAAAAGTCAAAACTTGGCCCCAGCCTTGCCAACGTCTAAAAGAGCGGTAAAAGTCAAAAACTAATCCAACAGAAGCCCCAGCCACAATCACCCAAAAAAGCGTCACAAGTTCTGAGATTGTTCTTCCTCCTCTCTTCTGGTGCTGTAGGCCTATTCATCGAAAAATTCGATTCATTAATCCTTGACGAGAGCCACTGCTCGTATTTCGATGATAGATTAATGCTCCGACATGGCCTTCAAGATCAATCAGGCCGTCATCAAGATTAAGCAATTTGATGCCTAGCCGTTCCCCTTTGATACTTAATATCCCGAGTTCAGTTTCAAGAACAATTTCCCTAGGGTCAAAGGACTGTACCTTCTGTACTCCTGTCAATGCAATTTGTTCTCGATTTTCCATGACAAGGCGATGTCCTTTGCCAACTTTGTCCGCCATGCCCCATCCCCCTAACTCTTTTTCTTCTTAAACCCTATTCAGGTTGCACGTCCTTTAGAAGTGAGTCAGTGTCTTAGTACGGTCGGGAGGAAGTGTCTTAACCCGTTCGCACACATTCCATCGCTATTCGCTTGGTGATGGAGCTAAAACGCAAACCTCTGGGCTTCCTGCATGTGAACCAATGCGTTTCTTAACGCTTCATCACCTGCGTTCATTGACGCGATTCCTCTCTCCGTGCTCTCTAAGTTAAGAAACTTCCTCTGGCTTGGGTCTCAGGAGGTTAGAACGACGACGGGAGCTCTGGGGGCTGTTTGCGTTAATGACGCAAAAGCGCGGTGGGAAGCAGGGGGACGGTTCTCTTGCTTCCTTTTGTGCAAGTTTGGGAGCAGCTCTTTGATTTCATATATACGCAAATAAATGTTTACGTACGTATGAATAATGCGTATGATATTGACAGAGGGCGGCGATGAAAACAATGAAGCTTCGGGAAGTACTTAAGCTTCTGAATAAGGATGGATGGATAGTGAAAGATGCGAAAGGCTCACACAATCAACTTACACACCCGACAAAATCGGGTTGGTAACATTGCCGAACCACAAATGAGACATACCTCCAGGCACACTTAATAGTATTTGGAGGCAGGCAGGGATGAAATAAACCCTGTATCCTGCCTAACGATATATTTATAACTAATAAATGATGATGGAGGGATTAACTTGCGCAAAGCAACTTATTTTGCAGTGTTTGAACCGTCAACCGAAGGAACATTTGGCGTATATTTCCCTGATTTGCCAGGATGTATTTCTGCGTTCAATCGAACCTTTAAGGCCTGACAAAGCCTGAAGAAAACGCTCTTCTTTCAAAGCGTCCATGGCCTTCTCCTTGCGTTCCCGTCCTATCCTCACCCCTGATAGAATCAAGGTTTGCGGATTTGAGAACCTCTAAAAAAAAGAAAAACCTGGGTTAATTAGGCCTAGGTCAGACGAAAGTCGGGTTAGAGTATGTTAATGCTTTATTGTGTTAATTGACGCATATGTGCTTTATGTGCTCTCTGAGCTGAGAAACTCCCTCTGGCTTAGTTCTAGACGAGCGCTAGGATCTAAGGGTTTCTGGCACAATTTGGGGCCATCTGGTGCTGTTTTGCTCTTGGACACAAATACGGCTTGCTTTACTCACTAGCAAAGATTCTCCTCAACCGTAAACCTCCCCTCGTCGTAACCAAGTGTCAACCAAGCCAATGAATGAAATTAAATTGCAAAGAAACCATCAAGCCAACCACAAAGAATCACTTCCTGAAGCTTTGGTGAACGTGCAATTACATTTACATTCATCCAATTTCATTTCCGTTCATCCCATCCATCCAGTAAAAACTATTTATAGAAAAAGACAGAGTCTTTTAAGCTTAAGACTCCGTCTTTCGTTCATCACGAATTAATTCATAGAGGGTTTGCGCTTCATTGGCCTTTACACTGTTCGGAGTTGCCAAAACCTGGACTTCAAGAACATGATTCCCTATCTCTAGGGTGATACGGTCTCCAATCTTGACTTCTGCTGAGGGTTTAACTACCCGTCCGTTTATTCCGATCTTTTCCCCAACACAGACATCTTTGGCAACCGTACGTCGCTTAATCAGTCGAGAAACTTTTAAGTATTTATCGATTCGCATTTAAGTATATCCTTCCCTTATGTTTCTTGATAAACAAAATCAGGTTCCAGAAAGGGCCTGGAACCTGATTTTGAATAATCGTCCGAAGACTCATTTCTGGACTGCGTCTTTAAGAGCCTTTCCTGCCTTGAAGCCAGGTACCTTAGCCGCTGGAATCAAGATAGTTTCCTTCGTTTGAGGATTTCTTCCCGTCCGTTCTGCACGATCTTTTACTTCGAACGTCCCAAAACCAACCAATTGGACTTTTTCACTTTGTGCCAAGGACTCCTCGATTGTAGCAAAAACGGCACTAACAGCCTTTTCTGCATCCTTCTTGGACATGTCAGCTTTCTCAGCAACAGCGCTAACTAATTCAGCCTTATTCAAAATAGTCCCTCCTAATAACTGATCTTATCACGATTATTTATATTTCGCGATAAATGATCAATCTCCTGCTTTTTTAATTTATCTTAGATTCATTTACCACTATTTTCTTGGGATTTAGCTCTTTCCCAAAACACATCCATTTCATCTAGAGGTAATTGTTCGAAGTCAAGACCGTCTTTTCGAGTTAACTCAACCATTTTTAAAAAACGTCGTTGAAACTTATGTACGGTATCCCTTAGAACTTCTTCTGCATCCAGCTTTAAAAATCGTGATAAATTGACTATAGAAAACATCAAATCGCCTAATTCTTCACGTATACCAATACCATCAGACAAAGCACTTTTAAGCTCTTGTAATTCCTCCTGAACTTTCCCCCAAGGCCCATCAATGTCTAACCAGTCAAACCCGACCTTGGCCACTCTACGTTGCGTTGAAGAAGCCCACATAAGTGCTGGTAACCCTAAAGGGTCATTGAAGAAGGCTAACTCATAGTCTCCGGAGGCCTTCTCTTCCTGCTTAATTCTATCCCAAGTCAGGATCACATCATCGGCAGTTTCTACCTTCTCATCCCCGAAAACATGGGGATGCCTGCGAATCAACTTTTTAATAACCCCTTGAAGTACGTCTTGAATATCGAATTCACTATCTTCTGAAGCAAGTTGCGCATGAAAAACAACTTGCAATAATAAGTCTCCCAACTCTTCGCACAAATTATTCATATCATTCTTCTCTATTGCATCAAGGACTTCATAACTTTCTTCAATCAGACACGGTTTTAATGTATCATGCGTTTGTTCAAGGTCCCATGCACACCCCTGCTCAGAACGCAAGGTTGCCATCACTTTGGTCAACCTAGATAGTGAGATAACATCTGAGTTCGGCGGCAAAACTATCGTCGTCAAATGATCGTAAGTCCCATGATCCATCTCGAAGAGCGGAAGCTTGTCCACCTGTTCGCGGGGAGTGCCAAGGGCTTTTGTAATATACACCCATGCATCATCAGGGTAAGAACTCATAAGGTCCAATTTGACCTCTGAGGCAATTAATTTATTATACACCTGGGGTATTATCAGCCATTCCTTCCCCGTCAGTCCTACATCTTTCAGCGCATCGTTATTTCGGATTAGCACCCCGTCAATCGGGTCGAACTTTAAGACTCTAAAAATTTCATCTAAAAAACTCACAGCTGGATGAATCACAACCTCATATTCCTGCGCAAGCTTTTCGCCAATAAGTTGTACGGTCTTCTCAGCGACCATGGGATGTCCCGGAACCACGTAGATAACCTCAGAGCCTTTTTTCAGTTCTTTACGCAACTGCTCGGTAATGCTTTCATACACTTCCTCGAAGGAAGGTTCCGTGGCATAGATCTCATCAAATGATTCTACACATATACCCTCTGTAATCAATTCCTGAACACAGGGATGCTCTGACGTTCGCGCAAAAATTTTCTTCGCACTGCATATACGGCGATAGTCTCCAAGGGTTAACTGTTCAATTCCAGAAGGACCTAATCCCATAACATGAAGACACGAGGACATTTTTTCACCTCCTAGGAGTATATTACCATAAACTTTCTAGACTGGTATATAGAAAACTTGGCTAGCGCCCACACACACACGAAGACACTGTCTTCGCACGTATTAGCATTCTGGTTATACTCTCTGCCCTGGAGAATAAATTTTCCATTCATCAGTGGTACCGCGCAGCAGCATGGATCTGATAAGTATAAAAAATAAAGCGGCATGACCGCTTTATTTTTATTTAAGGCTATTGTTCCATCTGCTTTGCTAAAAAACCAGCGGCAGTCT
Source organism: Desulfosporosinus sp. BRH_c37 (assembly GCA_001516045.1). Classification (GTDB taxonomy): domain Bacteria; phylum Bacillota; class Desulfitobacteriia; order Desulfitobacteriales; family Desulfitobacteriaceae; genus Desulfosporosinus. The sequence goes on from LOEW01000202.1 coordinate 26,243, forward strand.
CGACTAATTTGATCTCCAACTCACCCATCTTCAGATTAGGCTCTTTGGACATGAGCATCACTGCGCCTATAGGGTCTCCTTGGGAAATAATCGGAGCAATGACTTCACTGGTAAACTTACATTTGTCCTCTTCCTCATTTTCAGGACAGCTTTTACACAAGGCATGTTCTCCTGCGAGGCCGATATGGATGGTTTTCCTTTCCTCCATGGCTTGTTCCGTGGCAGGTCCTACCCCTTTATTCAGATACTCCTTCTTTGATGCTCCCGCCACAGCGATAATCGTATCACGATCCGAGATGCAAGTGATATGCCCGGTTGCCTCGAAAAGCGAATCAGCATATTCTTTAGCAAATTCCCCCAGTTCACGGATGGGGGAATATTTTTTTAGAATGACTTCCCCTTCCCGATCTACAAAAATCTCTAACGGATCTCCTTCCCGAATACGAAGAGTCCGACGAATTTCCTTTGGAATAACGACACGACCGAGGTCATCAATTCTTCTTACGATACCTGTTGCTTTCATAAACGCACCTTCCTCCTTTTGTCGTTCCCGAAAGTTCATTTCGAGCTTGCTATTAAAACCTTTAAATTCAATGATAGTATATATCTAGGGATTGCCAATTATTCATTTTTTTCCAATGTAAAACAAAAGAAGGCAATTAATTTTGCCTTCTCAAAGTATTAACTTGCAGGTTGGTATCCTTTAGCGTACTCAGTCTTAGCTTTCTTGCGCAGATCATCAAAATAAGTTTGGAACTTCGTGTCTTTAGCTGAATTCAATGCATCTTCCTTCACTCTATCTTTTAACTTTTCATAGTCTGGGGCAACTGCAGGATTATGCGCTTCAACCAAGATGACATGATAACCAAATTCCGTTTTTACGGGTTCTAATGAAAATGTTCCTACTTTCTGAGCAAACGCAGCCGTATCAAATTCGGGTACCATCTTTCCTTTAGTAAAGGTTCCGAGATCTCCACCCGAGTCTTTAGCTCCAGGCTCAATGGACTTATCCTTAGCGAGCTGTACAAAATCAGCCCCCGCTTTAAGTTGTACAATAATTGCTTTTGCCTCATCCTCTGTTTTAACCAAAATATGGCGAGCTTTTACACTTTCAGGCTGTCCATAACCATCTTTATTTTTATCAAAAAAAGCTTTGACGTCAGCGTCACTAATTTCTTTGATATCGCCGGTTTCTTTCTCATAAACCGCCAAGAAATTCCTTAATTCGGATTCCGTCATCCCCTGTTGTTTAAGCGTATCTTGAAATTTCGCCTCATCTCCAAGATTTTTTTTAATGATATCTTCCTGCTCTTTTACCTTTGCACTTTCTGGATCAAGCTTCTGACTCGTCACTTGTTGAGCAATAAGTTTCCCTTCGATCATGCGGTCTAAAAGCTGGCTTTTAATCTGAGGTAAGGCTGCTTTGCCTTCCTCTGTGTCAAATTTCATTCCTTGTTTTTCATAGGTCTTTTGCGCTTCGGCAACTCGATCATCATAATCCTTAATCAAAATTGACTCTCCGTTTACTTTTACCGCCCATTTACCGCCAACCAACGAAGAACACCCCGTGGTCACAAGTATCAATGCAAGGACTCCCAAAATTATCCCCGCCCGAGACTCTCTCATCTAGACACACCCTTTCTTCCAATCGTGAGACTACCACTTCTACAAGTGGTAGTGGTACCCCCGTACTCTACTTCGGTGACGAAAGCCTCCGGTGACGAAAGTCTCCAGTGGAGGCTTTCGTCACCGGAGACTTTCGTCACTGGAAACTTATGTCACCGAAGTCTCGATGTTCAACTTTAGTCGAACGAGTTCACTTTGTCATGAGAACAGTATATCAAGGAGTTGTCCTTGAAGCAATATTGCAAAATGCAGAGAGCACTCGACGTACCGCCTCAATCACCTCTTCTTGGTTTAATGTGCGAATCCGAATTTTGCACTCGAGATTCCCGCCAATCCCTGTTTTGAAAGACAAAGGATAAGGAGAAGCCGAGGCCACAGCCATCAGACTCTCACCAGTCATACCCATATCCGCTGCAAAACGAATACTAAGATTTTGTTTGGTTTGCTGAATTTGTTCGACTTTCAAAGAACTTGCCAGTAATTTGATCCGGATTATTTCAATTAAGTGCTCAACTTCACGGGGCGGAGTTCCGAAACGATCCACCAATTCGTCAAGCATCTCGCTGAGTTGTTCCTCATCCTTTACCATTGCCAGTCGTTGGTACAACGAGGCCTTAGCATGGCTATCCACGACATAAGGATCCGGTAAAAAAGCATCCACTTGGAGCTCGATGCTCGGTTCGATGACTTCTTCGACCTTTTCTCCACGCAGTTCCTGAACAGCTTCTTTAAGCATCTGGCTGTACATTTCAAACCCCACCGCTGCTAAATGCCCATGCTGTTGAGCACCAATCAAGTTCCCTGCACCACGAATTTCCAAATCTCGCATGGCAATTTTGAATCCCGCCCCAAATTCAGTAAACTCACGGATAGCTGCTAGTCGTTTTTCGGCGATTTCCGTGAGAACCTTTTGCGGTTTATACAGGAGGTAGGCAAACGCTTTACGATTGGATCGCCCAACCCGCCCGCGCAACTGATAAAGTTGAGATAATCCGAAACGATCAGCTTCATCAATAATTAACGTGTTTACATTTGGCATGTCGAGTCCCGTCTCGATAATGGTCGTAGATACGAGCACATCCATTTCCTGCTCAAGAAAATCAAGCATGACACGTTCCAACTCTGATTCACGCATTTGACCGTGGGCAACACCAAACCGCGCTTCGGGAACCAATTGACTCAAAAAATGGGTAACTTTGTCCATATCCTCTACACGATTATGCACATAGAATACTTGTCCGCTACGTTGAATCTCTCGCCTTATGGCGTCACGTACCACATCAGCCCTAAATTCTGTGACATACGTTTGAACCGGATACCGCCCTTCAGGAGGGGTCTCAATCACACTCATGTCCCTAACTCCCACCAGTGACATATGCAACGTCCTAGGAATTGGGGTTGCCGATAAGGTCAGCACATCAACGTTACCCTTTAAAGTTTTCAGTTTCTCCTTGTGGGCAACCCCGAAACGCTGCTCTTCATCAATAACCAATAATCCTAAATCTTTAAATTTGACAGCCTCAGAGAGAATGCGATGCGTTCCAACTATGACATCAACTCGGCCCTTCTTAAGACCTTCAAGTATTTCCTTTTGTTCCTTCTGAGACCGAAACCGGCTCAGCATTTCGATTGTAATCGGATACCCAATAAACCGTTCACGGAAGGTATTAAAATGTTGTTGGGCCAAAATAGTCGTGGGAACGAGAACAGCCACTTGTTTGCTGTCCGTCACCGCTTTAAATGCGGCGCGGAGGGCAACTTCCGTTTTGCCATATCCCACATCTCCGCAAAGTAAACGGTCCATCGGACGTGGCCGCATCATATCAGATTTTACATCCGCAATACTCTGGAGTTGATCTGGGGTCTCTAGATAAGGAAACTTCTCCTCAAATTCATTTTGCCACACATTATCCTGGGAAAAGGCAAACCCTCGGATTGCCTCCCGCTGAGCATAAAGTTTAACCAAATCAATCGCCATTTCTTTGACAGCACTACGGGTTTTACTCTTTACCTTGTACCACTCAGTCCCCCCGAGTTTGTAAAGTTTGGGCAGGGTTTCCGCAGCACTTCCCAAATATTTTTGCAAAAGATGGAGTTGATCCAAAGGAACATAGAGTCGATCTTCTCCAGCATAACGGATCCCAAAATAGTCCTTTTCAATACCTCCAACCTCTAACCGCTCAATGCCGGTAAATTGACCGATCCCGTGATGAACGTGCACGACATAGTCCCCTGATTTAAGATCCGAGATGAATACATTCTTTTGAGCAGGTGTGCTAGGCTTCTTGCTAACCGCCTTGCTCTCCCGTTTATAAATTTCAGTTTCAGTCAGAATGACTAGTTTCCCCAGCGGTAACTCAAAGCCATGATCAAGGGAATACGGGTAGACATAAACATTTCCTTCTTTAACTGGATCCCTAAGTTCTTTGAGGGATGCTGACACTCCACGATCTTTTAGGCCCTGAATCATACGCAAGGCATGATCCTCATCTCCGACAAACAGCGCCACCACATTCCCTGCAACCTTGCGGTGCTCTATCTCATCGACTAACTTACTTGTTTTTCCCATGAAGCCCGTCAAGGGACGGGCGTTAAGGTTGAAAATTCGCTTTGGTAAAAGACCTGGAGCTTGCCTTAAAAGCGTTGAAAGACCGATCAAGGGATGTCGCTCACCATGGATTAGAATATCATTGTAATCAATAAACTGCGTCTCAGGATGAACAAACCCCTCACCGTGTTCCATTTGGTGAGTAAATTCTAATAATCGCTCATTCGCTTGAAACTCTAACTGCTCTTTTAAACGTAGAGGCTCATCCAAAACAACAAAATGCTCCTCTGAAAGATAAGAGAAAAAGGGAACGAGTGGCGTATCAACTAAGCTTAAAAAGGAATAAACATTTTCGTCTAGGATTCCCTGTTCAAGCCGTTCTTCTAGAAAATCAACTTTATTTTGTAAGCGTTCAGCCACTTCCTTCCTCCCAGCACGTGTGAGTCGGCCGGTCATTTTCCGAGCTTCTGCTCGAATTGCAAATCGGAGTTGGCTTAGCTCCTCCCTAGTGACAACATATTCCATCGTAGGAGGAATACGAACCTGATTCAGCGCAACAATAGATTTCTGAGTGCCAAGGTCAAACGTGCGGATAGAGTCGATTTCATCATCAAAAAATTCAATCCGCACCGCTTCTCCATCTAAGGGCGCAATGTCCAAAATCCCGCCTCTTAAGGCGAACTGTCCTTTCCCTTCAACTGTCTCTATTCGTTCATAGCCACCAGAGGTTAAAGCAGTAAGAACTTCAGACAGCTCATATCCTTTCCCCACTTCAAAGGTTAATGTATAATCTCTCCAGCGTTCCAGAGGGAATACACGCCGTTCCACAGCCAGGACAGAAGCAACGACAGTACACTTCTGATCCTGAGCTAGTCGATTTATGACACGAATTCGGTCTGAGGTCGTTTCCTTACTTCTCCCCAACACTTCAAAAGGGAGCCATTCTGTGGTGGGCAAATGAAGAATGGTTTCATAAGGGCACCATGTCCTCAAATCGTTAGCCCACTTTAGAGCCTGTTCTTCCGAATAAGTTAAAATCAATCCAGTTTTATTAGACCCTTTTAATAGTTGCGCAACAAAAGCTGCTTTTTGGCTTCCGGTTAAATCGTAAATCATTTGCGGCCATTCACCATGACTTAACGATTGATCAATCTCTTTAATATCAAGGCCCTGTCGAAGATAGTCATGAATATTATTCAAACCGAGCATCCTTTCGGGTAGCAAAAAAGATGAACGTCCGTTAAAGGACCCCCATTACGATATTCGTAGTTCGATATTCGTTGTTCGAACTAAAGATTATTACTAGAGCTTCGAACCACGCTCCTCGAACTACGAATTACGAATCACGATTTTGTCTACCTCTAAATCTGGTTGAGTCTGTAAAGGGAACATTACGCTATTCGATCTAAGGATTATTGCCTGAGCTTCGAACTACGAAATACGACCACTACTTCTTAATCTGTGAAAGACACATACGATATTCGCTATTCGATCTAAGGATTACCCGAACTTCGAACCACGATCCACGAACTACGAATTTCGATTTGTGTCCCTACTGATAAACGATTCTAGGTTCTATTTCCATTTCATGTAGGCAATCAGAACAAAGCGCGTAAGCAACATTTCCAACAATATCCATTATAGGGTCAGTGTTATTGTTGGTCAAGTCATCTAACTCAATCTCGCCAATAATTCGATCACAAGCATGACATAACTTTAATATCTTCATACTAGAATCACCTCCCTAGCTAGTAGAATTGCCTCTAGCAAGGAAGGTTATACTAAGGCACATTCATAAAATAACAAATCAGTATGCAAGTCTATTTTGTGTCATACTGCGTCGGCATGTTCACCTAATAGCCCGCTATGAGGTAAACATACCTCCTTGTCTGACGCAAAATATCCATTGCATCTTTGACTTGTTATTTTCTTCATATGCCTCTAACGATGATATAAATTCATGGCACGACTAGTTTCCCCTTTAATCCATAAGTTAGTTGCCTTTTCCGCACGTCCTAACACATCATCCAACTGGGTAAGTTCATCTTCCTCAAAATGGGAAAGCACATAACGCGCAGGATCCCACTCTTTCGGCGGACGACCCACACCTAATTTTAGCCGCCAAAATTTCTCCGTTCCCAATTCAGCTAGAATGGATTTAATTCCGTTATGGCCCCCTGCACTTCCCTGATCACGAAGACGAATTTTTCCAAGCGATAAATCCATGTCATCATGAACAATCAGTAAATTCTCTCCAAAGATTTTATAGAAATTGGTGAGTTCTCTTACTGAGCGACCGCTCAAATTCATAAAAGTATGTGGCTTTAAGAGCAGTATTCGCTCCCCCTCCACATTCCCTTCCGCCCATAATCCTTGGAACTTCGCGCGAAATTGAAGCTTATAGGCCTCTGCCAGCAGGTCAACCAACAAAAATCCAATATTATGGCGCGTCTCTGCATATTGAGGCCCCGGGTTTCCAAGACCGACAATAACCCTCATTCCAATTCCTCCAAAGCATAATCAACCAATACTCTGAATACATTCTTTAAGAATAAGTAACTAATTCTCACCAGTGAACTCGTTCAGTTAAAGCTGAACATCGGGGCTTCAGATACGGTAGTCTCCTGTGACGATAGTCTCCTGTAGAGAGTATCGCCGAAAGCGCACAACCCTTAACGAATACTAAGCGCTGTAGGATTGGTATCGCCGAAAGCGCATGCCACAGACGAATACTTTCGCGCCGTAGGATGGACTCTACCCCACCTGAAGTTTTCGAAGAACCCACCCCCACTTATAGAAGTGGAGGTCTTGAAAACTTAATTAAGGGGGTGAACCTGTGAAACCCAGTAAAAAGTATTTATCTCTACCTATCATTACTCTCCAGGAAGGACAACAAATTGGGTATGTAAAAAGCTTAATTGTCAATGCAAGTACCAAGGCTCTAGCAGCTATTGTAGTAGACACAAAAGGCTTTTTTAAAGATCAGCGCATTATACCCTATTCCAAAGTCGTCAGTGTCGGCGAAGACGCGATCACTATTGACAAGGAATCCCACGTGGAAAAAACCTCAAGTCTTCCTGAATTATTAGAATTAGTCAAAGAAAAATTGACCATCATAGGAACAAAGATGGTCACGGAAACAGGAAAAACACTTGGAATCGCTGACGAATATTATGTCGATCCCAAAACAGGGAAAATAACCCAGATTGAGATTTCGGGCGGTAAAATCGAAGGATTCTTAAGCGGCAAGGCGTGGATTTCAGCAGAATACATTACCACCATTGGTCACGACGTAATCATATCACAAAGAGATAGTGAAAATGCGCTTACCGTTGCGGACAAAGGACTCAGTGACTCCATTAAAAACCTCATGCATTCGACGTCACATCTGGCCTCAGAAACAACTCACACCATCAGTAGCTACTTCAGTAAAGGGAAGTTCAATGCTGCTGTTTCCCCCTCCGTTCTGGATAAGGAACCAATCATCCTTCCCGAAACAGAAACTACCCCGCCAGTTAATCAAACTGTTTCCGAAATACCCATAAGCAAAGAACCTCTGGGATAATATCCCAGGGGTCTTTTTAGCTAAAAAGTTTACTGACGGATAGGTCTTCATGAATACGGACAATGGCTTCACCCAAGAGTGGGGCAACAGACAGCATCCTAATCTGGGGAATCATTTCCTTAATTGGAATTGTATTCGTGACAACGAGTTCACGAATAACGGAGTTTTTTAATCGTTCAATAGCTGGTCCAGATAAAACCGGATGGGTGCAACACGCATACACATCCTTGGCCCCCCGTTCGACAAGAGCAAGAGCACCCTGTGTAATGGTTCCGGCAGTATCGATAATGTCATCGATCATGATAACCGTCTTACCTTTTAGTTCGCCGATGACATTCATAATTTCTGAAACATTGGGTTCTGGCCGCCGTTTATCGATAATAGCAAGAGAAGCCCCGATTCGTTCAGCCAAATTACGAGCTCTTGTAACTCCACCTAAGTCTGGAGATACAACACAGAGGTTTTCAAGCCCCTTCTCCTGAAAATACTCGGCCAAAATCGGGACCCCAGGCAAGTGGTCCAACGGAATATCGAAGAATCCTTGAATGGCTGGAGCGTGTAAGTCCATGGTTACAACACGATTTGCTCCGGCAGTGGTAATCAAGTTCGCCATTAATTTAGCAGTAATCGGGTCACGTGCTCTTGACTTGCGCTCTTGGCGAGCATATCCATAATATGGCATCACTGCTGTAATACGGCGCGCAGAAGCCCGACGCATTGCATCAATCATAATCAGCAATTCCATGATGTTGTCATTTGTTGGATAACAAGTGGGTTGAACAACATAAATATCCGCCCCGCGCACGCTTTCATCAATGGCTAGGCAGGTCTCTCCGTCTCCAAAACGTTGAATTTTGGCTTCGCCAAGCGGAACCCCAAGATAATCCACAATTTCCAGTGCCAACGGTCGGTTGGCGTTTCCACAAAAAATCTTAAATTCTTTTGATGCCATGGGTCTTTTAGCCCCCTATTTCATCTTTTCGCTTGTGCCAATGTTCCCTGATCATCTGCTGACTACGTTCAACTGCCAAGGCCCTTGCCGGAACATTCTTTGTAATGGTAGAACCGGCGCCCGTAACAGCATGTTCTCCCACTTCAAGCGGAGCTACCAAGTTCGTATTGCTGCCGATAAAAGCATTATCTCCGATTTTAGTGGGATGTTTGTTAACCCCGTCGTAGTTACAGGTGATTGTACCTGCTCCAATATTCACGGATTTTCCAACGTGTGTGTCTCCAATATAACTCAGATGAGGTACTTTTGATCCCATTTCGATCCAACTATTTTTTATTTCTACAAAATCCCCTACTTTTACTTCCGCCTCTAGTTTCGTGCCCGGTCGTAAATAGGCGAAAGGACCAATGTGACAACGTTCTCCAATCACCGCATCTTTGGCCATAGTGTAGGTCACTTCCGAACCACACCCCACCGCACAATTCTCCAAACTGGTCTGTGGTCCAATTACAGCATCCTCTGCTATCATTGTTTTACCCATTAGGCGAGTAAATGGTAAAATTGTGACGTCTTGTGTAAGTTCTACATCCGCATCAATAAAAGTCGAGGAAGGATCCACAACCGTAACCCCTTCAGACATCCAATGATCAAGAATTCGATCTCGCAAAATTGCTTCGGCCTCAGCCAATTGACCACGGCTATTTATGCCCAATGCTTCATTGGAATCATGGGTACAATATGCCAGCACCTTCTCACCAAGCTTAATAAGAACATCAAAGACTTCAGTCAGATAATATTCTCCCTGCGCATTTTGAGTGGTGATTTTGACCAGTGCCTCCTTAAGTGCAGACCCCTTAAAACAATACGTCCCAGTGTTGATTTCGTTGATTAATCTTTGATCAATTGAGGCATCTTTTTCTTCAACAATTTTAACAACAAATTCCTCATTTTTAATAACTCGGCCATAGCCAAATGGCTGATCCATAAAGGCAGTTAGTACTGTGGCGCTAACCCCTTGAGCCTCGTGCGATTCAATTAGGGCTTGTAATGTCTCGGTTTTAAGCAGTGGCTGATCCCCGCTTAAGACTAGAACGGTCTGAGCACCGTCCAAATAAGGCAACGCTTGCATAACAGCATGCCCTGTTCCTAGTTGTTCAGTTTGAACTACAAGTTCCGCACGGTCAGAAATGCGGGTCTCAATCACCTCTCGCCCATGCCCTACAATAACCAAGGGACTTTCGATCCCTACTTGATTTACAGTGTCTAAGACATGTTCAATAAGAGTTTTGCCTGCTAAAGAATGCATGACTTTTGGAAGCTTTGATTTCATTCTTGTCCCTTTTCCTGCAGCCATGATCACCGCTACCAAATTAGGCATGATTTAGTTCGCCTCCAACCTTAGTCTAACCTTCTACATCTTTTTACATTCTAGAAGTTCTTTATTCGTCAAATTTGGTGAAAATCCTTTTTTATCCCAAAGTTTTAATTTTGTATGGAAAAAGGAGACCTATCGGCAAGGTCCCCTTCAACATTTCTAATAACGACATAAATACTTAAATTGCTTCTTGGTATGCTTTTAAGACAGCAGTCTGGATCACTTCTCGTGCTGCAGCAGAAATGGGGTGAGCGATATCACGAAATTCCCCTTCAGGTGTTTTACGGCTAGGCATGGCTACAAAAATACCGTTCATCCCCTCAACAACTTTAACATCGTGGACGACGAAGGCATTATCAAAGGTCACGGAGACCACTGCCTTCATTTTTCCTTCTGTGTTAATCTTTCGAACCCGCACATCGGTAATATTCATTATGGATCACCACCCTTCAACTGTCTTCCGGGCTTGTCCATTATGATATTCTCTGTATGGTAAAAAAATCCTGCATCGAATTAAGAAAAATTTGAATAAATTAAGAAAACTTGGCTATCGCTAAGCGCTGTCCAAGACGATAAGCACGATACTCTCCAGTGACGATAGTCTCC
>LOEW01000203.1 GCA_001516045.1 Desulfosporosinus sp. BRH_c37
AACAAGACTTAATGCCAGTTCCGGATTGAAACCAGTAGTTATTACTTGAGTGCAGCCCCGATAAAAATGAGCCATGGCTACGGCATGACCTCCTGTATGATAGAGAGGCATCATGTCCAAAGTACTGTCTTCTTTTTGTAGTCCCATCTCCATAGCCAAGACATTTGCCACTTGGTATTGACTACGATGAGTGAGCACCGCTCCGCGGGGCAAACCTGTTGTCCCGCTGGTATAAATAATATACGCAGGGTCGTTTTCATTAAGTGCTACTGCAGGCTCAAGTTCACTGGCTCCGGTCAGTAAGTCCTCGTAGGACAATTCTCCCGGACCATCTATGATAATATAATGTCTTACAGTATCTACAAGTTTCTTTACCTCTTCGACCACTTCAGCATAACTACTTTCATAAAACAAAACACTTGCGCCGGAATCGTTTATGAGAAAGGCTAATTCACTGGGTTTAAGTCGATAATTCAGCGGCACCAGCATAAATCCCCCCCGGTCGGCCGCTCCGTAGAGTTCAAAATACCGGATAGAATTATTGGACAAAACCGAAACCCTTTCCCCTTTTGTTACTTTCAAATCCAATAACGCATTAATCAGACGATAAACCCGGTTCCGATAGTCGCGGAAAGTGAGTCTTTCATCACCACAAGCAAAGGCCACCTTCTCAGGAAATAACCGTGCATTCCTCTCCAACATTTCACCCATGACAAACAATATAATCACCTTCTTCTTGAATACTTACCCCATCACTCAGCATAAATTTCCTCGTCTTCTCGCACTGTTGAAATACCTTTCTGGTTTTTTAACGCCGTTAATAGTCTATCCGGGGTAACCGGTATTTGATTAACCCGAACGCCGGTGGCATTAAAGATAGCATTGGTTATGGCCGGGGCAGTGGGCACCAATCCAGCTTCTCCAACTCCCCTGACCCCGAACGGTCCTGACGGTTCGTGTTCTTCAACAATTATCGTTTCCATCGGGGGCATATCCATAACGGTCGGCATCATGTATTTATGGTAGGTATCGTAGAGTTGTCTGCCGTTTTCGTCAATCTGATATTGTTCAGTTAAAGCAAACCCAATGCCCATGGAAAGCGCGCCTTCTATTTGACCTTCCACTATGGCTGGATTTATCGCTTTACCAACGTCATGGGCGGCAACCAGTTGGATAATCTCTACCTGACCAGTTTCGGTATCGACCTCAACTTCTGCGAAATGGGCCTCCCAGGGTAGAGCGTTGGTCGGTGGAACTGTCCCGATACAGGAAAACTGCTTAGTTTTTAAATGCGCTTGTAAGGCTATTTCCCCTAACGAAACCTTGACATTATCGTTAGATAGTGAATATACCATTCCCTTGGCAATGTCTAAATCATCTTCTGGAAGCTTCAAGTAATCCGCGGCATATTCCAAAATTTCTTTCTTTATCTTTTCGGCTCCCGCAATAGCTGCCTTTCCCGCGGCATAACAGGTGCGACTGGCATGACTTCCGACCTCAAAAGGAGTTGATTGTGTATCACCAAATACAATCTTAACCATGGATATATCGACACCCAGAACTTCCGCCACAAACTGGGGTAGAGTTGTAGATGTACCCGTCCCTATATCGGGCACACCCGTTGAATAGAGAATTGAACCGTCCTGTTGTAGGATTAATTGACAAGTGGAATAGTCAACGTGAAAGGGATGCGAACAACTGACGTGGGATCCCACGCCCATCCCCATACCCCTTAATTTTGTAGATTTTTGCCGATCCGGTTCCACGCGCCTCGACCAACCGATTTTTTCCGCTCCTTGAGTAATACAGTCCCTCAGACCGGTTGTTACTAAGGGAAACGGTACGGGCACTGCGTCGCCGGGCCGGGAAATATTCTTCAGCCGAAACTCCAGAGGATCCATATTTAAAGCGTGCGCAATTTCATCCATCTGCGATTCAACGCAGAACATCCCCTGAGGATTGCCGAACCCCCGCATCGCTCCGGCAGATGTTCGATTAGTATATACCGTCCAGCCCTCAAACATTGAATTGGGACAGCGGTATACGGGCATAGCTGTTGAAGCTAGCACGCCCGGGGCATCTTGACTCCAACTGGCATAAGCACCGCCATTCATAATTACTTTGATAAATCTGGCGGTAAGGGTGCCGTCCTTCTTAACACCCGTCTTGAGAGTTGCAAAGGTCTCGTGCCGGGTGTCAGAGGCAATAAAGTCTTCCTGACGCGATAAGATCAACTTCACGGGTCTTCTTGCCTTCTGGGCCAGGGCCGCCGTAATCACCTCTGATTTAGCACTGCAACCTATTCGTCCTCCAAATCCGCCCCCGCTGTAAGGTGGATTTAAGACTCTTACTTGACTTAAAGGTAACCCCAAAGCTTCGGCTACTATCCGCTTGGTCGGATGCAGACTCTGGCTTGGTGAATATATCGTTAGTTTGCCTTCACTGTTGATATCGGCCACAGCCCCATGAGTTTCCAATTGGGCTTGTTTCACAGCATCTACGATATAGGTATTTTCAAAGATGTAATCTGCTTCCTTAAAACCTACCTCTAGATCTCCCATTCCTATGACGGGCGGGATTTTGTTCCCAACTATATTGTTTTCAGGATATTCCGGAAATCCTTCCTTTTTTTCCGGTTCCGTGTGCAGAGTAGGTGATTCCGGCTTCATGGCCTCAAAGGGATCAAAAACCGCGGGCAGTACTTCATATTCTACCTCAATCAGAGCCAGGGCTTTTTCGGCAATTGCCAGGGATGTTGCGGCAACTGCTGCTATTTCGTCACCAATAAAGCGGGCTGTAGATTCGAAAATATACTGGTCAACGACTCCCTTGACGGGTGGAGTAGTTACATAGGCAGCTGCCGACGAACAAAACAGATTTTTGGGAATGTCTAAATGGCAAAGAACTGCTTTTACTCCCGGAAGCGCTTTAGCCTTTGAAGTATCTATTTTTATAACCTTGGCATGGGCATGCGGGCTGCGCAGTACTTTAGCGTACAACATTCCCGGCAGCTTAACATCCGTTGTGTAGGTAGCGGTACCTAGCACTTTATCCAAAGCATCCCGCCGGGGAATAGATTTTCCCACAACAGTGAATTCTTTCATACTTAATACCTCCTAGTTGATATTGCTTAAAATATAACTATTAGCTGCTCTTTGAATTAACTTTTTTGGCAGCAGAAAGAAAAGCTTCTTCGATTTTTTTATACCCTGTACATCGGCAGAGATTACCGGCAATAGCCTCTCTAACATCTTCTCCTGTAGGTTCGGGATTTTTATCGAGCAAAGCCTTGGCAGACATGATCATACCTGGTGTACAATAACCGCACTGAAATGCGCTACTTTCAACAAATTCCTCCTGGACCGGATGTAAATTATCTGGACTTCCAATCCCTTCAATTGTCTCAACATTCCTATCCATTACATGTAAAGCAGGCATAATACAAGACCTGACAGCTTCTCCATCCAAAATAACTGTACAAGCACCACAATCACCCGTATTACAGCCGGCTTTTGTACCGGTCATCTCTAAATCGTCCCGTATAACATCCATCAGACTGGCTGAAGGATCTACTTGAACTTCCATTTCTTCTCCATTCAGGCAAAAATGCAATAGTTTCTTTTCCACTTTAAAACCTCCTTCTTTCTTAACTCACGGCCGCTACGGCCTCTTCTAAGGCTCTCTTAGTAATTACCTTAATCATCTCTTTACGATATTCTTTATTTGCACGGATGTCCTCAACTATAACAGCGTTATTTGATAAATATTCCGCGGCCTCGGATATTGTTTGATTATTCACTTGTGCGCCTGCCAGCATCTTACCGACTTCTTTACAAATCGTAGGGATTGGATTTGTTGGGGCTACTACAATTTTCACCCAATCAAAGGTGCCATTTGATACGGACACAACAGCGGCAGCATTTAAGATCGGAAGAGCCAATGCTTTTCTAAGGGTCATCCGTACATATGCCGATCCTTGTTTTCCCAGTAAGGCATTAAAGCTGATTTTGGTGATTAATTGTGAATTACTGTCTACTTTTGAAGTAAATAGTCTCTCATAAAGATCTTCTACCCGAACAAAGTTAGAACCACCGGGTCCAACAACTTCGGCTTCAGCTTCAAGTGCTATCAAGGCTACCGCGGCATCAGCCGCCGGAAGAGCACTTACCACATTACCAGCAAGTGTTCCGACATTTCTGATCTGTAAGCAACCAACTGAACCAGCGGCCTTCGCCAATACACTGGCTTTATCTTTGATTAACCGCGATGACGCAACCTGTGCATGAGTAACCAGCGCCCCTATTGTAATTTTGTCTCCTGTAAGCTCAATATTTTTCAGAGAGTCTATCTTTGTTATGTCAACAAGAGAGCTAACTACAAACTTATTTTTTCGTAAGTCTAATACAAGGTCCGTGCCCCCGGCAATAATTCTCCCCTCTCCGTTTAAACTTTTGAGCATTTCCACCGCTTCAAGAGTGGATTCGGGAAATAAATAATTGTTTATCATATTGTTTACCGGTCTTATCCCGGAAATATTTTCCCCGAGACAGTATCCAGTCGCCTCCTTCCTAACAGTTAAATAACAAGCTCGTCTTTCATCTCTGTCCTTCATTCTAGCTTCGTGACCAAGTGAACTCGTTCAACTAAAGTTAAACATCGAGTCTTCGGTGACATAAGCCTCCGGTGGAGACTTAATAATATCAATGTTACTAGGAAATTTATGGGACACTGTGCTTAAATACTATGATTAATAGAATGATTAAACTTCTTTCTTTTGTTTGTTAAGCCCTTAATTTACTAGTAGCCACTGTGTCGACTTCAAAAGTCAACGGATCAACGACAACTCCATAATCTTCTTTAGCAGACTTGAAGGAAACTAAGCCATCGTGCACATCTTTTGCGACTTTTTCAGCAGGCCTTTCAAGAGGATTACCGAAACCTCCACCGCCACTTTCATATACTTCGTAGATATCTCCAACTTCTAAATTCAAAAGACTTTCCGCATCAACTGGGATAATTTCGCTGCCTCTTATAACTTGCAGGATATTTTTAGGTGCGGGTTTCCCTCCCATCAAACCATAGGCTGCTGTTGCCTCTCTGCAACCACCGCCAAAATTCGCCGATCTAATCCCCGGAGCATCTACCCGCCAGCGAACGAGCGTACCCCAGCCACCCCGCCATTTACCGGGTCCACCACTATCCACTAAGTATTCAAAGTCTAACAAAGTATAGGGACTGGACAACTCATGAAGTTCAGGGTCGGGGGTGCGTAAACCTCCGCAAGTTACAATGCTGCCCAGGTGGCTCCAACCATCAAAGCCATAGGTAGCACCGGCACCGCTTTTACACAAAAAGTGAATGTCTGCAAAGGTCCGGCCTGTATTGGGGTTAAATCCCATAGACGCTGGAGCAGACCAACGTGACCAACTAGCTTGCACCTTTTGCGGGACAGCCTGTGATAAAGCCAGCCATACCGTTTCAATGATCGGATTAGCTGTTGCAATCGTTGCACAAGTTGTTGGTGCCGGGAACTCACAATTTACTACTGAGCCTGACGGAGCGATTACAGTCAGCGGACGTAATGCACCCTCATTGAAAGCAAAATCCGAATCAACCGTTGTTAATATCGCCAAATAACAAGATGACACTGTGTTGGCTATGGGACTATTGACATACCCTGGAACCTGTTTATCACTTGCTGATAAATCAAAGATCATGGAGTCATCATTAACGGTTACCTCTACGGCAAGCTTAATCATTTTGTCTGTATTAACACCATCATGATCTACAAAACGTTCAGCGTAATATTTACCTTTGGGAATCTTGGCAATTTCCGATCTCATATGTTTTTCGGAAGCATCAAAGATCTCATCCATGGCCGCATACAAGGTTTCAGATCCATATTTCTCCAGAATTGTTTTTAACCCTCTTTCCCCAATCCTACACGCTCCAACCTGACAATTGAGATCACCTTCCACAATATGAGTAAGAAAGACATTCTTCAGAATCATGTTCCACATATCTGTTTGATAGACACCCTTGGAATAAAGGCGTGAAGGTACAATGCGGATACATTCTTCAAAAATACTCGTACATCCAGGAGCATACCCTGCTACTCCGCCGCCGCCGATATCCGCATGGTGCCCTTTGGATATTGACCAGAATTCAAATTTACCTTGCCAAAACACCGGTATGGCAATTGTTATATCCGGTGGATGATTATTCCCTGAGTAGGGATCATTGACGACATAAACATCACCTTCATGAATATCGCCCTTAAAATGTTCGTAAATTGCTTTTACCGTATAGGGCAGACAGCCCGCAAGGACAGGAATATAAGCTGTTTGAGCCACCAAACGATTTTGATTATCAAAGATTCCGGTAACAAAGTCACGGGCTTCACTAAAAATAGGTGAACGTGATGTTCTCAACATTGTTTGACCAATTTCTTTGGTGATCGTATCTAAGCGATTACCTATGACAGCTACTAATATCGGATCAATAACTGGCCGTGTCATAAACTTTCCTCCTCTACCGCTTAAGCTTTGGGTACATAACATAGTTATTGTAGTCGTCACACTTAATATTAAAATCAGGTGTCACGATGATCGTTGTTGTGGGCTGTTCAATGATCGCGGGTCCAGTCACAATATTGCCATTATTAAGTTTTAAGCCATCGAACACTGGAACTTCTTGAAATTCTCCTGCAAAATAAGCCATCCGTTTCGATTTTAGAGCATGATCAGATTTGGTTCCATAATAAGGTATTTTGTTAAAATTAGGCTTGTCGACAATTCCAATAGCGGTTAAACGCAAGTTGATAAACTCTAGGGGGGAGCCGGGCATAGAATATCCGAATAACTCATTATGGTTAAGATGGAAGGTCTCACTTATATGAGCCAATTCCTCGCTCAGATTATTCGAATTCACCACTACTTCCACTTCGCTGAATTGACCAAGATAACGGACATCTGCAGCCAATCTTACCTGGATACGGTTAGAAGATACCCCTTCTTGTCCTAAAACAGCTAGCGCCTCTTTAGTCATATCATCATAGAACTCGGTAATTTTAGCCACGTCAGCCTCCAGCACCGGAGCGCTGTAAGTACGAACGTAATCGTGTTTAAGATCGGAGATAAGCATTCCGGCTGCACAGAATACTGACGATTCACGTGGCACAATAATCAACCTAATACCCAGTTCTGTAGCAATTTCCGCAGCATGAATGGGGCCAGCTCCTCCGGCAACAACTAAAGCAAATTCGCGTGGATCATGACCACGTCGTACAGAAACTTCTCGTACTCCGTCGGCCATACCCATATTTACTATTCGGTAAACGCCTGCTGCCGCTGCAATCGGATCCATACCAAGTTTTTTAGCTAATTCAGCCAAGACTCCTTTTGTTGTCTCAACATCTAACTCTAACGTACCACCGTGGAAATACTTGGGATCCAGGTAACCTAAGATTACGTTAGCATCGGTAGTTGTAATGTTTTTGCCACCACGTCCATAACAAACCGGACCTGGTTCCGAACT
>LOEW01000204.1 GCA_001516045.1 Desulfosporosinus sp. BRH_c37
GTTCTTCTTTAGATAGTTGTTCCGTCATCTCTTCCCCTCCAAAAAATTGCTTCATAACAAATCTAAAATGACCTCCCCTATCCTGAGGCCCCTACAACCGGGCCAAATCCTCATACATTTCCCCCATAGTTTTTTCCTTCGCTGAACCACAGGCCCCACCGCAACTGCACGTACCGGTCGGAGTCTCTTCACGAATTCCGAACACATCCACTTGAACCATATCACTTTCCTCCCCAAGTTAAGAATTAACCTTTTATTCCCTCTAATTCAAGAACACCCTTGAAGAACTTAAGGGATCGACTGTTGCAGGGTAGTAAAGAATTACCCCTTCCTGCTTAACTTTAGGTTAAACTGCCCACCTGCAGCATCCACACAAAATCCCTTTTTAGATAAAAACCTTTTTTTTCAATCGGGAAGGCGTCCACCCATTATTTGAGTAGCCGCCATGCGCGGCGCACCTAATCAAGGCGGGACATACTTAAGAGAAATTTATACCCAATTTGAGACCATTCGTTCATCTGTAGTAGAAAGTGCGATCTTAGCCCAGGGTATTGAATCCTCTGTGCATCAGATCCAGGAGGAGGGGCAAAACATGCGAACTAGTACAAAGAAAATCGTAAAAGAAGCTGAAAGCATCTCAATAGGCACACATACTGCAGCGGCTGCAGCTGAAGAACAAAATGCCACGGCTGCCTCTTTATTCAGTTCCGCAGAAACTCTTGATACACTAGCTAAGAATCTTCAACACAGTGTTTCTTCCTTTAGACTTTAGACTTTTAGTCTTTAGGTACGCCAGCACCTTGGTCTCCGTTAATTATAAATGAAATAAAGAACAGGCTGTTTTGGCAGCCTGTTCTTATTTCGCTTAAATTCTAGTGACTTTAACAACTGTTTCCATAAAAGGTTGCCCTCCTCCGATCGGATCAACCATGACCGGAACTAGGGAATTCAAATGAGAGCCAAAGGTATGCCACCATTGATCCTGATCATCCGGTGTTGGTACAACCTTTTTCCCCGAAGCATAACGTCCGTATTCTGTGTGACCGACCCCCATGGCGAACGCCACCACTATAGGATGGATTCCTTCCGTAACCCGAACTTTCGTTTTTTGTTTCCCTATCTTGGATTGCACGATGACTTCGTCCCCATTTTTGAGATTCCGCGTAGCTGCAGTCTGGGGATGAATCCAAAGCGGATTTTCATGAAATATCTCACTAAGCCATTTGCAATTGGCTGTTCGGGACTGAGTCTGGACGTTCACTTTAAAGGTCGTCAAAATCAAGTCGTCCTGGGCAAGATTCTCCAGATGCTCAATCGGCACATAGGTGGGTAATGGCGGAAATCCTTTCTCCTCCAAGATTTTTGAATAGATCTCAAATTTCCCGCTTAACGGAAAAGCGGTCGGTATAAAGCCTTGCAGAGCCTGACCATTGATCATGATCCCTACGTACTGCTTTTTATCTCCTTGGACCTTGTAAATTGTTCCGTTTTCGACGGTTGTGCCATTTAATGCTTCCGGTTCTAAGGGCTTTTTATAACGGTAGTACTCCAGCTTCTTATTGGGATCAAACCACACGCCATGTTTTTTTAAATAATCCAACCCACCGGCAGCCTGCAATCCGTCAATTCCAGCAATTCTCCCCGCGACGTATTCATCCATATTCTTGAATGCAAAATAGTTCTCTAAGCCACCCCCGATCCGTTGAGCTAAGTCGATAAGCACATCTTGAAATGGACGCGATTCCCCTAGTGGGGGAATCACCGGTTGGCGCAGGGCCACGTAGGGATTACGGGAAAAACAATCTTCCTGCTCTAGGTTCTGACGTTCCAAATAGGTGGCATCCGGTAAAATTAAATCGGCGAAAGATGTTGCTTCCCCCATATACCCATCGATTGCCACAAAATACGGGATCAAGGATTCATCGGAGAGGATTCTTTTCATGTGTTCCGTGTCCGGATAAGAGTAGACGTCGTTATTAACATAGGTGAGATAGATACTGCACTTGGCTCGTCCCGCTTCAATCATCGGCAAACCCATCTGTGCGACTCCATGGACAGCGAGAGGGTATTCGTGTGGTTTGACCAACTCACTTTGCTGAGCAACCGCGGGTGGCTTCGGTGCTTTTTCTTTGAATTTGATCGCCTCAGCTATACCGTAGCCACCGGGTGCATCTACACTACCGATAAGGGCATTGAGTAAGGAAATACAGCGTTCCGACATCATACCGTTGGAATGGCTTGCCACCCCGCGATAGGAAATTGTCGTCGCGTGAGGACGAGCCGAAGCAAATTCAATTGCCAAACGCCGGATATCTGCAGCACCTACTCCGCTAATTTTCTCCGCCCACTCCGGTGTGTAGGGCGCAAGATGCGTTTTGAGCTGATCCACACTACTCGTCGTCCACGTATTGATAAAGTCCACATCATATTCCCCGGCATCCATGATCGCCTTGGCCATAGCTAAGGCGACTGCACCATCTGTCCCTGGCTTGATGGGAAACCACTCATCACTACGCCCTGCCGTATTGCTGAGACGTACATCAAAGGTAACAAGTTTCGTCCGTTGATTCACACGGGATTCCGAAATCCGCTGCGCCAAAGAAACGTGGATGGTATGCGCTTCAAAGGGATTTGAACCAAAATTAAGGATATATTTTGTATGATCCACATCCGGCAGTTCGCGGTAATATCCCCAAGTTAATTCGTTGGCAACAAATTTACTCCCCTCGCAGATTGTGGTGTGATTCAGCAGATGAGGCGTTCCCAAAGCGGTGAAAAATGTCCTAGTGAGGTCCGAGATGCGGTTCCGCCCACTGCGGAAAACGACTTCGTTAGCCCTTCCGCCCTCTCGTAGGGCTTTCATTTTCCCGACCAATTCACCTAGGGCCGCATCCCAGGTGATCCGTTGCCATTTTCCTTCTCCTCTTTTCCCAGCTCGTTTTAGAGGATAAAGAATTCGATCCGGATCATATACCTGGTTCACGCCAGCCTGCCCTTTAGCACATAATCGTCCCCTGCTATTTGGGTGTTCCGGATTCCCTTCAATCTTAACCAAGCGACCGTCTTCCACATAACCGATAATTCCACACCCACTGACACATTGCAGACAAACACTCGGAATCCCTAAGCGTTCTGCTTTATTTTTCGGAGAAAAGTCTTTGCCGCTTTCTAACAGTTCCATCGCTTTCAGGGAAGATGGAACAAGCAAAGGACTGCTGAAAAGCCCCATTAATGCTCCACTTTTAAGAAATTCTCTCCTGTTCACAGTGCTCACTCCTTGCTCAATTCTACAGGTATTTGAGATGTTCATGAATCATCCTCCGACGCAAATTGCAATCAAGTCAAAGGTTGCAACTGTCCGACATAAAGAATCAGAAAACGGGAGGCGTATCCTCCGATCAATACTGCCAAAAGCAAAATTCGTACCCATTGCAAACTGACGTTTTCCCGTCGTCGCAGCCACCAGAATCCGATTCCTGGGAGCAGCAGTCCCAAGGCTAGGGCGACTCCCCAAAACAGCCATCCAAAATCGATCATGAGTAAACTAGCCGCTTCTCGAGTGTCGCGTGTGCCATGCCCATAAACGGCGATCCACAACAACCAGTTTCCCAGTGTGATCCAAACAATTACACATAACGGGGTGAGCAAATCTCGAGTCCTCATCCACCTACCCTTTTTTTGACCTACAAACGTACAGAGCAAACTCAGTGCAGCCAGCCCAGTGATCAGAAATAACAATACGGAAGTGATTGTTGTTTCCGGAGTCTGCCATAAGGACCGCCCATAATTAACACTGAGCAAAAAACCATGATAGACTCCAATGGCTAAGCCCAGTAACGCAGCGATCCAACCGAACCAGAGACGAGAGCCGGACAACATATTGGTTTTTGTGCTTTCGTTTCCCTCTTTATCCCGCCACCATTGCCATGCGTAGATTAAAGAGAAAACCAGGAATAATCCCTGCAACCAGGATCCCCAAGCCAAGACGGAGGAAGCCTGCGGGTGAATGAGCAGCTCATAAATACGAATGGGCTGCCCTAATTCACTAAGCAGAAAAATCAGTCCTAGCATTACCAGAAACGGAGCGGCAATGCTTCCAACCCGAATGAGTGTGCGATGTTTACTCTGGTTATGCCAAGTCAGCCAAAATGCAATCAGGAAAAGCCCCACACCCATGCCACCGAAAAAGAGATCGAGTGCCACCTTATTTTCCCAATAAATATGATGAACGACATCATAGGTGATCGTTACTGGCATTAAGGGCCCTCCGTTCAATGTCATTTTGATACTTATACGTCGGAATCAGCGTGTCTTTATCCGGGATAATGTAATAGACTTGAGGACTTGTTCCCATTTCTGGTTTCAAGACTTGTACTTCGTGAGTATCCAACAATTGTCGCACTTCACTGTTAGGATCATTGAGATCTCCGAAAATACGGTTACGCCCCACACAGGTATTCACACAGCTCGGAACCATGCCTTTGTCAACCCGGTGATAACAGAAGTCACACTTGTTGGCCACTTGTTTGCCAGGATGCGAAAACCGGGCTTCATATGGACAGGCCATTATGCACGCTTTACACCCGATACACAGGGATTCATCAACAACCACAACCCCATCTGGACGCTTATACGTGGCTTTCACCGGACACACGGCTGTACAGGGTGGATTATCGCAATGATTGCAGAGGCGGGGTAAAAAACTCACGCGAACATGCGGATAACGTCCCTTTTCCTCAGTCTTCACCCACGCCCGCCAATAACCGAGTGGCACATCAAACTCAGATTTACAAGCGACAGAACAAGCATGACAGCCGATACACTTGCGCAGATCAACCACCATGGCGTAACGTTTATTCATTATGGAGTGCAACCCCCTCTCTTATTCGTTTTCTTATTGTGTTTAATTAGCCCATGCATTATGTATCGATGAAGAGAAACCTTCGATTTGGTACGCCCGATAAAGATTGCAAACAAACGATCACAAAATCGATATACTTGGTGTTGCCGAGCCAACTTCTATCTTGATAAAAATCTTCTACGATAGATTTATGATAAGAGGTTTACATAAAATATAACAAACCGCATTCTCATGCGGTTTGTTATAAAGGAGAAATTATCTTATTTATTGTTGACAAGCCATTCAAGGGCAGGAAGTGAGCTTGACAGGGTTGTTCCAGCCTTAGAGAACTTAGCAATTGCAAAGGCTTCCATGATTTCCTGGACGGATGCCCCAGCCATCTTAGCACGCATTGTATACATCATTATACAGGGTTGTGAACCGAGAGCCATGGCTGCCGATAAGGCGATCAACACCTTATACTTCTGAGGTATAGCTTCCTTAGAATAAGTGAACTGCATGTCGGTCATATGGTTTACAACCAGGCTTTCATCAAGCTGTCCGAGCACCTCCAGTGCTTTTGGAATTTCCCCGTTTTCCTTTTTGAAGTTTTCCATCATTTCTTTAAAATCCATGGTAAGACCCCCCTCAAATTTTTGAAACTTTCCTTGACGGACGTTTTTTCTACTGCTGTGAGATAGATAGTCATTTAATTAATCTTTTACAAGTGGAAGATTTAATTTGTTTACCCATTCTGAAGCAGAGCCGTCATAGCTTGAAACATTTTGCATGCCGGCAATCTTTTTCAAGCCAAACCATGCGGTTGTTGCAAATTGCCCTGAATTACAATAGGTTATAATAGATTTGTCCTTGGTTATGCCAAGCAGAGCCATTTCATAAGTTATTTGCTTTGGGGTCTTAAACGTAAGATCTGGATTTAAAAATAAAGGTGCGAAATAATTGATCGAGCCACTTATATGTCCTGCTTCAGGAATAAAGGATTGTTTCGTTGACCCAACATAATCCGAACTCATCCTAGCATCCAATAAAACATGATCCTTGGTATTAACCGCCAATATAACATCCAATAGATTAGCCAAATCTTCACTTTTTACAGTACTAACTCTAAAATTACCTAAATCGGGCACTTTTATTTGATTACTTAGCGGTCTGCCTTCTCTTTTCCATTTTCCGAATCCACCGTCCAGAATAGAAATATTGCTCATGCCGAAATAATCAAATGTCCAGTAAGTACGCGTTGCACACATAATATCTTTTGGAATCAACCCTGGATATACGATGACAACTTTTGAATCGTTACTTATGCCAAGCTTACTTACCAAGCTTTCAAATTCCTCGTAAGATGGAAGATCATAAGGTATGTTGGTCTTGTCGGGATAATTTGTTTGGAAATAGATACTTGAGGCAAATACTGAATTTGGTATGTGTTCATCCTGGAATTTAATCGAGGTTTCTCCGGAACGCACTTCCAAAATAACAAGATTTTTGTCTTCTGCATGTTCTGCCAACCACTCCGTGCTAACCAATGGAGTGGTTTCAATTTGTGAATCCGCTGCATTGATATCCGCTGCATATGCAAAAGAAGAATTGCCAAAACTAAAGAACATTACACAAGAAATTACAAAGTAGACGATTACTTTTTTAAACTTGTTTTCCAAGGTAAGACCTCCTGAATTTTATTCATATACTTGCATGACATCTTTTTACGACATCGAATGTTATTTATTATCCAATGCAAAATTCAATCAGATTTATTGCCTAGAGGCGAAACCACTCTATTTTTACTAACTATCGCATTGTGCCGGAAACGTTGATTTAAAAACCCCTTTGCCACGAACCCGGGGAATGGCTTTCTGGAGCAACATTTCTAAGTTCTCCACAATTTCCTGTAGTTTTGTGGAAGGAAAGCCAATCAGGCACTCTCCGTCTTCTAAATCAGTTGCCTCTCTGCAGCCATAACAACCGAGACTGCTATTTACTTTATTTTGTACATATGGCGTTAAAGTTGAATCAATACAAGTAGCCTGGAAAATACCGGAATCAAACTGGAGACGGTCTCCTGTTTTAAAAATTGAAGCTAATGCTACCCACATAAGATGTTCGGGCTGCGACTCGATAATAACAACCTGTGGCTCAAAATCACACTCCGCCAGCGGGGAAACTAGGACTCCCTTATACTCTCCCATAGGAAGTCTGGGCATCTGGCTCATAACCCTAGCCGCCGCTTCTTTGTTATAAAACAACCCCAGACTTGACATCATCTCTCCCGAGGCTAGTTTCTCCGGCAGTGGTTTCAGACCGAAAGCGGCCGCTGATGCCGGACAGACAATATTTTCGGCATTAACGTAAACCTTTTCACCCCGCCTTGCTCGATAAAGAGCTTGACAATATCTGAGTTTAATTTGGCCATCATAGTCTTTAGGCACGGCATCTTCTTGTTTCACAAATCTGGCAGCAATAGGTTGGGACTCAATCGTCAAAATATTTTGTAGTCTTTTAGCATAATCTTGATATGAATTCATCCCTACTCCTCCTTTAAGCTACGAGCTGCGTCCAAAACAAATTCTACGACTTCTTCTAAGTGTGTTTCTTCATCATAATTCTTGTTTTTAGCAATGTTCAAATCTTTAGTTAAAACCACATTTTGGTCTGGTTTTAATTCAATAGTAGCTAAAGCCTTTGTCGCACACTGGAGTTCACAACCATTGAGGGCGATAAATTTATCATGTTTCTTGGCATTAGTGACAATGTTCTCTAGTCCGAGGGGTATACCCATAGCGCAGACAATACCTAAATTCTCATCTTTGGAAAGTGCTTTGAGTGAAGCTTTCGTCGTAAGTATTCCAGTGTTAGACGCACCCGAACAGGCTACAATTCCGATTTTCATAGTCCCACCTCCCTTTATTACATCAACACATGTATGTCTATTGATATGTTACACCTAAAGGAATCCCTTGTAAAGAACATTTTGTTAATTTTCAAAATTCATGTTTCGGGTCTATTGGCTGATTTTGTTGTAATTGCTCACATTCATAAGGATCATGTTTTTTAATGTGTTTTATATCCTCTTTATTAACTAATTTAGTACACAGTGATACTAAATATGCCTCTGTATTTTCGATGTTTATTGTGTAATAAGTCCATTTACCATTACGCCTTTCATCAATGATACCGGCTTGTTTTAAAGTTCTTATATGATGCGAGACCAAAGATTGGGATATATTAAGCCTTTCCATGATCTGACAATTGCATAATTCTTCCTCAGCTATAATTTCTAACATTTTCAACCGTGTCTCTTCACTTAATGCTTTGAAAAAATCTGCTCTATTTTTCATGATTACTCATCATCCTTGTTTAATGTATTTTAGTTTTTATTATAACACCCTTTCCTAAATACAAACACATATATGTATGTATGTAGATATCTCAACAGTCATATCTCAGCTTTCTCTCGTTGCTATGATTATGCCTTATCATTGTTATTTCATTAAGCAAGTTTTTTGCTGCGTCACAGCCCTCTTTGCTTAAGGAATAGTAAATCCATTTTCTATGACGGTGGCTACCAACTAGTCCCGAATCACACAACATCTTCATGTGGTGGGATAAGGTGGGTTGCGAAATATTCAGTTCTTCTAGGATTTCGCAGGCGCACAGCTCTCTGATTTGTAACTTTTCAAGGATCATCAATCGATTAGGATCGCCAAGTGCTTTAAATATCTTTGCGTTGGCTTCATAGTTAATCTCCATATTTATCACCTCAAATCGATTATCGTTGATATGTTTATAATATATTTCATATCGAGTATTGTCAATATGATTCACTAAAGAACCCCCGAAACAAGCTGTTTCGGGGGTTCTCAGATACTAAAAGGGTTCATGGATGAAGAACTAATGTACCGGTATCTGCAAACGTTTTGTAAGTTAGGGTTTACGTTGAAATTAGTTTGTTGTTGCGCTTGAGCTGCTAGGAGTAGTCACATTTGGCACCCCAAAGTAACCCCTATTGCCGCCATGCATACCTCTGCCACCGCCCATACCGCCGCCGTACATTCCCATGCCTCCGGAAACGAAGGTACCCTTCTTCAGCGCCTCTCCTTGAACTTTAATTTGAGCTTGCATGGCATCGCTCCAAGCCTTAATCTGCTCATCCGTCAAGCCGTTCGCTTTCATAGCCTGAGCCTGTACTTGCAGACGAGCTTGAGCTGCGCTGTCCCAGGCTTTAATCTGATCATCCGTCATGGGTTGACCGTTATTATACATCATGCCACCACGCATCCCCCCCATACCTGGACCGAAAACCTGACCATTCGCTATAGCCTGTTCACTGTATTGTTGGTGCAAGTCAATAGAGCTCTTCATAGCGTCAGCCTGTGCTTGAGTAATGATACCAGCCTCAACTTCTTTGTCTGCTATTTGCTTTTGAATTCCAAAAATCTGCTGGGTCAAGCTCTTGATCTCAGCAAGCTTTGTGGAATCTGTGGCTGCGAACGCTGCCGTGGCTCCTCCTACTAGTAACACGACACTTAGCACCCCTGCAGCAAGTTTCTTTTTCATACATTAATAACCTCCTTTAATCTCAATGTAATTTAACCAGTACAAAAGTATCTTAACCAACAATCGTGTCAAAACTGTGACAATTTTAAACAAAGCAAAATAATTATAGGAACCCTGAACCCTGTTTAGGCATTGGCCTTTAAAAACCTAAATAGAACATATAAAATGCTAAGAGCAGAATTACACCGCCCATTACAATTCTTAAAACCTTGCTGAAGGTACCATATCTATTGCTTGAAGTCATATTTCTTACAAAACCAATTGATGTTCCTGCAACAAGCACTAGGCCACTATGACCGACTGAATAGAGCAATAACAGAACAACGCCCCACATCAAACTGCCTTTTTCTGCTACAACAGCAAGCAGTGTAATCAGTACTGGCGTTGCACAAGGGGATGAAAACACCCCCCCTAATATTCCAGCTATAAATGCTCCAATGTACCCCCTTCTGGTGTTCCTTGCCATCAGATAGGTTGACGGAATGAAATTGTAAATTTCCCATGTTTGCATAGCCATTAACACCATCAGCACACCCAGTAAAAGATACCACCAGGAAGAGGATGTTCCCATTAGTTTACCGACTAGTGAGGATACTGTTCCTAGTATAGTAAAAGTGACGGCTGAGCCTGCCGCAAAGGTAAGTGAAAGCCGAAAGGCCTTTTTAGTGTCATTGTTTCCAGTGCCACCCACATATCCTATGACCAGGGGAACACTTGATATAGAGCAAGGGGTTAATGAAGTTAACAATCCCGCTAGCAAAGCAAGCAATGGAGCTACCCACATACTATGAGTGATAAGGGTTGAAAGAAGATCAAGCCATTGATTGATCATTCAACACCCATCTCCTTTAGTACAGCTCTAAGTTGTTCTTCTGTCATACCTCCTTGATGGGCAGTATAAACGTGTTTATTGGTATCCTTAGTGGAATACAACATCATTTGCATAGCGTCGGCATCTTTAGGCACAAAGGGATTGCCCTCTTTATCAAAGTAAAACTGGGTTGGGATCACCTGGACAGGAAAATCATCCGCTGCAGTTTTATTTTTCCAAACATCTACAAACTTCACAATGGCCTTGCCCTGCATCTCCTGATTAAGTTTCTTAAGTACCGGGGCCATTTCTTTACAGGGAACACAGGAATCTGCACCAAAATCAATCACAATCGGTAAACCATAGGACTTTAGCTGTTTTAGGTCGATCGCTGTTGCTTCAAGATCGAAGTCGCCAGTGTTAGCTGCCATGGGCTTTTCCTGACTACCTTTTAGGATAAAAATCCCTACTATTACTGTAATGATTAGAATAGGAATAATAATTTTAGGAACAGATCGAAGTTTTTTCTCATTTTTCTGCATTAAGCTTTCCTTACCTCCATTTCATTTCCAAGTGTTTACATAAGAATACTTGGCTCGTTCCAAACTTACAGGTGCCAGCTTAAATTTGATCACCCATTAATACTCATTGATCTTATAATATATTAATATATAAATACTTGTCAATAAATTCAAGGACTATTCCCCTACGAAGTAGGAAACTATACTTGATGTTTGCCAGGAAATCCGCAGAAGTTCGAATGTCTAATTATTATGATTACTGCCAAGGGGGATGATGGCAAACGTATCATGGGGCTGGACATTGGAGCAGATGACTACATAGTTTATCCGTTGATAAGCTCATTAAGGTGGTTTAGAGCAAAGGGACTCTCAGGGTTTAGCTGGACTGCCTTTTCAAAAGCCTCTCTGGCTTTCGCTCTATCTCCCATCTCCTGATAGGCTAACCCTATTATATTATAGGCTTCCCCTCTGCCCTCATCGTCCTGGGAATTTGTTAGATAAGCTTCTTCCTCTACAATAGCCTGTTCCCACTCTCTGTTCGCCAAATAAGCCGCTCCTAGTGAATAATGGGCTTCGATGAGTGTTGGGTCGATCTCTAACGCTTTGTGGAAATGCTCAATTCCTTTGGTTAAATCCTTATCTTTTCCCAAACCATCTATGTACATTGCTCCAATGATGATATAATTTTTCGCCATGGAACTTAAAACTCGTCTTTGATCAAAATAAATGCGGTATTCACCTTGAACATTCCGTAAAAGAAGATATTGAATCTCGCTGGATAAAATTTCCGAAGTATAAAGATCACGATTAGTTTCTAAGACCTGAACGCTTATTGCGTCAACAACAGAATTTTCACCCATTCTAAGGGTATCCTTTAACTGTATATCTTTAATCTCAAAGCTTTCGAGTTCTATCGTTTCTCTAAGCTGCTCCATCCAGGCCATAATGTTTTCTTTTCTTAGCTTTTCACGGCTCTCTGGATGTAAAAGTTCATAAATTGATTCATCGTCTCCAGATTGAAAATCTTCGTAATAACGTAGAACCACTTGCCTCGCCGCCAACCTCGCTTCATATTCTTTATAGATCGCAAACCCACTAACCAGTATGACAATGACCAAACCTCCAATGATTGAGATGAAAACCCCTTTCGCAATCGGCAAAATGTCCCCTCCATTCTATGATGCTACCATGATCTATAATTCCATCATATGCCAAATAAGGGTCTCTTCTTCTCAACTCATTTAAAGTTCACACATTTATCACATCTTCTATTTAGCTATAAAACTTGATAAAAGGTTCACACTTTGTTCACAAACTTCTCTGTGTTACAGACATATCCAAAGAATCCCCCCATATCCTTAAAGAGTTAGTTTTTGAAAGAGCGGGGGAATCTAACCATGAATAAGCTACTTTTCTCAACACTCATTGGGTTGGGAGTTGGAGGCGTGGGTATTGGATTGGGAGGATTTGCGGCCTATGCAATTGGTCGACGTGCCGATAAAATCATCGGATTATTATTTGCTGGATGCTCGGGTATGATAATAACCGTCTTGGGATTAGAACTTTTACCTGAAAGCATTGCCACAGGAGGTATTATTCCAACCCTAATCGGTATTCTCATTGGTATATTGGTCATTGCACGCATAGAGCATTTCTTTCATCGAATTGTAATCATTACAGACAATCCTCGTCGTTCCCAGTTCATCCGGTCGGGTATTCTTCTTGCACTCGGTGTGGCAATTCACAATTTCCCTGTAGGGTTTGCCATGGGTGCCGGTTTGACGAATGACAGTGAGATTGGATTGGATCTCGCAACGATAATGCTCTTTCATAATCTTCCCGAGGGATTTGCAATTTCACTTCCTTTAATTTTTGGAGGTCTTGGCGGAAGTATTATCCCCATCATAGCAGCAATAGTGTCCCTCCCTGCGGGCTTAGGAGCACTGTTCGGTTCAAGTTTCCAACGAGTCAATCCTGCACTTCTATCCAGTATGTTCGGTATAGCCATCGGAACAATATTTTACGTCAGTTGGCATGAGCTTCTGATACAATCACTTAAAATGACGCGAAAACCAGGATTTATTATAAGTCTTTGTGTTGGAGCCTTTAGTGGAATAGTCTTCACAATCTTTTTATAAGCGAATAACTCTTTGCAAACATTCAAACAGGTATTGAAATGATATCTTAGCAACTTTCCAACCTACATAAAAGCCACCCTGGTCTAACCAAAGTGTTGATAATTTCCCTAGTTTCTTTGATCGGAAATTTGTCCAGGGCTTGTTTTTCTTCTTACTCATTTGTAATGGTTATATTTCATCTTTATTCTGACCTTTTTATTTGTTTAAAAAGAAGAATGATAAATGCCCCCAGCCAGTGAGAAAATGCTTCTAGTTTTGGTGCACATGCCTGTGGTGAATATCCGGAGTATGCGGATGTTCATGAGCTGTTGGTTCTTGTCCATGTTCATGGGAATGGTATCCCCCTTTAGGCAATTCCTCTTTAGGATGAGGGTGTGTATGGTGGCTATCATGAGAATGTCTATGCTCATGTACAAGGAATTTATGTTCATGCAAATGACCATGCTTTTCCTTTAACAACAGCACCGTACCAATAATCATGATTGGAATGGAGAGAAAAAATAACGTGTTTAGGCTTTCCTTAAATATAATCACGGATAATATGGTTCCCACAAAAGGAGCCGTTCCGAATAGCGCACTTGTCCTTGCAGACCCCAGTTCTCTCATTGCTCGGATAAATAGAACAATGCTTAATCCATAACTGAAGCAACCAAGTAACATAGCTCTAAGAGCGAAGCCAATCGAAGGAAACGAATAACCCAAAACAAGAGACAAAATAAGTGAAAAAGTGCCAGCACTTAATCCTTTTATCATTACAATCGAAAGTGGGTCCTTTGCTGATACATGGCGTATAAAATTATTATCTATTCCCCAAAGTACACAAGCACTCATAACCCCAACTGCACCGATTGACAGACCCCACTGTCCAGATGAATCCCATGAAAGCAAGATACTGGCCATTGTGATCAGTATTACAGCACCCCATATACGCTCTCCAACTGCCTCTTTGAATGCAACAACGGCAATTACGGTAGTTGCCACTCCCTCAAAATTCAGCAGCAGCGAAGCCGTGGATGCAGGTGCATTCTTCAGACTGAACATCAAAACAATAGGAGCAAGAATACCCCCAGCCAAAATAGCTCCAATAATCCAAGGGACATCGCTTTTTGTAACCTTTGCCTCATTACAATAATGCTTTTTCCCTTGAAAAAATCTAAAGAAAAACAGCCCTATCCCACTACCTAGATACAGGAAGAATGCCATAGGAATCGGGTCTATTTCACCTAGAAGCAATTTAGAAATTGGAACACTAGCTCCAAATAAAGCGGCAGCAAGCATAGTCTGTAGGATTGGAATTAAATTCATCGTTGTCAGCTCCTAACTTACAACACCTCAACGTAAATAATTTAACGGATTCGCAAAGTCGCCATTTATAATTACTTCGAAGTGAAGGTGTGGTCCGGTAGAACGCCCCGTTGAACCAACTAATCCAATCGTCTGGCCTTTAGACACCTTCTGCCCTTCTGAAACAAGCAACATCGAGGAATGAGCATAGCGGGTGAAAATTCCATTTCCGTGATCAATGAGAATACTGTTTCCGTAGTTGCCATCCCAACCTGCACTGACTACTGTGCCGGTGGCAGCAGCCACATACGGATCGCCCTGGTATCCATTGATATCTAGGCCCGTGTGGAATTCTCCCTCACGGTAACCATAATACGAATTAATTCGTCCTGCAAGAGGCCAAATCATACTTGAAGCTAGCTGTCCACTCCCCCGGGAAGATGCTATCACAATAGGCATACGTTGTGGTCCTTTCATTACAACTTGGGAAACGACATCTTTTAGGACTTGCTCGTCTAAAATATTCTTGGTCATAATTTTGTCGTTTTTTTGTGTATAAGCATATTTTACTTCTTTCTCTCCATCGCTTCCCTGCTGTGTAATTTTTGTTTCCCCACTTGCTAAACTGGGATCCAATTTGGTCACAACATCAAAGGGAATAGTTTTTGTTTCCGTTCGAATCCCTTCCGCAATGACCGTTAAGTAGGGTAAAACCTTTACTAAATTGATTGTTTGCCCGATCTGAAGAACAGTATCCTCGTTCACCCCCGGATTACTGGCAAGCACTTCGCTCGTTCTCATTTCGTTCTTGCGCGCAATCAACCACCAAGAATCATCCGGTTGAACGACATATTCTTCTTGACGTACATCTCCCTGTTTCAGTTTTTCCAGTGCCTCCTCCATCGTGAGTACCTCTTCAGGCGCAACCTCAACTGAGCGAGTCTCAACCTTTTCTTCAAAAGATACGGTATCAACTTGGTTCGCATCTGTCTTCTGCACATAAATCTGTTGGAAAGCTTGCAATAATTTTTGTACATCCTCCTGATTAGGAAGAATGAAAATAGGCTTGTTGTCAATAGCTAACTTTACGCCATCAATAGATGCGGACAGTTCCTCTTCTAATTTTACATCAGCGACTAGACCGACCTCTGTTCCATTTACACTGACAGAAACCGCATTATCAGTTGAGTTCACATAGTATACTCCACTCCCGACAAGCACCAGTCCTAGGATAAACAATGCCATGATTTTTGAAGATTTCCAGGGTGTATGATGGAGAAAGGCATATATGTTCAACGTTTCCTTAAGATTCTTTCTTATGTTATTCCTATTAAATACCTTCATCAAGCCTCCTTGAATTTGCTTACTATCGACTGGCAATACTCATATACTCCGCAGCGGCTGAATCTGATTCCTCGGTCCAAATATTGACCACACTGCCAACTTTGATACTGGCTATCGTTCCGTCTTGAACCGTAGGGCCATCGCTGCCGGTGCCTCTGATCTTAATCGGGATACCAACAGGCACGGTCATAGTAATATTCTTACCGGTCATCACTTCTTGAGAGGCTTGCAATTTCAGCCGTTCTTCTGTGCTTAAAGCCTGCATCTCTGCTTGCCTTTTTGCCTTATCCGCAGCGGACAATTCTGCCGCCGTTTGTTGTCTTTGCATTTCTGAGATTAATACAACATTTCCCTGAATCGACTTGACTTTGCCATATACTTCCGCTATCCGATCCGGTTGTTCAGGATCAATATTCGTACCGTACGAGGCACCCGAACCTGAAGCACTTGCTGAGGGTGTCGTTCCTGACGACTTGGCCCCTGAGGAGCATCCTGTAAGCCCGATGACCAAAGAACCCATGACAATGAGAGCCGCAAATCGTTTCCACTTATACATTTGAACTCATCCCCTCTAATCTATTTTCACTTACTTTGATAAACTAGGTTGTATGTTCACTCATATCTTAGTGCTTCGATTGGATTAGAATCAGCTGCTTTCGTGGCTGGGTAGAATCCAAAAAATATCCCCACAATGCCGGAAAAGGCAAAAGCTATTAAAAGACCTTGCATGGAGCGAATCGCCTCTATCTCCAGGTATTTTAGCAACGGAATCACTATTTCGCCTAACCCTACCCCCAATAGTCCCCCGAAAACACTGATGCCGATGGCTTCAAAGAGAAATTGCCTTAAGACATCTTTTTTCCGCGCCCCAAGTGCACGGCGGGTACCAATCTCTTTCGTCCGCTCACGTACAGAAACAAGCATGACATTCATAATCCCTATCCCACCGACCACCAAGACAATTGTGGCAATCGCGATCAGAAGTACCGACATCGTACGCGCCGTTTCTTGAGCTGCGCCTACCTTGCTTCCGGCATCCATAGCCCTAAAATCATCCGCCATATCAGGACGGAGTTTATGGGCTTCGCGCAGAGCAGCTGTAATTTCGCTCAGAGCCGGTTTTACACTGGGCAGATCCTTCGCTTGAACAGTGAGTCTCGGGGTAATCGTTGTTCCTAAGACATAGCTCTGAGCCGTGGTATACGGTATAAAAACCCCTTCGTCAATATTTGTACTTCCCAGAGTCTCTCCCTTTCTCTCGATCACCCCTCCAACAATAAATTTCTTCTTGTTGATGTTTATCATTTGACCCACAATCTCCCCTGGCGCATCCCCAAAAAGGGTATCCGCGATATCTGCACCGAGCACCGCAATTTTCTCTTTGGTCGTGACGCTCTCCGGTGTCAAGAAACTGCCGGAACTTAACTTAAGGTTGGTCAAACTTTGGTAGTCTTCAGTAACCCCCAAAACCGTCACTGATTCTGTATCGACACCAGCACTTGCCGCAGCTTTTCCTGATATTTGGGGAGCAACAGCCGCCACGGAAGGGCAATTCTCCTTAATCACAGCAACATCCTTAATACCTAGCTTCGACGGAAGCGGAGACCCAGTGCTACTGGCCATGACGTAAATAGTGGTTACGCTCATCTGGGAAAACTGATTATCTACGCTTTTCTTACTCCCCAATCCCACCGCCACCACGAGAATGATGGTCGCTGTACCGATAATGATACCAAGCATCGTCAGGAAGGATCGAACTTTATTGAGCCATATTCCATCGAGGGCTAAGTGAATGGTTTCCAGTATCCCCATTTTCAATCCTCCCGTCTTTGAACATGATGATACGTTCAGCCTGCTCCCCAATTTCCCGGTCATGGGTCACCATGATGATTGTTTTTCCCTCCCTGTGCAGTTCCTTGAAGAGCCCCATCACTTGAATACCGGATTGGCTATCTAGGGCACCCGTTGGCTCATCGGCCAGGAGCAGGTCGGGATTTGTGCTGAGAGCCCGAGCGATGGCGATTCGTTGTTTCTCTCCCCCCGACATTTCCATTGGTTTATGGTTCAGCCGGTGCCCTAGTCCTACCCGTTCCAAAAGTTCCTTGGCAATCATGCTTCGGTCTTTTCGATTCTGGTAAGACAAGGGCACTTCGACATTTCTTTGCGCGGTGTAGTAGGGCAAGAGGTTAAAATTTTGAAATACAAACCCCAGTTTTAAGTTCCTAAATCGGGCTAGTTCATCATCATTTAAGTCATTGATGAGTTGCCCATCAAGAAGATACGACCCAGCGGTCGGTTGATCTAAGCAGCCAATAATATTGAGTAACGTCGACTTCCCGGAGCCGGAAGCGCCCATGATAGCCACAAATTCTCCCCGTCGGATGGTTGTGTTGACGTCTTTCAAAATTTGCACCGTATTTTTACCCAAAGAAAACTCTTTGTGAATATGCTCTAACTGGATAATGTTTTCGGTCACATTCCCACCTCCTTTCCGATTATTTATTAATGGTCTTGCGTATGAGGACTTTATCTCCGGCTTTTAACCCTTCTTTAATCTCCACGATTTTCCCATCAGTCAGGCCCGTTTTAACCTTCACCCAGGCCGTGCTTCCATCGGGGGACTGTACTTCAACACTAGGGGCGCCATTCGCCCGGACCACAGCTTCTACCGGAATGGTAACCACTCCTTTAACTTGCTGGGCGATAAAGGCCACACTTGCTGTCATCCCGATTTTAAGGTTTTCATCAGGAGCATTCAAGGTAACGGACACTTTATAGGTAACTATTCCGCTCTGATCGACGAAAGGATTGGGGGAGATTGAACTCACTTTGCCCTCATAGGTTTTATCCGGTAGGGCCGTAAATACAACTTCTGCCGCCTGTCCGACCGATATTTTTCCAATGTCATCTTCAATAACGTAAGAGTCGACCGTGACCTCATTGCCATTAGCAAGCACAATAAAGGGTGTATTAGTGGAAGACACTAATTCTCCAGCTTTTCCATTGCTGGAGAGAACCATACCGTCCGTGGGAGAAGTCAAAGTTGCCTCTTGCAGACTGTTTCTGGCAATAGCCAGGACAGCCTCCAGCTGTTTGACGGTTTCGCTCGCTGTCGTCAAATCATAGGGATCTGCCTCGAGTAAAGCGAGTTGAGCCTTGGCGTTTGCGAGCTGAGCTATAGCTCCTTCCAGTTTGAGTTCTTCCGCTAAGACATCTCCCACGGCGGTATACCCGTGGTTCATTAAAGTTACTTGATTATCATACGAGTCCTGCTGAACTCTCAAGCTTTTCTCTGCATTATCTACCGCGATCTGCTTAGCCTGGCGCTCAACATCAGTGGGACCCGCTACGAGTTTCTGGTATTTGGCAACAGCTGAGTTATAATTGGCCTCGGCTTGTTTGACCTGATTTTCCAAGTTTTTGACATCAAGCCGGGCTAAAACATCTCCTTTCTTAACCCGCTGCCCCTCTTGAACCATAATTTCTTCCACAATCCCATTTCCACTGAACTTAAGATTGGTTACCGGGTAATCCGCTTTTCCATCAGCTGAAAGGGAAATTTTCACATCTTTCATTTGTGCAGCAATCACAGTACTTGCAGTATCGACAGGAGTCTGGGCCTTTTGTTCACGAAGATAATACCAACTACCACCACCCGCTAAGGCTAGCACCACGAGGAAGACAGTTGGCTTTTTAGCAGAAAGCTTACCTTTCCCTAACTGTTTGAGAGATAACATATACACCATTCCTTTCTGCCAAAATTTCATTTTCCACTGAAGTGCCAATCACCGCTGTCCCTCCAAGCATGACGACATTACTCACCTTGAGATCGGCCAAGGCTTGAAGCGTCGAAGGCGCAATGAATCTCTATCCGTGAGCAATATTGGGTTTCCTTGCTCTGCTGCAAACGCACTGATCGCAATCGCATCTGGAATGGCCTGGCCTGCCCATTGGTAAGATATACGGTATGGATGGCCTCAAATTCCCACCTTGGAGGAGATCAGAGCTGCCGTATCAGATCCTTGTTGTCTGGCAATTCGAGTAATCGTCAACCCATTATTAGTTAAACTATCCTAGATGTCTTGAGAAATGGCGGCTGTTCCGCCCACTATGTATATGTTCTGAGCGTGCAGATCACGAATCTCTGCTAATGTCTGATCGTCTAATTTGGCAGAATCCGTCATTAATATAGGGGCATCGAGCTTTTTATAGAGCGGAGCCGCAGCGAGAACATCGGAAAATTGATCATCTCGTGTCAAGATCACATTAGGGGTTCCTTGTGCCCAACCTCTTTTAGCAATATCAACCGCTAGGGTAATGTTATCCTTAGCCATTCCTCCGAGGCGAGGATTTTGGGTGTAGGCCGAAATAACAGGAATCGAACCGACCATATGCCCAGCATAGATCATGTTGACTGTTCCTAAGGAGGTGGGTGTCATCGTGAAGGTAAACGTTCCATCACTAAGGGTTGTATAGCTTACGTTTGTTGCCCCTACAGTTGTTCCGTCGACTGTTCCAGATTTACGGATCAATGGATTCCCCGCATCATCCGTAACCTTAACCCTTATGGTTTTAGTCGTGTTAGTAACGAGAGAATCTGTAATGATTGTTTTAGCATTCAGTACTGTTATTTTCCCTGCGGCTAAGGCTGTGCCCAAAGCTCCTTAACGGATGACTAACTGATAATCTCCGGCAGTATCTAACGTCACTTTGGCAAAATCGTATAAGTCCCACCTGACCCTGAAATGGGGAAGACCTCTTTAATCCCCTTAGAGTCTGTAATGGTGGCGCTAGCAACTGATCCTGTAAAAGGATCGATTTTTAAAAGTTGTTTATCTTGTAACACGTAACACCACTCCTAATAAACATACTTTTCCCCTTTGAAGAGATTGAGCTGATCGTTCTAAAGTCCATTGAATAAATCATCGATTCACTCTCAATCCTTTCCCAAAGAGTACGTTAGATAAATTAGCTTGGCGACGCACGAGTCTTGGACTATGATCAAGTTTTGGGCAATAAATGTGAACCTTGGTTGAGGATTGCCATATCAAATACCAGTGACAGAGAGGATAAAGGATTAATAAACCCAATAGCCAGATTACAACTCCAAACAACAGAGAATGCCCATTGAAATTGGACCGCAGTGCTGGTATAGCGGTATAAAGCCAAAGATGAGTATTGTAGAAGAGAAGTGGAACCTGACCAAAGTTCTCTAGGCTTCCCCCTATTCTTGAGGTTTGTGGCAGTTTGTAAAATAGGAAAAGCAATACAAAAACAAGACCTAAATAAAGCAGAAAATAGTCGGGGCTCGGAGGGTATTTAGAAAGACCTATAAAGCCTTGAAACGTGCCATTGGGAAGAAGATAATCCCCTATTCCAGCGGAGCGGAAGATAAAGAAAAGGGCTAAACAACTAAAACCTGAGATAGCAAAACGTTTGGCCTCGTAGGCAACTCCACGCTGTTTCGCATAGGTGTGTCCATATAGCCACCCAAGGGTCATCGGTAAAAGCCAAGGGATGACGGGAAAATTATTATTCACTAAAAAGCTCGGCGAAAAAGGGACAGGTAAAACCAGAATCGTCTGCCAAGCCTGTTCTATAGCCTGATGGAAAGTGAAGTTTCTGGGGAAACTGGGTAGAAACAATTGGCTCAATAAATAGAGGAGCCCAGATATTCCGAAAAGTTTCCAGGGAGAAATATGGCGTCCCACTGAAAGAAAAAAGAACCCAATACCAATGGTAGATAAAACGCTCAAGGAAAAAAAAGTTCCCCAAGTAACGACGGAAAGTGATTTGGCTTGAATGAGCATGGGAAGATTAAAGGCGGGAGAAGCAATAAACACTTGCAACGCTATAAGGAGCATTCCTCTGAGCCATAAATGATTGTTGATACTGGAACTCGAAAGGCCCTTTGTTTGGCGCTTTTTAATGGACAAGGCTAATACATACCCAGCGATAAAGAGAAAACCCGGTGCACAGAGACTCGACAAAAACATAACAATTAAAGCCAAGGCACCTGAGACACCTAGTGGATTAAAGGTTACAGCACCATTAACCAAAAGTGGTAATCCTTCATTATTGATACGTCCACTACTCCAAAAGAACAAAGCATGGTCTAAGGCCATAAAGATCATAATTAAACCACGGGTGCGGTCTAAAAAGGGAAGTCTACTGCTAGAATTACTTTCAGTCGCTTCTAGACTTTTAGCTTTAATATTCTTAGCAACAAAGCTTAAACTCAATTCAAACTATCCTTTCACCCGAACTCGTTTTACAGTTATTTAAGATACTAACCGCTAAGTTCCTTAACAGTTCCTTCGCATAATTGGCACACCCAACGTAATTCTATTGAAGTGCTAATTTCCTTTCTCAAGAAGGTATTGCTAAGAGCGCAAATCAGTACCTAATTGACTCTTTCGGGAAACGTCTAAGTACGCTTCGGATGCGCGCGCCAAGCTCAAGCAAATTAAAGGGTTTGACGAGATAATCATCTACTCCAGCATCTAATGCCATGATCCGGTCGGCTTCTCCCGACCTTCCTGTAAGCATGATAATCGGAATTGAACTCGATTTCCGAACATATTTGCATATTTCTAAACCACTAACGTCCGGCAGCATCCAATCTAGCAAGATGAGTTTAGGTGCTTGGTTTTTGATTAACTTTAGACCATCCATTCCAATTGAAGCCGTAAGAACGTCAAATCCCTCTTGCACAAGGTAATCACGTACTAATTCCAGTATTGCAGGCTCATCATCAACCAACACGATTTTTCCTTCCATGGTTCTAACTCCTTTCTTTCCTTCTTTTGTTGGATGTTTAATTTCTATATAAAAGCCAGAACTGACTGTTACTCTGTTGGTGCTGCTGGCCAAAGTTTTGATGATCTACTTACAATATTATAATATCGTAAGGAAAAACAATTCTAGCATACACAAGGGTTATGAATCTCAAATGAATTAATTGTGAAAAGACTGTTAAGATCAGGTTTTTCAAGAGACTGAATTTATCGTCAAACTTCCTGAAGATATAAAAGATAAAAGCTATGTTTGAAGATAAAATCCTCAGCCATAGCTTTTTACTTTCTTCTTATTTACCATCTAAAACCTGTTTTCGGCTTCTCCACAGTCTCTTCACAATTTTTCCACATTTCATTCATATAACATTCATAACTTATGATTATACTAGACAGACATGATACAATTAGGATATTATAATATATTAAGAATATGATATCTGAAAAAATGTTTTTAATCAGGGGCCTCTATTTATTCATGAGAAAGGAGAAACTTTATTTGAAAATCTTAATTACAGTTATCATGGTCGTTTTAGGTCTTATCGCGTATCAATCACTACAGCCCGTTAATGGGGAGGACATAAAGTGATTAACAAAAATAAAAAAAAACCAATTAAAGCCATAGTTCTTACAATTTTGCTAACCATTTGTTTAGTTGGTGCAGGGGCCGAATATTTCTTCGGTGGTACTTCTTCAATCCCTTCCTCGTCTTCTAGTAACAGTGATTATAATAGCTTTAAAAATCAGGTAAATGCTCTAAACAAACAGGTAAAATCAAACCCTAATGATATTTCACTCCAACAGGATTTAGGGAATGCCTATTATGATTTGGCTGCTGTAGCTCAGACAGTTGCACCGACTGAAGCGAGAGAAGATTATATGCTAGCGATTAAATACTATCAAAATGTTCTCAATACTAAGCAGGATATCAATGTATTAACGGATATGGCTACTGCGGCCTTCTTTAGTGGGCAAAATGATTTGGCCGAAAAAAGCTTTAAAGAAGCCTTGACCCAAAAACCGGATTTTCAACAGGCAATGTTTAATTATGGTGTTTTTCTTTCGGAAGTCAAACAAGATTACTCAACAGCTATTCGTGTCTGGCAGACTGCATTGGACAAAGAACCAAATGGTGCTAATGCTGATCGTCTAAGACAACTTATCCCTCAGGCTAAAGAAATGCAGGCTACCCAACAATAAACAAAGGAGTTTCGAAATCTATGAAGATTTTAGTAGTTGATGATGAGAAAAAGATCACAACTGTGCTCAAAGCCTATCTCCAACAAGAGGGGTTTCGGGTCAGCACTGCCCTTAACGGCAATGTCGCTCTAACCATGTTTAAAGAAAACCCCTTCGACTTACTCCTCCTTGATTTAATGCTCCCTGGCATGTCGGGAATAGAGATTTGCCATGAAATCCGCAAAATATCCTCCGTCCCCATTATCATGCTCACCGCTCGAATCGAAGAAGAGGACCGCATCCGAGGATTAAATATCGGTGCAGATGATTACATAACAAAACCCTTTAGCCCTCGTGAAGTGGTCGCCCGTGTCCGGGCCGTTCTACGACGCATTAATAACGAAACCTCACCGCTTGCGAACGTGATCTCCTATGATAATGGCCTCACTATTGATAACCTACAATATAAAATTCTGCTTCACGATCAGGAGGTCCATTTAACTCCCTCCGAGCAAAAGATCCTTGGTGCCTTGGCGAAGCACCCCGGGCGAGTGTTATCTCGAAGTCAGTTGGTGAAAATTGTTCAAGGACACGACTTTGATGGAGATGATCGCGTGATTGATGTCCATATTAAGAAGATCCGCCAAAAAATCGAAACCACCCCTAGCGATCCTCAAATCATCCTGACCGTTTTCGGTATCGGCTACAAGTTTAATCCGAGTATGGGGGGTTAAGATGCGCAAAAAACTATTTCTCTCCACGCTAATCATCGTGCTAATCACCCTAACCTTCAGCATGCTTTCCGTCCATCTCGTCTTCCAACAACAATTTACTGATTATCTAACCAAAACAAACGAAACGATCTTGGAAGAGTTACCTTCTCGTCTAAGCGCCCTTTATCTAAGTAAGGGCACTTGGGATCCCGCCGCTCTAGATCAAGTAAGCCAATCCCTCCCGGTCGGTACAATTGTCACGCTGACCGATCCGAACGGTAAGTTCATTGCCACGTTAAACAGCTCTAGGGGAAGCATGATGCACGGTCGAGCCGGTATGGGAATGGGGATGCCCTCCTCTCCCATCACTAAATTGAAAACGAAGACCATAACGGTGTCAGGACCTCTCGGGACTTTAGCAACTGCACTGGTCCGTTACCCAGCAACCGCCCAAATTTTCAATCCCCAGGATGTCCTCTTCCAATCCTCAGTCTTTCGTTTTCTTCTCTTAGCTGGAGGGTTGGCTCTTCTATTTGGGATTATCCTCAGTTACTTCACAAGCCGCCGACTAGTCGCGCCGTTGAAGCGATTAATGCAAGCCGCCGAACGTATTGGTCAGGGACACCTTGATGAACGTGTATCCCTTCGCTCCAAAGATGAGGTAGGTCAATTGGCGAACGCCTTTAACGCGATGGCTGACAATTTAGACCGTCAAGAGAACCTCCGCAAACAATTCACCGCTGATATCGCCCACGAACTTCGCACACCTTTAACCTCGATCAAAAGCTATATTGAAGCTTTCCAAGACGGCGTCCTTCCTGCCGATCAAGAAAACCTTTCCTCCATTCATGAGGAAATTGACCGCTTAGTAGACCTGTCCAGCGACCTTAAAGACCTAAACGTGGCTGAAATGGGCGCTTTAAAGCTAAGCTTAGAACCTGTGAACTTAAACCATCTGCTTGAAAAAGTCATCCATAGCCTCCATCCGCTTATCCAAGAAAAGGAATTGACTCTGAATTTGAACGCTCAAGAGGAACCCATGACTACGTCCGGAGATGAGCGCCTTCTCACCCGCCTCTTTTACAATCTAGTTCACAATGCCTATCAGTACACGGAAAACGGCGGTCTGGTATCCGTCACACTTACACAAACATCAAATGTTACAGAAGTCCGAATCCTAAACACAGGTATCGGCATCTCTGAAGAAGATCTCCCTTTTAT
This sequence comes from Desulfosporosinus sp. BRH_c37, assembly GCA_001516045.1. GTDB lineage: Bacteria > Bacillota > Desulfitobacteriia > Desulfitobacteriales > Desulfitobacteriaceae > Desulfosporosinus. The sequence continues at coordinate 25,421 of LOEW01000204.1, forward strand.
ATTCGAGCGCTTTTATCGTACTGACAAATCTCGAACACGCGAGACCGGGGGAACCGGAATTGGTCTGGCCCTGGTTCATCAGATCACGGCTCTCCATCAAGGCACCATTACCGTACAGAGTAAATTCGGGCAAGAGACTGAATTTATTGTCAAACTTCCTAAAGAGATAAAAGTGAGTGAGGATTAAATCCTCACCCACTTTTATCTCTCTACTCATTTACCCTCTAAATCCTGTTTCCGACTTTGATATTCGGCGGAATCTATCTCACCACGTGCATAGCGTTCACGGAGGATATCCATACCACTCTGATTACTAAGTGCTTCTGTCCGAACCTGCGAGGTAGAACGACGAAATACATAGACACCTAGCAAAACAATAGCAAACCCCATGATCAGAGGCATTAACATACCCATCCAACCATAAATACCATTTCCATATCCACCATATCCCCAGCCGCCCATCATGTAATGGTTACCCCAATGACCCATCAAACAAATTCCCCCTTTGAACTACAGCTTCATTTCGTTTGGTTTTGCTGTTTTTCTATGGCCTTAGTGTATATCTCGGATAAGAAAAACTCATGAATAATTTGTGAATTTCTTATGAAGAAGGAGCCCTGATTTATTAATCAGAGTACCTTCTTCATCAAATAACCAGAGCAATCTTATGTACAACTCATTATAGCTCTGTGAATTTCTGATCTTCACTGTCTTTTCACACTTCATTCATCTGAAATTCATAACCTTTGTTTATACTATAATTGCCCCGGTTTAGAGTATTATAATATTTTAAGGAGGTCATATCTTAATGAAAAAGAAACTTGCCGCTGGAATTCTCACTGTATCCCTCTTGGTCGGTGGGGCCACAACAGCCTTCGCGGCTACCGATTCAACAGCCCTCACTGACATCAAAGCCCTCTACCAACAAACCTTCGGAATCCAGAAACAAATCCTGCAGAAAGAAGTCGAGGCTGGCGCAGTAACTCAAGACCAGGCTAATACTATCCAGGGCATGATGGATCTTCGTCAAAAATACCAAGAGCAAGCCCTAGACAGCGGGCAGATTATGGGGCCAGGCATGGGTGGAATGGGTCGTCATGGCTACATGGGCACTACCGGTCAGCCACTTACGGCGGACCAGCAAAAGGCCTTGAATGATTTCATGGCGCAACGCCTAAAACTGCAACAAGATGCCCTTGCCAACGGCACCCTTGCTCCTGGCATGGGAATGGGCGGCTACGGACGCTGGGGCGGATATGTACCTAGCACAGTTCCCGCGCCTGCCACGAGCACCAACTAACCCACACTTCAAACCGGGGCCAACCTTTTTACTTAATTTCTGAATCTCACTTATTTTATCCCTTGAGTCTTTCTCAAGGGATACTTATTATTCGCCATCACTTCGTCTCCATTTTATGTGGGAAAAGGATAAAAACCAATGTTGAAAACATTTACAAATTTATCCTAAAAGGTCTTGCTTTTTAAAAAGGGACACCTCTCCTTAAAAATTACTTTTTTAGGGAGAGGTACCCCTTAAATTTTTCTTCTCTGACTCAAATAACATAACCAGGCTTGGCCCTTCATTAGTCAATGGGATATGCCTATTTTTCCATAGGCATGTTTGGATCAGCTGCCCATTCATAAATAGATGCTTCGTAGTTTCTAACTTTATCAAAGCCAACGGCTCTGAGGATCGTGCTAAGATAGCCCGATCTCATACCCATCGTTCAGTAAACTACGAAATCGTCTGCAGGAGTTACTCCCAAATCTGCCATCATCTTGATGATTTCTTCAGGAGATTTTGGAGTTCCATTTTCATTGAGTACGGATGACCATACTAGGTTCTTTGCCCCCTGAATATGTCCTCCTCTTGCTTCTCCTGCATCTTGGCTTCCTTTATATTCCTTTTCCGTCCTAGCATCTATGATGACCGTTTTGCCAAGGTTTGCATAGACATAATCCTTTTCTGCTGAGTAGCTTTTATCAAATTCTTTAAGGGTAAGCCCGGTAACCGGAGTAGGCTTTGGAGCCGACTCTTTGGTCATATCATAGCCTAGTTCTTTCCAATAAGGATTCCCTCCGTATAGAAGCTTAACATTGTCCAGCCCAGCCATTCTAAGTTGCCAGACGCTTCTTCCATCCGAACCCGGCCCAGGAAGTACATTAGACGTAAATACCACAAGTGTGCTGTTCGTCACTCCATATGACTCAAGCTTTTTAGTAAGCTCCTCTTTGTCCAAAGTAGTTCCCCATAGAGGATCCCCTGGTTTACCGACGATATTTGAAAGTCCGTGCCAGCCGATTCCGATGGCTCCTGGGATATGTCCCTTTTCATAAACATCTGGCTTACTTGTATCAACCAAAACTACAGACTTATCTCCCAGCTTCTCTTTAAGGTCCTGAGGAGTAATAAATATATCTCCTTTTTTGTAGATAGAAAGATCAGCTGCTTGTTTAGCTTGGCCTGAGTCTGCGGAATTCGAAGGTTTCTGTGGCCAAGCTGCACAGGCGCTTATTAATAACATTAAACCCAATAAAAGTGCCCCGAGGCTAAAAAATTTCGTCTTATGCACTCTTTCCTTCCTCCTTCTTCTTATCTTTAAATACTTGCTTAATGAGCACCATAAAGGCACTAACTGCAAACAACATTAATAACCCAAAGACAAACGTCTTGGTTGTACCGGTTAGCATCCCTCCAATATAGGAATAGACAATGGTTGCCGGTAGCTGGCCAAGGCCTGTGGCAATAAAGAACGACCAAAATCCCATCGAGGTTAAACCTGCTGCATAACTCACAATGTCAAAAGAAATGAAGGGAAGTAATCGGGCAATTACGATCGCATATTTCCCATATTGTTTGAAAAAATGATCAACTTTCTCTAAAGCTGTCCGTGAGGTTAGTTTTTCTACCGCTGCTCTTCCTAAAAACCTAGCAATATAAAAACACAAGGCTGCCCCTACCATAGCACTCGACCACGAAAGAATCGCGCCGTATACCCAACCAAACAAACTAGCGTTAGCAAAGGTGATGATAAAGGCGGGAAGGGGTGCTACTACAGACTGGAAAATCATCAGGAGAAAAGAGACAATCGGGGCCCAAATGCCAAATCCTAAAATATAACCCCTAACTAAATCGACATCCATATTGCTAAGAATAAAAAAAACTTGCTTAATATTCATGTTTATGACTGGAACAAAATTGTATAACGCTAGTACTGCCAACAATACCAATAGTTTCCCTTTGTACCCACTTAATAAGCTTTTTACCGCGCTCACCCTTCCAATTATTTATTTCGCTAATAGCTCGGCATAAGGCCAGCCAGCCTGGCCATTCTCCAGAATAAAGAGTCTGGATTCTGCAATTCCTTGATCTGCTAAATATTGATATGTATTTTTAGCTCCTCCGGCTCCTTTTGGGCAAATGACCACAATCTGATCCTGTGAAGTCTTCAGTTCTGGTAAAACCTTAGCGACCTTAGCTTTTTCCTCATCAGTTTTAACCGGATAAGCGTAGGTTGGGATAACCCCTTGAATGTGATGGGCCTTATATTCGGTTTCAACCTGAATATCCACGATTTTCAGAGGAGTTTTCTTCTCGATAGCTTGCTTAAGCTGATCGGCAGTATAATATTTAAAGTCTGTGATCACCTTACTAGGCGAGGTCACGTTATTGCTTGCGGGTGTACTGCTCGCCGTAGTTGGTGTGGTTTGCCCGGTAGTGCTATTGGAACCGCAACCAGACAATACCAACGTAAACGTTACAGTTAAAGCTAAAACCAAAGTTTTTCCAACAGTTATATTCTTTTTCACAATTATTTCCCCCTTTAAATTTTGACATTCAGACCGCTAGCGCGGCACCATCAGAAGTTAAATAGCGTACCAAGTTTAATCAGGCTTACGCACAGTATCGGAACTATTACCTCTTTCTCAGTGCTGCCGGAGAAGGTCCCTCGGCAACCTTCCAATGAGCTTCCCTCAGGATTGTTTGACAGCCCTCCACAGAACAACCCCGGCTGGTTTGTTTCTGGACATCCCTTGGGTTTGAACCTTCCTCCGCCCACAAAATACTAGCCCCCGCCAGAACCCCCATGCCGTTTGGTTCATGCGTACAATTTAAGGGAACGTCATGCCCTATTCCCAGGCGAACCACTGCCAGGGTCAGCGCCATTTCAGCTTCTGACACGATTCCCTCACAGGCAAGCACTGTGCCCGGGATGGGGATACGTCGGGCGGCACCGCTAAAGATGGGAGCCATATCCCGGGTGAGCAACGTCATTTCCGTTAACTCCTCCACGCTGTGTTCCGGACCTACTGGTTCCACACACGTCGCTATTACCAAGCCCGCCTCCTGGGCTGCACGGATTGTACGCAAACGGATTTCTGGCTTAATGAGCGTAACCTTGCCTTCCCTCAAGCGAACCGCATGATAGATTCCCTGAAAGCCTGCTTGGCGCAACTCCTCCGCACCCTCTCGTCCGAAATCCCCGGTATTAGCAAGCAAGACTACTTCTGGACCTAAAGCAGTCCGCACCTCGCGCCCAATCTTCAGAAACTCGTCAAAATCAAAATTGGCCGTCGTCATCAGGTAAATTGCGTTGGCTCCTGCCCGTTGAAAATGATCACACCGTTCAATAATTTCCTCCAACCCCAGCACCGTAGCCGTCTTGAAAATCCCGTGACAGGAGGCAAAGGAGCAAAAGGCACAATTTCGGGGACAGGGCCCAGCATTAATGCCCACCTGAGCATGCACCTCAGCCAATCCCTGAGCTGCTTCCGTACTCATAGATCGAGCTGCAGATAGAATCATAAAGTACTCTTCAGAGAGCACTGAAACACTAAATAACGCTTGGATTTCAGGCTTACTAAGTTCACCACCAGCTACCGCCTTACTTAAGCACTCTTTAATCCGCGAATTCAAGACACCATCTCGCTTTCTCTACTATTTTCAATTAGTCACCTAACCTCTTGCTCGCTTCAATAAATAATCAGCATAACGCCAAGTCATCGTCGGCTTTCCTCTACTGCCCTCGGCCCGACCTGCCCATGCCGTGAGATCCTCCCAACGGTCAATATCTTGCAGCTCCGGCAATAACGCCGTCCGCAGCTGATGTCGACGGGCAGCTTGCAAGGTTTGCTCCAGCACCTGTCCACTCCCCCATTCGATTTCGTGAAAAAGAAATGGGTCAACGCTCTTCAAACCGATTAAATAATACCCACCATCCAGGGCGGGCCCTAATACAAGATCATGCTGCCGCAGTTCCGTACAGGCCTGTTCCAAAAGGTTCTGGTCAATGCCAGGGATATCCGAACCGATTAGAATCACTTGCCGAAATTTCGTCAGACTCTCCTGCACAGCGCAAAGCATCCGTTCTCCTAAATTCCTGCCATGTTGCTGAAATAAAGAGAAATCCAACCAGTCCAGTTCTACCAAACAGGAAAATTTCTCTGGCAGCGGATGAGGGAATGAGGAGCAAAACTCCTTGTTGGAGCCGCCCGCAATATAAATTCTAGAGGGCATTCCGCAAGTCCGTAGGACTGCCTGCAAGTCATAAAGACAGGCCCGGTGAAACAAAGCTGCTTCCTGGGCACCAACTTTTTCTTGTAAACGGCTCTTAGTTCTGCCCGGTAGGGGAACTTTGCTCATGACTATGACACCCGTTGACATTCTTTTTCTCTCCTACCCGCTTGGTAAAAGCGTTCAATATAAGACAAGGAAAATCCAAGTGCGAAAAGTACTTTTACCCCTTGCATTTTCCAGAAGGTACGCCAAAGGCCAAACGTCCTGAAGCGTCTAGTACTGGTGATAATCTGATTCTTTAAAACACAGGCTTTGACTATCCGCCGCGCGCGTCGTGAAAACTCTAAATCCTCTAAAAAACTCCAGTCTTGGAATCCTTCTACACTGTCAAAAAAATTTCGCGTACAGTATATCCCCTGATCACCATAGCACATCGATAAATAACGGGCGCGCCAGTCCGATGCTTTGGCCAAAATCCGAAAAAACCAGGAGTCTTCATCAAACCTCAGCCTGCAACAGCCCCACTGAGTTCCCTTGCATACGGACTGTCTGATCTGAGCTACGGCCGATTCTTGCAGCCTGGAATCAGCATGCAAAAACAATAAAATATTTCCTGAGGCGACCTGCACACCCGCATTCAGCTGCACACCACGCCCCGGCTTACTTTTCACAACCCTGACTTCGCTTTGCCTGATCTGTTGGATCGTATCGTCCGTGCTTCCTCCATCGCTAACAATGATCTCCAGTTCAGGAATCCCTTGCAGGGATTTAATTAATCGGTCGATCGTTTCTGCTTCATTGAGCGTGGGTATAATCACGGAGATTTTGGTCGGCGGGATTCTGGACATCTGCCCATACCTCCTCCAGTATCCCAGCGGTTTTGGCGGTCAGTACAATACACCCTTTCCGGCCAATTTTCTCCCACAAAGACCTTTGCTTACAGATCACACGGCAACAGGTAGAGCCAAATTTCGTTCGAAACCGAGAGGTTAAATCCGCCGCCAGCTTGTCATTCAAGGGATGCCCATAACGGTTCTTTAAAATACCGGAGATCATGACCATACCCACTAAAGCTCCGCAGGTACAACCGCTGTCCATGCCTTCCTTAAACAACGAGGTAACCGCTATGGCCTCAGGAGCTAGTTCCAAATCCCAAACTTTATTGGCAGCTCGCACGACCGCCTCACAGCAATTATTTCCCTGCACCATGAATTCTGCAGCACGATCGGATATTTCACTGCCATAGGCCATACTCTCTTCCTCCCTCATTTTTTTACCGACCTAGTGATCTCGCAAGTAAAAAAACCCACCCAGCAAACTAACAAACGCCACCACCAGAAAAAAAGTCAAAGAAATAGCCAACGCCTCTGGAGCCTCCACTCCCCACGGAGTAAAAAGAACGACATAACTCCATTCTCTTAACCCCAAGCCGTTAATACTGATGGGAACCATGGCCAGAGCGGAGATCAGAGGAATCAGACTCAAACACAACGACCAACTAATGTCTACACCCATGCCCAGGAAAAGCAAATAATTCATAACCACGATGATCCCCTGAAAAACAACAGACCAGACAAAAACCTGGGTCAATATTCCTGGCCGAGACCTGTAACGCTCTAAAACATCGAGAAAACTGGTCAATCCCCCTGCCACCTTGGGATGCCGAGTTAAGTAACGAAGTAGAAACCGCCCCCAACCAGGGAATAACAGAAGCACAGTCAAGCTCAGGACCACGACCGCCAAGACCGGAATAACCACGGCAACCCGGCCCATGGCCTGTTGAAAACTAAAAAATCCGATCAAGCATAAAACGATTAGACCCAAAGACGCCCAAATCCGCTCCGTGACAACCGAGGCCGCCGCTACCGCTGTTCCGGTCTTACGAGCCGTCAAGGCGATTCGCACGACATCTCCTCCCATACCGGAAGGAAGAAAATTATTGAAAAACAAACCAATAAAATAAATGCGCAGCAAAAAACCCAACTTGGGCGTTTCCATCCCGGGTTCCGTAAGAATCAATTGCCATTTATAAGCACTAACCACCATGGCCAAGACCGTAAGTAGAACCGCCGCTAGCCAAGCTCCCGGGGAAAGTTGCTGCCAAACTGGCCAGACTCTCTCCCAAGGAACTTTGACAAAGAGCCAACCTAACAAAAGCACGGTTCCGCCAAAACGAATTCCCTGCCGCAGCATGCCACGGCTTGATCTTATCTCTCCCGCTTTCAACATATTCGACACCTTCACAACTATTTAAAGCATTTCTAAGGAAGATCTTCCTACCCATTCATAAAACGAGGCAGCGTAATTGCGAGCCTTAGGGTGTGATTTATTTCTGTTCACGGAACCATGGAATTTCCGCGAAGACCCGCTCCAAGGCACACTTTCCTTCATCACCCAGGATAAAATCAGAAAAGGCCTGAGCAGGTCGGCGCGTATTTTGAGTCGAACGGATAACATACAGCCGACGTTTCATACTTAGATCTTTTAATCGCCTAACCGCCAGTGTTTTCCAAGCTAAGGGACGGACAACAGCCCAAATTGAGACAATGGACAGACCCAAACCCGCTTCGACCGCTGCCACTACCGCTCCCGTGCTGCCTAGTTCTATACTCCCCTTTTTCTCCCCCAGCTTAACTCCGACTTGAGCCAACCAGCCCTCGACCGTCTTCCGGGTCCCTGAGCCAATCTCTCGCCACACCATTTTTTCCCCACAGAGATCTTCAGCCCGGATTTCCTCTACTTGCGCTAGGGGATGGTCCAAAGGCAGGATCAGGACTAATTCATCCTCCGCGCAAGGATAACATTCCAACTGCCGCTCCTTCACCGGATTCCCAACCAACCCGAGATCTACTTTGTTCTCTAATACCAGGCGAGTAATCTGCTCAGTGTCTCCCATCTCCACGACTATGTCTACTTCCGGATAATTTCGGCTGAATTCTCCTAGGGCAAGCGGCAGTATATACTGCCCGGGAATCGAACTCGCTCCTATACGCAAGGATCCTTGAACGGTTTTGCTCATTTTAGCCAGCGCAGTTTCCGCTTCATTCATCAAACGGAGCACTTCTAGCACATAACGATACAGAAGGCGTCCTTCTTCCGTAAGCACGGCCTCCCTAGCTGAACGATCAATCAGGGATTTCCCATAGTACTCCTCCAAGCTTTGGATGTGCTTAGTTACCGCTGGCTGAGTGAGGTGAAGATCAAGCGCAGCCTTACTAATACTTCCGCTTTGAGCCACCATGACCAAGGTACGCAAACGTGTCAGATTCACATGATCAACACCCTTCGATTAAAATATGTTATTCTCCGTATAATATAATATTCCTTCATATATGATATTCCATTTTGGAATACTATCAGCTATAAAGCCCCCTGTCTACAGTTTGTTCTAGGAACATATGAAAAAGTGGGTTATATTTTCTGAGTTTAAGAAAATATAACCCACTTTTCGGCATCTAACTTGTACTATCACTAGGTCCCGTCTTTATTACAGATTTCCGATCTCTTCCAATGATTCATTGGGTTCCACGACATGATCCCTTATCATGACAAAGCTCAAGAGCAACGTGACGATGAGAGCAATACCATTAATCAGGAAAAGGTTACTAAGTCCAACGGCTGCAATCACTCTTCCGCCAATTGCCGTACCGATACCGCCTCCACCCATAAAAAAGAATGCTACCAGGGACATGGCGGCTCCTCTAGCCTTCTGAGCAAACTCTGTAGCTCTTGTAAGCAGCGTAGAATGAGTAAAGATGAAACCAAGTCCTAACAAGGCAATCCCTAGGATCAACATCCCCAATACATCTCCATACAGATAGATAATGATATCTCCAACAGCGGCTGACACAAGTCCCAAGCTCAATACTTTGCGCGCACCCATTTTAGCCGCTAACTTACCACTCATTCTTCCGCCAATAACTGACATGATTCCGAAGGCCGTCATAATTAAACCAATATAGAGGTAGTTAAATCCATAGGTTTTGGCAATGTAAGCACCTGCGTAAGAAAAGCTTCCGATGATGAATATACCCTCCAGTAAAACAATGATATACGTATACAAACTCCTGCTCGTTCCCAGCAGCTTAGCATACGGCGCAAACAGTTTGCTGTCAGGATGCTTTTCTGAGGGGAGTAGCTTGTAATTTTTTAGGATCATTAACGTTGGAATTATGGCAAGTATCGCATAGACGCCAAAAACTCCTCTCCAATTAAGGAAGTAAGCAATCGTGCCTCCTATGGCCATACTGAGTCCTTGACCCAGAAACGATATCCCCATAAACGTTCCTATCGCACCCTGTCTTTCCTGGACCGGGAACATATCTCCAATTAAGGCTAAGGATATTGGCATGACCGATGCGGCAAACACTCCCGTGAGCGCTCTGAATATTGCCAAACTGGTTAAGCTCGAACCTAACGCACAAAGCCCAGTCGCTATCGTAAACATGATCATAGCAAAGGTGATGACTTGCTTTTTCCCATATCGATCTGCCAAGGGCCCAAAGATGATTTGAAAAATTCCAAAGGGAATCATATAGGCCGAGATTAAGAGCCCCGCTCTTGAAATATCAATCGTCAAATTCTGAGCAATGGCCGGTAGTATGGGAGACACCACCCAGTTGTCTGCCATGACGATAAAACCCGCTAAACCGAGCAACATAATGATCCTATTTCCATCCTTGTTCATACAACATTCACCCCTTGATCCTTAAAAATATTCTCGTTCATTCATTCGTTTATTCGTCCGTTCGTTCTTGATTTGAGATAATTTGTCCTATTGCAAATCTTGACATCATTCATGCATCCTCCACATCTACTCCTTTTACACTGAATAATATGTTTATAATATTTTAATATTATTATACTACAATTTTATAATTCTTCAATAGCTATTTTGAAGAGAACAACTCAAACACCTTCATTTTACTCATTGGATTAGAAATTATTAAGGGTTCTCCACTATGTGTGAAAGGCTCTTATGTTTCAAGATAGCGCGCCATCTTAAAAATGTCCGAAGTTATTATTCCCCAGAAATGTCCAGCTCATGGACAGACGCTCACCTTGCCGTTTGCCTTCTGAACGTATAGTGCAAAGAGACGTGCCACCTTAGACACGTCTCCAAAGGATTTATTTTATTATCAACAACCGCAACTGCATGTTGTCTTGGTTCCACCGGTATCTCCAAAATAGCTGATCGCTTCTGCCGGACACAACGCCTGACAACCAGTGCAACGATCAATGCATCCCTCTGGATATATGACAATAGGTTTTTCGCTGTCTTTGTCGTAAACACCGTGAGTGCATTTATTGATACAAGCCCCACATTCAATACAATTATCGTTATTAATCACTGGATACCAACTCTTCGTCATCTTAATTTCTCCCTTATCACTTCAATTTTATTCACTTAGGCCCGCATCCGCAACCACAACCCCCTGAAGGCCCAGTTCCTACCATGGCTAGTCCTTTAGCCACCTGATCTCTTTGAGCAGCTCTCAATACCTCGTCAAACTTGGTCGTTATCTCGCTGGCAAGCTTTTCCACCATGGCTTTGTGTTCATCCGTCAGGTTTCTGGTGGACAATGCTCCTGCTTCGGCAACTTCTTTCCCAATAAAATCCGTAACATCGATTGCGGCACTCACTTTACCACTATATTTCTCAGTAGCTCTTTTAGCGCAAGCTTTAGAACAACCATCCACAGAAATGGTCGGGAACTTTTCGGCAAATCCTCGTTCTTCCACTCCGCCTGCTAGAAAAAGTGGCAGACATATCGTAACAGTTGCATCCGGACGAACTTCGTCCAGCATTTTTCGGGTTGCCAGTCTTGAGATCGTCCCTCCCAGACAGTCCTCGCCACTACAGGATACAACTCCGATTTTCACCATATTTATGGACATTTTTAGCCCTCCTTCCTTAATAATTTAACCTTTTCGGCGATTTCGCCCGCTATTTCATCTGCAATTAACCAGCCTTCTTCAGTGAGTTCCGTGGCTGTTCCTGGCTTGGCTCCTTTGTGTTTCCGAAAGGAATCGATGACCCTTACCTTTTCTGTTACAATGCCACCGGCCAGCTCCGCATTTTTAGCTGCACACATAGCAGGGCATCCATCAAGGGTAATACACTTTTGTCCTTCAATTAATTCCTTGGCCTCTTGATCCCCTGTCACGATATACGCGAGACAGAGCGTACTGGATTCGTTCGGGCACAACTCCTGAACAACCTTCAAGGCACTTTCCCTCGCTACTAGGCCGTAGACCTTGCCCATCCCACTGCAGGGAATTACTTTGATCCTCTCAGACATGGAACTCATCTACCTTTCTTTTCAAAATCGTGAAATATCCCTCAAAATCAAGCAAAAGTTCTTTATCGTTTTCCAAATCGGATAGCTCCACTTCAGCGATCCAGCCTTTTTCATACGGATTCTGATTAATAAGTTCTGGGGCAACGGAAAGTTCTTCATTGACAGCGGTAATCTTACCTGACACAGGGGATACCACTTCGAAGACTGCTTTCCCCGATTCAATCTCGCCTAGCTCACCAAACTGTTCCACTTCGTTGCCGACGACGGGTGGGGTAAAAAACATGATATCCGATAAGCTTTGCTGGACATAATCCGTCACGCCTATGCGTGCTTTGTTGCCCGATATATACACCCAACTGTCGTTTTCATTGAATAACAGGCCTTCTTTGGGCACACGGAAAATAAATTTGTCCTTTTTGTAAACTTCATAATCATACGTTTCAGGGTAGACTGTTTCGTTTTCTGCTGCCGTTTTACTTTCTGTAGCCTTTTCCGCTTCCTTCTCCAGAAGTAATTCATCGGCAACCATCTCAGCCAGTTTCACTTCATTTTCTCCAAGCCTTAAGGAGTCTCCCAGCTCAAACCCTCTAGTTTTTGCTTCTTCTGTTACCGTTATTTTGGCGGTAACTTTTAAGCCCTTTTCCGAAGCAAGCTTGCTAGCGCACCGCGTTTGGCAGCCATCAATCACAAGGAGCAGCTTTTCTTGGGCCAGTTTAGTATATCTGGCATCTGCCACTCGATATAACACAGGGCAAATTATGTTACTGTCTGATTTTTCGATAAGGTTTATTGCGATTTCCCTGGCGATACAGCCTGCGCCTTTGTCCAGCCCATTACAAGGTAAGATAGCAAAGCTATTACTCATTGCCTGCCATCCCCTTTCTGGTTACCTTGATCTTCTTAGTTGTCTCTCCCTTATCCGGGAAGGTTATGGCATCCACTCCACAGGTTTTGCCGCACGCTCGGCAGAAGACGACGCAGTTATCTGGATTTTTTACAATTAGCTTTTTCTCCTCAGTCTCCCGAACTTCATACACTTGGTGCGGGCAAAATTTGACACATTCCATGCAGTAGTTGCATTTGTCATAATCAAGAATTGGACTCCAGTCGATGGTATTTCTTGGAACTCCCATAAACGTGTCTTCACTCATGCTTATCCCTCCGCTTCGATTTGTTCAACCAAATCCTCCACCTTTTTGAACGCCGCTTCATTGGTCATATCTCGAATATCTAGCATATAGGCATCCTTTTCAATGTCCAACCCTGCATCTTTGAAGGCCTGCTTGAACATCTTCCTATGCATATTCGGGGCACAGGCGCCAATGATGACCTTCCTGTGGGCTTTCAAATAATCTGCCAGAAACCGGTCTCCATCTTCTTCACATAACTGCGGGTGAATAAATCCGTATTCCACCGACAGCTCGACCCTGACCTGATTGATGAAATCCCAAATATCCATACTTTGAAAACCTGGGCATTTCCCGGTACAGACGCACATAATAAACCCTGGTAACTGCTTTTCCGACATTTTGATTCCTCCAACTTCATATTTAATAAGATTACTTCTAAGGAACCCCTATTTGAGGTTCAAACACAATTGGATTAGAGCTTTATCACTCGCAATAACGCTCCGACATCCGCCAACCAGGTCATCCCCAAGGACACCAATGCTTAGGGATAGTTCCTTGCTGTTGATCGTCGAAACACCTCCTCGCTATTATATAATTATCATATACTAATATTATACTAACGTTCTATTTTCTTTGCACTATTATTTTTTATAAAGTTGTCTCGAAGACAGTTAAATATGCCATATTAAAATTAGTTAAAGCAAGTTGTTCATTAAATGGAAAAGCAAGAGAGGCAACTTACTTTCTGTACAAATGCCTCGCTTGCTTCTTAAGCCTTATCGAATCATTCCTTTGTCTTGATCTCTTGCATTAGCCGATGTTTAAAGTTTAACGCATTGCTTATTAGCTCCTGACCTTTCTGCAATACTGCCAAAATCTCCAGGTGTTTAATTCGATACATAACTTGCAGCCCCTGTTTTCTCGACTCGATAAGATTTTCCCGACGTAGCACCGCCAAATGCTGGGATACATTCGACTGCCCAAGCCCAAGCTCGGAAATTATTTCGCAGACACACCGTTCACCGGAACTCAAATACTCCAGAATTTGCACCCTCGACGGATGAGCAATTGCTTTGAAAAGATTACTCGTCTTGTTTAACATTACAATTTTCATCGTAAGCTCCTTCGAAATTTCCTCTATTCAAAGATTGATATTGTCCTCAGCTACCTCTCTTACCGCCTGCAGAGCCGTCTCAATCTCGTCCTCACTCGTGAAATGGGAAGGACTAAAGCGAACGACCCCCTGTTCCAAAGTTCCTAGCATCCTGTGAGCATGGGCAGCGCAGTGTAACCCAGCCCGGGCGATGACTCCTGCCTTCTCTTCTAATATATAGCTGGCTTCTACAGAATCGAGTTCCCCAATATTAAAGGCCACAATCGGAGACCGCCTCTCTACTAGCTCACTTCCGTAAAGCTTAACCCCTGGGATCTCCAGTAAACCGTTCCATAATTTCCGGCAATGCGCCTGTTCTCTTATCCTTATTTTATCCACACCTTCCCTGAGTATGTAGCGCACTCCCGCTCCTAATCCGGCAATTCCTGCGCCGTTCAACGTGCCGCTTTCCAAGGCATCCGGCAGAAAGTCCGGTTGACGATCCTCTTCAGAGAGACTCCCCGTCCCACCGTAGATCAACGGCTCCAAGCGGATCCCCGGCTTGACAATGAGTCCTCCCGTTCCCTGAGGACCCATCAGACCTTTATGTCCTGGAAAGGCAAGCAAATCTACGGCTAAACTTCCAAGATCGATAGGGAAAACACCCGCAGTTTGTGCGGCATCCAGCAAATAGTAAGCACCGTGTTCATGGGCAATTTGCCCTATTGCTTTCACTGGTAACAGGGTGCCTGTTACATTCGAGGCATGTAAGGTCACCACTAACTTAGTGTTAGGGCGAAAAGCCTTGTCATAAGCTTCTAAATCAAACTCTCCCCCGAGTATCCCCGGAACTTCGCTTACCTCCACCCCTCGCTGTTTCAAAGCCCAGAGCGGTCGTGCCACCGCATTATGCTCAATCGAGGAAGTGATGACATGATCTCCCTGCTGCAAAAGCCCAAATAACGCCTGATTCAAAGCATGGGTAGCATTCTGAGTAAAGATAACCCGATTCGGATTATCTGTGCCAAATAAAACACACAAGTCTTCCCTTGCCTGATGAATTAGTCTAGCCATTTGCATCGCTGCACCATGTCCCCCCCGGCCGGCATTTCCACCTTTGTGCACAAGAGCCTCTTCAATAGCAGCTAGAACTTGTTGTGGCTTTGGCCAAGTTGTGGCTGCATTATCTAAATAAATCATCTCACGACTTCCTTTCATCGAGCCTAAGTGGAGTCACAATCGATCATCGAATTCAGGTATGATCACCAGACTATTGAGAAGAATCCCTCTTCCCGTGCTTCGTACATCCCTGTCAGTACTACTCCGTCATCAATAAGATCCTCAATGATCTCTTTACGTTCCAGTGGAAAGCACAAGGCAGTGTTACAACCGGATCTCAAACGAATTGGGGTAGGAATAGTGGCAAAGGGACACTCATAACGGGAAAAAACCCTCTCTGCGCCCAAAGCCTCCGTTAACGATGGGAACGTGAGTATAGCTCGATATTCTTTCAATTTTCCATATAACATTATTATCCCCCTCGCCCTTTAACGCCTTAGGAAGACCCAATCAGTCTTAAATTCAACTTTATATTTCAAGCTAGCCTGATAGTTAATAATAATATTACTATTTTATAATATACTTAACATAATACTTTTAAGGACTCTTTGTCAATATCTATGCAAAAAATAATCAAGGTCCGAAGTCGCAATGACCTTGGACCTTGATTTACCCTTCAATCTTATTTCGCATTAAATCCAGCACGACTATTTACAAACATTCAAGCAATCGTTATAATGTGTCAAGATTACTTATAAGGAGGAATTCGATTGAATCGTCCAGGTCATCATCACCTCTGCGCTACAGATTGCCATACTCCCCAACGTTTAAGTGAGTTAGCACACTCTGTAGCAGAAATCGAAGGGGTTACCCCTATCTTTAAAGCACTCGCTGATGAAACACGGGTGAAGATTATTTATGCCTTGCTCCTGGAACCCGATCTTTGCGTCTGTGATATTGCTCAGATTACGAATTTAACCATTTCGGGAGCCTCCCACCATTTGCGTCTCCTTAAAGCCATGGGTCTTGCCCGTTCCCGCAAAGAAGGAAAGCTCGTTCGCTATAGCATTCACGACGAACACGTTAAGATTATCTTAGAAAAAGCACTTGACCATAGCAACCACCTTATGAAATAATCTGTCAGGGACTCAAAAATTTTTAGCCTTACATTCAAGTGTATGTTTTAATGTCAATATTATAAAATTAATTTATGATCATAATGAGGAGGAGATTACCCATGTCAAAACCTAATGAATCATCCGTTAAATCCCTAAATCATGAGCATGAGCACAAACACGATCATAATCACCAACACAAGGCAACACATGTTCACAATCAACCAGGTGCAGGTCACGAAGACGATCATCATGGACACAACCACGGTGCACTCGGGGGACACGTGCATGCTACTGGAACCAAGTTAAAATGGGCCTTTTTGGCTACCTTCTTCATCTTGGCTGTAGAAGTAGTTGGCGGAAGCTTAGCAAATAGCTTAGCCCTTCTCAGTGATGCCGGACACGTACTGACAGATGTTGCTGCCTTAGGCCTTGCTTGGTTTGCAGCCGTTCAGGCGCAGAAATCTCCCACCCTTGATAAAACGTTTGGTTATCATCGCACAGGAATCTTAGCCGCTTTAGCCAATTCTCTTACGTTAATTATTATTGCTTTCGTGATTTTTTATGAAGCCTTCCACCGGTTTCAAGATCCCCAACCCGTAGAAAGCACAATTATGTATTTAAGTGCTGGTGTTGGCGTGATTGTTAATCTGGCGATTGCCTTTGGCTTCCGAGGCGGGGAAGATAACCTCAACATCCGTTCCGCCCTTCTGCATGTCTTGGGGGATGCAGCAGCCTCAGCAGGGGTTATCATCGGTGCGGTGATTATGCAATTTACTCACTGGTATGTGATTGACCCGATCATCTCCGTTTTGATTGCTCTTCTGATCGCATGGAACGCCTGGAAGATTGTCAAAGAAACCCTTCATATTTTAATGGAAGGGGCCCCAGACGATTTCGAGTATGATCGCTTATTAGCGTTTGTTCGGACATTACCAGGCGCCAAGGATATCCACGATCTTCATGTTTGGAGTGTGACACCGGAACGTGTTGCTCTCAGTTGCCATCTAATCGTTGATCCCGAGGGTTCACTTGAGCGAAGCACAGAAGTCATCAAACAGTTTAAGCAATATATTCTGAAGGAATTTGGTATATCCCACTCGACAATTGAACTAGAAATAGACCAGTGCGGATGTCCTGGGCTTCTTTGCCCCGAGACTCTCTGGGAAAGTGAAAAAGGCGTGCATTAAGCCAGTGGAGGAGAAAATGAGTAACATTTTAAATATTGGACTCGATGTTGGTTCCACAACGGTCAAACTTGTTGTGTTAGATCCCTCCTAACCGGCGAGGCACTTCACCCTGAGACCATTCATGCCAACATGGATCTCCTCCGAACTCCTCAGATGACCTTTTTGGAAGCACGATAAACCCGAGAAACTAATGCAACAGTTTCTCGGGTTTATTAGCTTTACTTGCCTAATACTATCTAGATTTATCTAGGTAGTTTTTATATGCCGCAAGCAGGGCTATCTTGTATTCTCTTTCAGCACCTTCTACGATATAATTTCTTCGCGCCACTATTTTAAACAGTTTTTCAGCAGCTTCTTCATTCACTAAGTCGAGGCTCCTTAAATCTAGAAAAGCCTGTTCAACTCCAATTAACCCCACTAGTACGCCACCAACGATTAGCGTATATACTTTAGGGGCTCTAGGATCACAACATTTGCTCATATATTCATCTTTCCCACTTCCATTTTATAATATAGAGGTGAAAGAATTGACATTTCTACCCTCCTAGCGGTCGGCAAGATGCCTCATCAAAGCTTCCCCTTCTCGAAATTGTTGGGCAAGAATTTTCTGGACCTTCTCCAGAATAGTTAATACTTCAGGATATTTGATACGGTACATGATTTTTAGGCCCACTTTAGTCGATGTAATAATTTGTTGTTTGCGCAAAATACTCAAGTGTTGTGATAAATTTGATTGTTCAACTCCCAGATCCTCAATCAGCTCACAAACACATACTTCCTTGTCGTTCTCCACCAGTCGTTCGAGGATACGTACCCGGGTAGGGTGCGCTAAGGCCTTAAACAAATCACTCTTCATGGATACGATCCGCTCTTCCATAAAAATCCTCCAAATCCATATTGTAATATTACTGCCCATGAAGCAACTATTTAGAGGTTTTTATCGGTTTATAACTCTGTTTCGCTAAGCCATAGGACTACATCTTTGATAATAATCGCTTGATTTTCAGATTGACCCTCGACCTTTATTAAATGCTCAATCATCCTGTCTGATCTAAAAGAGCATCCTTCAAGACCCTTCCCTATCTCTCTGATTAGGCCCTCTTCAAGGGCATCCGAAAATACTTGCACAGAATCTATACGACCATTTTTTAAACAAAACCCTAATTCCAGTTCTCCCCAGCCAAATCGGCGGCTAATGGAAAGGTCAAATTTCGGAGTATTGCCAAACCGCCAATCCCAAGAGGAATACTTTTGAACCAATGATTTGATCTTGAAGTCATTGCGATCTACTGATATCTCTTGGGCATCTCCCCCGTAAACATCATTAAAACTCTCTTCCATCCCTTCGATCACAGCGGCCAAGGTAACAGTTTTACAAACTTCCGATAGATTAACCACTCTGGAGCGAACCGAATCAACACCCTTGGAGCTTATTTTTTCACGAGATACCTGCAAGTAACGACTAAGCTTTGTCAGGTCGCTATCAATCAGGATAGTGCCATGATGCAAAGCACCAGCTTGATTGAAAAAGTAAGCGTTACCTGAAAACTTCTTTTCCCCAATCACCAAGTCGTTACGCCCCGAAAACTCGGCCTTTATCCCAATTTTTGTTACCGCCTGCAAAATTACGGTCAGTTGTTTCGATAGATCATAATGCTTTTTATTCATAATGAAGGTAAAATTCAAATTACCTAAATCATGATAAACTGCACCACCTCCGGATAAACGCCGGGCAAGTTTCCCGCCCTCACGTTCCAAATCAAGATGCCGGCACTCTTTCCAGGCATTCTGATTTCTGCCGATGACCACCGTGTTGTCATTCTGCCATAAATAAAGTATAACTTCATCTTCGGTTACTTGGTCCAGCAAATGTTCTTCTATGGCCAAATTCACCCATGGATCATACACTAATGACTTGATGATACGAGTTTGAATTTGTGCAATCATACTACACATTCTCTTTTCTTTCTTCAATTTTTATAAATTTACGAACATAACCTTTGATTCATTAATTGATAACAACAATGTTTCTGTAGGCTGTTCCTGCGGCACGGGTTGCTGTGATGTTCCGAATGGACAATTTACATCCGTAGACCATTATTGATACTAATTTTCATTTTTCGCTTTCCTAATTCTTGTTCTACCAAAAGAAGGTGTTGTATAGGGGGCAGGGGGTCACCATCCTCTACGATTCTTTCAATGAAATATAGGCAGTCGCATTTCTCCTCTTGTGAATTGCTCAGGGTTTTGTACTTAAAACAGCTTATGTGGTCGTTGCTGTCTTCAATACCCAAACCGCAGTTACGACATGTTTTCATGTTCACACACCCTCCTAGTATTTTCCTACCTCAGTCATCATCTCTCTTTTACCTCTCCCTATCATAAATATGCTATTTATGAATCGCCCTGCCAATCGCATCCCCACACGCTTCCATCACAGCTTCGGCTAAGGCTGGATGAGGATGGATCATATCCGCCAAGATTTCTGCTTTGACCCCCAGACTGACTGCCAACGTGATTTCTGAAAGCAACTCTGAGGCATGAGGTCCCAGGATCCGAGCTCCTAAAATAACCCCAGTACTCTCCTCCGTTATAACCTTAACAAAGCCTTCCCGCTCTCAATGGCATAAGGCCCTGCCGTTGTTTCGAAAATCAAAGCGTCCGACTTTGACAGCAATGCCTTTTTCCTTCGCTTGATCTTCACTCAAACCCACTGAAGCCACTTCAGGATTGGTGTAAACGCAAGAGGGTACAACCCTATAGTTTAGCCTGCTTTGGATGCCCATGGCATTTTCGGCCGCTACACGCCCTTCGGCAAAAGCCAGATGCGCCAGAAGACTGCCACCGATCACGTCTCCGGCAGCATAAACTCCGGCTACGTTGGTTTCCATACGGTTATTGACCACGATGGAACCTTTCGTCACCTCAATGCCCAGAGCACGGATGTCAGGAGATAGCCCCGCTAATTTTCTTCCCACTGCGACTAATACCTTTTCTGTGTGCAGGACCATTTCTTTTCCTTCTTCATTAACCACTAAGGTTTCCAGTCCATTTTCGGACTTAGAAATCTCTCGAACCTTTGAACTGAGCGCGAATTTGATTCCTTGCCTCTTCATGATTTTTAAGAGTTCCAACGTTATTTCCTGGTCCTCATTGGGAATGATCCTCTCTTGAACTTCCACCACAGTAACCTTGGAACCCAGTGAATTATAGAGAGTAGCAAATTCCATACCTATGGCCCCAGCTCCTATGATAGTGATACTTTCAGGGATCTCCGTTAGTTCCAGCGCCTCATCACTCGTGATAACGCCTTCTAACATAACACCTGGTATCTCTGGAATTAAGGGCTCCGAACCCGTAGTAATAATCAAACGATTGCAGTTGACCACAAGGTCTCTGTCTGCGGTTTTAACGATCACCCTTTGCGAGGATTCAATCCACCCCTTTCCCCGCAAGACTTCAACCCCATTTTTTGCCAGCAGATGCTCTACACCCATCCTGAGACTTTTTACCACTCGGTCCTTTCTGGCCTTGCCAACGCTAGCATCGACGGATGAAACCATTGCTGTTATGCCCAATTCTTTAGACTTATTAAGCATGGATAAGACTTCCGATGTTTTAAGTAATGCTTTAGTTGGAATACATCCCCTATTGAGACAGGTTCCTCCCACATCTCTATCCTCAATGAGTGTCACTTTTGCACCAAGCTGAGCAGCACGTATAGCTGCTACATATCCAGATGGGCCACCGCCAAGGATACCGATTCCTATGGAGAGTTCCTTGCTGTTGATCACCGAAACGCCCCCTCTTATTATATAATTATCATATAGTAATATTATACTACGGCTCTGTTTTCTTTGCACTAATATTATTTCATAGTTGTCTCGACGACATTGATATCCTCTATTCTATTAAGTAAGAACACGCATACCTTAAAAAGAAAATAAGAGAGACATCTGTACCTTTTGTACAAATGCCTCTTGTTTCTTCCTGATCGAATCAGACCACTGTCTCGCTCTCCTGCATTAGCCGATGATTGTCGTTCAACTCATAGAGTGTGAAACAGGTACTGGTCTACATGATACCAGACGTGTATGACTTGGCGCGGCAGTTGAGGAATTATACTTGGGTGTAACTAAAGAAGAGTAGGGACTTGTCTAATGACGTGGTGCCCACAGCATTATTGACACACCAACTAAACAAATAGCCGTTCCTATCCAATCGTACACATCAGGTGCCTTCTTATCAATTCCCCAACCCCATAAGACTGCCAGAAAAATGAAAACTCCTCCATATGCTGCATAAACTCTGCCAAAGTTCGGGAACTTTTGCAAGGTGGGTATGACGCCGTAAAGAATGAGGATTAGTCCTCCTATAATCCCATACCAAAATGGCTTTGCTTCCCTGAGCCATAGCCATACTAAGTAACCTCCCCCTATTTCGGCTAAACCAGCTAGAATGAAAAGTGTAATTGCATTAAACATGATTAGCTCTCCTTAGCAATTGACTCCAAGAGGTGTTTTAGGTTACCGATACAACAAGAACCTTCTGGATTATTGACCTCACAACCACAACGACCAGCTTTTGTATGTGCGGTTATCTCCTCTAAAGCGGTAGTTCTACCCGTTTCCTCTAATTCTTGTACCACTCTTTTCTTAGTCCATCCGAAACAGTAACAGACGGGGCAGTCTTCGTCTTCGCTTTTTGTGTACACTTCCACTTTTATGTCCTTCGTTTCAAATACGTCTTGATTATCGCTAAAATAAACTACGGAACAGGCTTTGTTGTTACACATTTTGTAAGAAGCTGAAGGTTCCAGTTTAGCTAATGCACTTGGCAATAACAGGCTTTTCAAAGTAATTATTTTCATCGCTCTGCCCTTATCGCCGCACTCCGGGCAACTAAACCCTAAGTCAAATTTTATTGGTTCGATTTGAATAGCACAACAGTCCTCCACTTTTTCACCATCTTTCCAATGATTGTGTTTATTATATCACACCTTCAGGCTTTAAAATCCTTGCTGAACACCAAAGAAAATTAGTCTAATTCCGAACATAGCAAAAGCTACAACTAATTCTCAACCAAACTTATATATTTATAATGAACCTCTTTACCATCGGCAGATAGATATATCCGTTAATATTGTTTTCAAACAGGTCATGGGAGGATTCTGCTATCATAATATCCTTGTTTAACGATTCCCTGCAAAATTCCTGTAAAGGCTTTGGCACACACAAACCCAATTTATGGATGTCCATATCCTTGCAAGCCTTTAACACTTGCAGATAGTCTTTTGCCTCATGGGGCAGGATGCTTCCGCAGAGCAGACGGATGTCCGCCTCCCTAAATATCGTGGGTGGTTCTTTGATTTCCCCGCAGTCGTAGATAATAAAATTGTAGTCCTTATCCAGCTCATTGGTAAAGTAGCAGTCGATACCGCCGACAGGATAGGCTTCTCCGTCTTTTTCCGCATCATAGATATTTACGATCCAGTTCAAATGCCGGTTGGTGTTGGTCTCCACATAGCAGGCGGAGGCCCCACGCGCAATGAGCCAGGCCGCCAGGTTAAAGGCGGTGACGGTAACGCCGCTGCGCCTCTGTGTGCCGGCAATGGCTATCTTTACATTTCGGCTGTTCCACTTGTATTTGACTATCTCTTTCGGACTCGGGGCTTCTTCAAAGGCAGTATCCTGCTTAAAGTTTTCCGGTGGCCGCTTATACCTTTGCATACCGTCCTCCAAGAGACAATCGGCAAGCTCATCCCTAATACCGTCCATGCTGTCGGCGGTCACAATATCCGTTACGCCGATATCCACCAGCCTGCCGATATAGGCGTCTGCATTTGCTTTATCCGACAGGATGGAGATGATTCTCACATTGAGCATCATCTGCATGGATTGGAGGGCAACGATGAAATCGTCAAGCTGTTCCTCTATACAGGAAACATCCACAAGGAAATACTTGCAGCCTATATAATTCCTGATGTCCTTTGCGGCAAAAAGCTTCAGGGAAAACCTGCCGATGAGCTTCTTTATTACAAGCTCCTGCCCTTCCATAAAGTCGGTCAGTCCGCTTTTTCCATTACTCGAAAGATACAGCAGCAACGCTCACACCTCCGTCATAGGGCTTGTTATCCTGCTTTTTGAGATTGGTGGTAAAAAGCAGGATAATCCCGATCACCACAATCAGCACATAGATAAACAGTTCAATCAGTTTTTTGCGGTTATTCATGTTCTACCTCCGCTATATAATGCTCACTCAAAATAAAGGACTTTTTATTGTGATATAATCCAGAATGGACCGCCCGCTTCGGCGCTTTTATGGGCTTCGTTCAGTATGATAGATAAGTCCCACTCCTGTTCGCTGCGCTTTTTGCTGGCCGGGTCCGCCACCAGGATTTTTCCCCCGGCGGTCACGCCCCTGAGTACGATGAAATGCCCGCTGGACGTAAAATGCCCCTTTCCCATCAGTGCGACCACCAGCTTGCCGGAAGACAGCGCGTCAACAATTTTTTGCGGTTCCTTCGCTAGGCAGCCTTCTACCTGCAAGCCAAAGGCTTTCGCTGCGCCCGGAATAAGGGAATGATAGGAACCGCCGCCGGGAGCCCAATACCCGTTATCATAAGACCATTCTGCCATTTCCACCGGGTCAACCGTTTTATCCGTCAGGCTGGATACTACCATAGCCATTGCGGTGGGACCGCAGCCATACCCGCCGATGTTGTCTGTCCCGTAAGGCATGTCTTTATATCGTTCATCTCCTTGGTTGTAGTAGACCACCGGCGTGGCTCCATCGGTGAAGATCACGCCCTCATAGGATGTTATGCCGCTTTCATAATTCGTTGCCGCAAGGTACTGGTACATCCCGTAGTCGTTTTGCAGCCGCTCTACCTCAGTAATGGCCCGGCTATCGAAAAACTCACCCAAAGATTCCAGCGGGTGGGTAAGGATATAAACGAAGGCCGTCAGGATGAGAACGACACACAGCAAGGGTGTAAGAATAATCATCAGCAACCTTTTTCTTGCTTCCTCATCGGAGGCAAGCTTTAAGGCCGCCTGGGCAAGAAGCTTTGCCGTTGCCGGATCAATTGCCATAAAATCAAATCACCTCCATTTAAAAGGCGCTCCTACTGAGGAGCGCCTTTACGGTTCATTGGGCTGTGTCGCTAGTGTTTATTAGAATCAGTTCGCACTTCAAAGGTATTGGGGTCAATCAGAATCACAGTCTTTCCCAGAGTGCGGGCAAAAGCAAGAATGTTGCCCGCGCCGCCGGGCTTGCCGTTCCATACCGCAAGCACATAATTACTTTGCTTGACCATGTATTCCTTTTTCTTTTTGATGCAATCCTTAGTGTAATGACG